>NZ_QTKX01000001.1:2239936-2559927 GCF_018424685.1 Mesobacillus boroniphilus
GTGGGGAGCAAGATAAGTTTCATTCGTTCCGTCCATGCACTTAGCTTTAACACCGATACAGCGAGTCCCTTCACTATCTAAAATTAGCTCATATACGAATGTGGATTGTTCAATTGAAATATTGGCATCCAGGTTCGAGAGCAAAAAGTCGACCATATGCTTACCCGTCGCATCGCCTCCGCTGTGGACAATCCTCTTTTCACTATGGGCTCCTTCCATCCCAAGAAGCAATTTTCCTTCTCCGTCTTCATCAAAGCGGCAGCCTGATTGCCATAATCCCTTGATCAACTCCGGTGCTTTTTTGGTGATTTCAAGGACAGCTTCAGAATTATTATGATGACCTCCCGCTTCCATTGTGTCGAGATAATGGAAGTAAGGGTCATCACTCGGTGCAACCGCTGCTGCTACTCCACCCTGTGCAAGATAAGAATTGCCCGCTGTCATTTCCTTCTTTGTGAGAATAATCACATTTAAATCCTTCGGTAATTTATTGGCCAATTGCAGTGCGGCAATACCACTGCCAACAATGATTACATTTGATTGTTTCATATAATGATAGCCTCCTGGATTAACAGGTGTCTTGACATATATATTTACACACATTTACACTGTTGACAAGAACTTTTATTTTGATCATTGGGAAAAGCAAGAGGAAGTAAGACTGCATGGACTGTACGATTTGTGACCGTAATGAGAACAAAACCAAGTTTACGGGCACAAGTTGGTTCATCTTGTGACCGAGATTCGTTAGAAAGCCTGATTTCGGGCTCAAGTTGGTTCTTCTTGTGACCGAGATTTGAAAGAAAGTCTAATTTCGGAGACAAGTTGGCACTTCTTGTTACCGAGAATCGTTAGAAAGCCTGATTTCGGGCTCAAGTTGGTTCCTCTTGTTACCGAGAATCGTTAGAAAGCCTGATTTCGGGCTCAAGTTGGTTCTTCTTGTTACCGAGATTCGTTAGAAAGCCTGATTTCGGGCACAGGTTAGTTCTTCTTGTTACCGAAAATCGTTAGAAAGCCTGATTTCGGGCACAAGTTGGTTCTTCTTGTGACCGAGATTCGTTAGAAAGCCTGATTTCGGGCACAAGCAACCCATAATTGTTGAACAGGAGCGAACCTATGAAATATTTCGATTACGCGGCAACATGTCCACTGGACCGGGACGCGGCAGATATTTTTATCCAGGCATCGACAAAGTACTTTGGGAATAGCCAGAGCCT
The DNA here is from genome assembly GCF_018424685.1 of Mesobacillus boroniphilus. Taxonomy (NCBI): domain Bacteria; kingdom Bacillati; phylum Bacillota; class Bacilli; order Caryophanales; family Bacillaceae; genus Mesobacillus; species Mesobacillus boroniphilus. The sequence continues at coordinate 2,241,154 of NZ_QTKX01000001.1, forward strand.
TCATGAAGCAGGCAGTGCTTCTGCTAATCTTTTGGAGAGCTGCAGACAAGAATTCTCCCGTTTGCTTGGTGTTGATAAAGCGGGGATTTATTTTACAAGTGGAGGCTCTGAAGCGAATTATCTTGGAATTATGGCACTCCTCTCTGCCAAAAGAAAAAACGGCAACCATATTATAACCGGGGCTGCTGAACATTCCTCCGTCTATAATCTGATGAAAAAGCTTGAAAGAGAGGGATGGGAGATCACATTTCTCCCAATGGACCGAAATGGCAAAATTGAGTTTACAAGATTTATCGAAGCTGTCCGGCCGGAAACTGTGCTCGTTTCTATTCAGCACGGCAATCCTGAGGTCGGCACAATCCAGCCGATCATCAATATTGCTAATTATTGCCGCTCTAAAGATATACTGATTCACACTGATTGCGTGCAAACCTTCGGAAAAATACCAGTTGCGCCACTTGCTGGATGGGTAGATTCCCTTTCAACTTCTGGACATAAGTTTTACGGACCTAAAGGAACTGGAGTGGCTTATGTAAATCCCAAGCTTGCCTCTAAGCCTTACATTGAAGGAACTGTACATGAAAAAGGCTTCAGGCCTGGCACGGTAAATGTCCCGGGAGTCGCAGCGATGACCGCAGCAGCGCAAAAAGCTCATTCTCTCATGGAAACTGAAGCGCAGAGAATAAAAAAGCTAAGAACTGCTTTTATTGATTCCCTTTCAGATGTCAGGGAATCAATTGAAATTTTTGGTGCAGAGGGCGATGAACTGCTTCCAGGTATTGTCGGAATGGCGATAAAAGGTCTTGAGGGACAATATGTCTTGCTTGAATGCAACCGCAAAGGATTTGCGATTTCAACCGGTACAGCTTGTCATACCGGCATGCTGTCACCAGCGAAGACGATGTCTGCAATGGGAATCAACGGGAAGCAGGCAAAGGAATTTTTCAGAATTTCGTTCGGGAGGGAGACTAGTCAGGAAGATGTAGTCGACCTTGGGAAAATGCTTGCAGCAATCATCGCACAGGTCCCTGCCATTTAACTTCAAGCTGATTTTATGGTAAAATTCTCGAATGAAGAGTCGAAGGAGAGATCGGATTATGAAGGAACCTACGAAAATCCTCGGAGATGAACGCCGCGCCTATATCCTGAAACGTCTGCAGGAAAGCAGTGAGCCTATCACCGGAGGCGAGCTTGCGACAATTACAAATGTAAGCAGACAGGTCATTGTTGGTGATATCACCTTGCTTAAAGCTAAAAACGAACCAATCATCGCTACGAGCCAGGGATATCTTTATATGCATGCCTCCCGTCCTTCAGCGGCGGAAAGGACCATTGCCGTCTCACACGGCCCTGAAAGGACAGAAGAAGAACTCCTGCTTCTTGTCGATCAAGGTGTAACTGTTAAGGATGTAAGAATCGAGCATCCAGTGTATGGGGATTTAACAGCTTCCATCATGGTCTCAAACCGAAACGAAGTAAAACAGTTCATGGAAAAAATCAGAGCAACCAAAGCTTCCTATTTATCAGAGTTAACGGACGGAATCCACTTGCACACAATTTCTGCTCCGACGGAAAAAGCGCTGGATGAAGCTGAAGAAACGCTGCGTAAAGAAAAATTACTTATTGATTTAGAATAGGGATATAAAAAAATCCATCAATTGATGGATTTTTTATATCTTATGGCTCGAATAGCTTCCAATCAGTTTAACAGTGCAGCCTAATGCCTCTAGTTCAGCAATGGCTCCTGGAATTAATACATCATCCATTTTCAAATTAATATCGATAATGAAAAAGTATTTTCCTAGACCCGTTTTCATCGGGCGTGATTCAATTTTGGAAAGATTGAGCTTTCGCCATGAGAAAGCAGATAAGACTTGGTGCAGCGCTCCTGCGCGATCTGAAGGCAATGTAATCATCAAGCTTGTCTTGGACTCTTCAGTTGGAGCTATGTAAATGTCATGTTTTTCCTTTGCCAGCACAGCAAATACGGTATGGTTATAGCTGTAATCATGGACATTTTTCTCAGCCGTGGCTAATCCGTACTCCTCTGCAGCAAGGTTATTCGCAATTGCGGCGATGTTCCGTTCAGGATGGTTTTGTACATATATAGCCGCTGCGGCTGTAGAAGACATATTTTCAAGGGGAATTCCTTTGAATTCTTTATGCAAAAATTTATGGCACTGTGCAAGTGCGTGTGGATGGCTTAAAATTAATTCAGCTTCCCTCCACTTTTCAACATTGTCTCGATGAACCAGCAAATGCTGCTTGATTGGCACCACCGCTTCACCAACAATCTGAAGGTCTGTTTCATGGACTAGATAATCAATGGTGACATTTACTGAACCCTCGATTGAGTTTTCCAGTGGAACGATTGCTGCATCAATTTCTCCTGCAGAAGCAGCATCCATACATTCTGGTATGCTCACAAATGGAATCCTCTTGGCCTCTTTAAACAATTGCCGGGCAGCATAATCCGTAAATGTTGCTTCCGGTCCGAGATATCCGATAATCAAGTCCATCCCCCCTGCTACAATAAACTTTATTTAAGCACCTGATCCCAGCACTTCAACTTTTTCTACGAATTCAAGTCTTTTCAACCTTGCCAGCAACTCATCCATTTCGACTCTCATTTCGGTGACATTCAAGCTTAGCGTTACATTCGCCCTGCTTTGCAGAGGAATCGTCTGATGGATAGTCAGAACATTGCAGCCAGTAGCTGCAACCGTGCTAAGCAGTTCAGAAAGCGTACCAGACCGATCTTCAAGCTGGAAAAACAGCGTAATGATCCGTTCCTTCACAACTGTATGGAACGGAAAGACCGTATCACGGTATTTATAAAATGCACTCCGGCTCAAGTCTACCCTTTGAACTGCATCCCAGACTGATTCTGCCTTACCACGTTCGATCATCTCCTTTGCCTCGAGCGTTTTCTTCATTGCCTCAGGCAGGACATCTTCACGAACAAGGTAAAACTTCCTATCTTGATTTTGCTTCATCTCCACCACCCCATCAGATTGCTAGCTTTTTTTATCATCTTGCTGCTGCGACTTAAAAAGAAAAATATCTATTTTTAAAGAGGAAAGCCGATTAACCTGTTTCTGGCTAATCGACCTTCTAAAATCATTTAAGCCTATTCCACAAATTCAAATTCATACTCAAGCAGCTTGACGGTATCTCCGTCTTTCGCGCCTCTTTCGCGGAGAGCATCATCAATGCCCATACCGCGCATCTGGCGGGCGAACCTTTGGACAGATTCATCCCTTGAAAAATCAGTCATCTTGAATAGCCTTTCAATGCTGTCACCTGAAATGACAAACGTACCATCCGATTCACGGGTAATCTGGAATTCCTGCTCAGCTTTTTCATGCTTGTACATGACACGAGTTTCATCTTTTTCTAATTCCACTTCATCAATGAGAGGGAACTCTGGAGTCTTTTCAATCAAGTCAGCTACTGCGAATAACAACTCACGCAGACCTTCTCTCGTTACAGCCGAAATTGGGAAAACAGGATGTTCATCTCCAATTTTCTCCTTGAATACCTTCAGGTTCTCTTCCGCATCCGGCATGTCCATTTTATTGGCCACGATTACTTGCGGTCTTTCCGTCAGCCTCAAGTTATATTCCTTCAATTCATTATTAATCGTTAAGTAATCCTCATAAGGATCACGGCCTTCCGTTGCAGCCATGTCAATTACGTGAATGATTACCCGAGTACGTTCGATATGGCGCAGGAACTGATGCCCAAGGCCCACTCCCGAATGGGCTCCTTCAATAAGTCCAGGCAAGTCTGCAAGTACGAAGCTTCTGCCGTCTTCTGTTTCAACCATACCAAGATTCGGAGCGATAGTTGTGAAGTGATACTCCGCTATTTTCGGTCTAGCTGCTGAAACAACAGACAATAACGTCGATTTCCCGACGCTTGGGAAGCCCACTAATCCTACATCCGCAAGGAGCTTTAACTCCATGATGATTTCTCTTTCCTGTCCTGGTTCACCTTTTTCAGAAAGCTCTGGTGCTGGGTTGGCCGGTGTAGCAAAACGCGAGTTCCCACGGCCGCCGCGACCACCTTTTGCGATGACAGCCTGCTGCCCATGTTCAACCAAGTCAGCAATGACCGCGCCAGTTTCAGCATCGGACACGATTGTCCCTGGAGGAACCTTTACGATCATATCCTTTGAATTTTTACCATGCTGGTTTTTAGACATTCCGTGCTCGCCGCGCGGTGCCTTGAAATGGCGCTGGTACCTGAAATCCATCAGCGTCCGCAGTCCCTCTTCTACCTGGAAGACTACATTTGCACCATTACCGCCGTCTCCGCCAGCTGGGCCGCCCTTCGGAACATACTTTTCACGTCGGAACGCGACCATTCCATCGCCGCCGTCCCCGCCTTTAACATAAATCTTAACCTGATCGACAAACATTATGTCATTACCACCTGTCTGAAATTTGTTATCGCTTATTATGTTTCCCTAGAGTGATTCCATAAAAACTTCTATCGTCAATTCCCCATCGACCACGCCATCCGATATAACTTTCATATGTTCACCCGGTTGCTGGTCAAGGAACGTTTTTAAGCGATTTTTATCATTTATTATTCCGCTAAAATCAAAAAAGAACCGAATTCCTTTCTCCTGTGGTTCAATTGTGACGGAGAGATGATTTTCCTGATATTGTTCAATCGATGAATTAAATGTATCAAAAAGCTGCTCTGTCCAGCCAGTCAACAGCTGGTCATCTAATCTGTGGAAGTTCTGGGAGTCCATTACTTCATATTCCAATTGGAAATGATGATTCTCCCAATTGCAGGTTAACAATTTAGAGGCAAACTGAGGTAGATGTAAATTAGATAGTTTTGCATCCTGCCTGGCTTCCATGATAATTTCTTCAATGATCTCTTTAGCCCGGTCCACTTTATTCAGCGATAAATTCCCTTTAATTAGTTGAAGCTTATTCATCCAATCATGTCGTGCATGGCGCAAAACCTCGATTGTATCCCACTCTTTTTTCATACACATACTCCTACTCATAAGACTGCTTGGTGTAAGTATAACAAAAAAGCCATTCTGCGTAAGCTAATTATGTATTTATATTAGTTGGATCCCTGTAGATTTTATTTACCCTAATCCTTCTCATAGCCAATTTTAAGTCTATAGATAGACGGTTAGCAGTCAAAAAGCTTCATAATACAAGAAAACCCTAACCGCAGTGGTTAGGGCTTCTCTTTGGCTTACGCTTCTTGAGCTGCAGGATAAACACTTACTTGCTTGCGGTCACGGCCAAGACGTTCGAATTTAACGACGCCGTCAACCTTAGCGAATAGAGTGTCATCTCCACCTTTACCCACGTTTACACCTGGGTAGATTTTAGTTCCGCGCTGACGGTAAAGGATAGAACCACCAGATACGAATTGACCATCTGCACGCTTAGCGCCAAGACGCTTAGAGATTGAGTCACGTCCGTTCTTAGTTGAACCTACACCCTTCTTAGAAGCGAAGAATTGAAGATCTAATCTTAACATTTTGTTCCACCTCCTACTGTTTGAAGGTTAATTTTATATGCTTTCCGTACTCTTTTTCCATCGATTGCAATGTAATGACCATACTTTCTAAGAGCAATTGGATTTTCGACTGTGTATCCTCAGACAAATTGTCCGGGATGTCACAGCGGAGAAAACCATCTGCGCCTTGTTCAATGTCCGGGGTGACACCTGTCAAACCAATGATGGAATTGACTGTCCCAATGGAGATGGTGGAAACACCTGCACAGACAATGTCACTGCCATGGGCAGCGAATCCAGCGTGGCCGCTAATCGTAAACGATTGGATGCTTCCGGATTTTGTACGATTAATCGTAGCACGAATCATGGTAATCCGCCTTAATTAAGCGTTGATCTTGTCGATAACAACTTTAGTGTAAGGCTGACGATGACCTTGCTTCTTACGATTGTTCTTTTTCGCTTTGTACTTGAAAACGATGATTTTCTTTTGACGGCCATTCTTTTCAACTTTAGCTGTAACAGTTGCGCCTTCAACTACTGGGCTACCAACTTTAACGTTATCGCCACCTACAAAAAGAACCTTGTCAAAAGTTACAGTTTCGCCTTCAGCAGCGTTTAGCTTTTCAATGTAGATTGCTTGTCCTTCTTCTACCTTTACTTGCTTGCCGCCAGTTTCGATAATTGCGTACATTCCATTGCACCTCCTCATTAGACTCAGACTCGCCATCAGCAGGCGTTTGCAAAAAGCAAATCTTAAATACCTGATGCGTGCGGTTGTAGCACGGGTGCTACAAACAATAACATTAAAATACTATCATATGCCGAGCAAAAGTGTCAACATATAAATCGATGTTCTTTTAATGGCCAGCTTTGGTTCAACCGTGTTCTGTCGAAGCACCAACCTTAAGGATCTCATAAAAAGGTTTCGCCGCGTCTGACACTGAGAATTTTATCTTAAAGCCCAGTGCTTTTTCAAGCCTCAATTTATGGATATCGGCCTCGCCTGAAAAATGGTTTATGACCGCCTTGGTCGCAGCTACGTGAATTTCTTCGTAATCGGAGTTTTTGTACTCCCACAGTGCCCGCTCGAGTCTGTATGCAACGGTTTCCGTGCTCAGCACCTGTCCTGTACCTCCGCAAGTCCAGCAGTTTTCAGTCAGAGTCTCGGCCATCGATTGCTTCGTCTTCTTTCTTGTCAATTGGAGGATTCCCAGCTCGGTAAAGCCGACAATCCGTGTTCGGCGCTCATCCTGAAGCAGTTCTTTTTGAATGAGTTTCAATACGTTTTCCCGATCCGTATTACTCTTCATATCAATAAAATCGATCAGAATGATGCCCGCAAGATCCCTGAGCCTGATTTGCCTTGCAGCTTCAACCGCCGCATTCAAATTTGTTTTCATGATCGTGTCACGCAAATCCGTTTTGCCGGAAAACTTGCCTGTGTTCACATCGATCATCGTAAGTGCCTCTGCCTGGTCAATGACCATGTAGGCTCCTTTTTCCAGCCATACCAACCTTTTAAGCAGCCGTTCGATTTCCTGTTCAATTTTATAAAAAGAAAAGATATGATCTTTCCCACTATAAAACTTAATCTCTTTACCCTCTGTGATATGGTGCTGAATTCTTTTCTTAAACTCGAGACAATCCGTAACCACTTCTCCATTTTCAAAAGAAAGAAGTGCTGCAACAGCCTGCTCAAAAAAGTAATCGCGACTGTGAACGAGTCCTGGCTTCTTCATTGCTGACATGGACTTTGTCATTTGAGCATATTGAACCCGCTGCTGCTCTAGCTCACGCATGATTGCTTCTTCAGTCTGTTTCAGGCTTTCGGTCCTGAAAATAAGACCTTCCTCAGGCATTTTGACATGACTGGCGAATTCTCTCCACTTATTCCTGGTGTCTGTCGAGTCTGCCTTTTTAGAAACAGCAATGTATTTACCCTGAGGCATATATACAAGGTTCTCTCCCTGTAATTCAATGATTCCTGTCAGCCTTGCCCCTTTTGTCCCGGCCGCGTCTTTTTCAACCTGAACAAGCAGCTTTTCACCTTGATGCACATACGAAGAAATCATCCGATTCGCTTTATTCTCATCTTCTGACAGTACATAGGATGCTAGTTTATCTTTTTGAAGAAAACCACTCATTTCTTCGCCAAAATTGACGAATGCTGCGTTCATCCCTGGTATCACTTTTTCTACGATACCAAAATAAATATTCCCGACCAGAGATTGCTGGTCAGGCTGTTCGATATATATTTTTTCGACTTCACCATTCTTGACCAATGCGAAGCGCTTTTCTCTAGAATTTGCATTAATGATTAGCTTGTTCATTGTTTCTCCCTATCCGCAAAAAAATGCAGCGCAAAAGCTGTCTGCGCTGCATTTATTATCCTATTTTAAAAGGTGTAAAGCAAATCTCCTATCTTTGCTGACAATAACTTCTCACTGAAAAAAGCATGGAGCAATTCATTCTCATCCATGACCATTTCCTTGCCGTTCTGCTGCTTGACGATGATTGGGTGCTTGCAGCCACGCTGGAACTTTTCCAGTATCTGACCGACCATTTCATTCTCGGTTGCGTTTATTGGCTTTAGTTCTCTCAAATCCACCTGCTTCCCATAATGCCTTTCCATTAAAAAACGCATGAACGTAAAACGCCGCTGCTTCCATTCATAATAGATAGAAAACGCCAGGAAACCGATGATGACCCAGACATTCAGTGTCAAAGGTGCGAGAATGATTAGTATAGCCGAAAAAATGACCAGGGTTCCTGCTGAAACATACAATGTCCGCAGATGTGCCTCCTGAAAGGATTTGTTCATCGATAACAGAATGAACACCAGCTTGCCTCCATCCAATGGCCAGATGGGGATAAGATTGAACAGGAGGATCATTATATTATATTCGATGAACAGCAGATGCCATTTCTCTGGAAATAAACCTGCTGTAAACAGCAAATAGGAGAGCGCCATCATCCAAACATGCTGCAGGGGGCCTGCCAGAACAACAATCAGTTCTTCTTTTAACGGCCTGTTCCCGTGCTCATCCATTTCAGCTACCCCGCCGAAAGGAAGCAGGGCGATTTTCTTGATTCTCCACGAAAAAAAAGAAGCTGCAGCACCATGTCCCATTTCATGAACAAAAATAATCAGCAGCACCATCATCAGCTCTATAAAATGCGCGGTCGCAACAGCAAGGGCGATGATCACCCACAATAAAGGATGGATGTGTATTTTTCGCAATAAGGCAATGGCTTTATTCAAACTTAATCACCTGGACGGGATCTACGAAGTCATCCCCTTTTTTAATAGCGAAATAAAATGAACCTTTTATTCCATCCGTACTGTCCATTGCCGTACCTAACTTTGCTCCCTTAGAAATATATTCATAGAGGCTCACATCGATATCGTCAAGGTTTCCGTACCATGTTTCACTCTTGTCTGCATGCTGCACAATGACCGTTTTACCGAATCCTTCTTTCATGCCGACAAAGTGGACAAGTCCTTCATCCATGGCTTCCACGCCGGCACCTTTGCCGGTTTCAATCATAATTCTCTGGCCATTGTCGCCAAAATCCTCAAGGATCTTCCCGGAAGCAGGGAGAGCATATTGGTTGTCTGGGTTCAGTTCCTGCTTATTTTCCTCATCTGCACTTTTTGCTGGAAGTAATGCCAGTGGCTTGCCAAATTGGTCTTCATACCAGTTAGAAACGGCAGCAAACTGGAATTCCTGGTCCATCGTGTGTTTCACATATTGCTGGATCGTTTCTGCTTTTTCAGATGGACTCCGGAAAATGATTGCAATGATCAAAACGAGACATGCGGAAGCAAGCACCTTGAACAGAAAAACTTCCTTCTTGAAAAGAGGATGTCCGCCTTCCCCTGGACCCATGTCATAAGATGGAATCCTGTCAAAACCATGCCGTTCTTCTTCCGTCGAGAAAAAGCGGTTATGATTCACTTTCTCCATTCTTTCCCGCTCTCTTTTCCTCTTCATCATCCTTCTGCGTATATCATCAGTTCTCGAGTTCATCCAATCCCCACCATTCCCCTTGTACTCTAAGTTAGTACAAGTCTATGACCTGTCCAATAAGAGTATGACAATTTCCATTAATTGAATGAAAAAGGCATCTGCTCTCGAACAAGTGAGAGCAGATGCCTTGTGATCAGCGGACTCCGAAGAACTTTTTAATCTTCGAAAATACGCCTTTATTATCGTTGTCTAATTGCTGCAAGGGAACTGATTCACCAAGAATTCTGCGAGCAATATTCCTATATGCGATGGAAGCTTTGCTATTTGGGTTCAGTGCGATTGGCTCGCCGTGGTTTGAAGCTTTGATAACTTCATCATCATCGGCCACAATCCCGATCAAATCGATGGATAGATGTGTAGTGATTTCGTCCACATCAAGCATGTCGCCATTTTTCATCATATGGCTTCGGATACGGTTGATGACCAGCTTTGGTGATTCAACATTTTCTTCTTTTTCAAGCAGGCCGATAATCCTGTCAGCATCCCTGACCGCGGATACTTCTGGTGTTGTGACAACAATTGCCTTGTCAGCACCAGCAACGGCGTTTTTATATCCTTGTTCGATTCCTGCCGGGCAATCGATGATGATATAATCATAATCTTGCTTCAGTTCATTCACCAATTTTCTCATTTGTTCCGGCTGGACCGCAGTTTTATCGCTGGTCTGGGCAGCTGGAAGCAAGTAAAGGTGGTCATCGAAGCGTTTATCTTTTACAAGGGCCTGATGAATCTTGCATCTTCCTTCAACTACGTCAACAAGATCATAGATAATGCGGTTTTCAAGCCCCATGACAACGTCCAAGTTACGCAAGCCGATATCTGTATCAACAAGACAGACTCTTTTGCCTTGTAGGGCTAAAGCTGTACCTATATTAGCAGAAGTTGTCGTTTTGCCAACTCCGCCTTTTCCGGATGTAACTACTATCGCTTCTCCCACTTTAGAGGCCTCCTTCGAATCTAGTTAAATTAGGTCTTTTCTTCATTAAAACTTGCAATCTATCAACAACAATCTGTTGATTGTCTGATATGTAAGCACATTCCATCACGCGGCTGTCTTCTTCAGGGACATCATCTGGAGCCCGATTGATGCAATCACTGATCCTGAGTTGGGAGGGCTTCATGACAGATGCAGCAATGACTGCTTCCTCATTTCCTTCTGTGCCCGCATGTGCAATGCCTTTCAAGGCACCCATGATAAAAATGTTCCCAGTCGCCTTAACCGTTCCTCCGGGATTGACATCTCCTATTAGCAGCAGATCTCCTGTTATTTCAAGGACCTGGCCTGAACGGATCACTTTGGCAACAGTCACGATTTCTGTTTCCTGACGAAGCCTCTCAGCTTCATCCCTGGTGATCACATTCGTCTCAAGTTCCTCTACGATTAAGTTTCTCTTCTGGCGGATCAAATCTTTCAGTTCTTCCTCCTGATCCTTTGAAAGGTACCTGTTTCCTACCTTCACCTTAACCGATAGCAGCTGTTGCTCCTCCTGGACACGAGTTGAATTCGAAAGCTTCCTATCAAGCTCCTTCTTCAATTCATCGTAAGAGCAAGTATCGTCCAAATGGAGCGTAAGCCCATCTTTTGTTCCTTTTATTGTCACATTTTGTGTTTTCTTCATACTGGATGTTCACCTCATAAGAAAAGCGCTAGCGCCTTGGTCAGCCTCAACAGGCATGTTACGCCCTGCGAGAAAGCAATTCCACAGCCTGTCCAATAACCCCAATATACTCCTTTGTTCCCATTCAACCGCGAATATTCACTAGGAGCAGCCCGTTTCCTCGAAAGCTCTTCATCAGGAATGCTACGGCCCGAGGGACAGAAACTGGACAAAAATCTGTTTTATATCATTAAAAGGAATTCGACAAGCATTCTTCAAATTCCTTTATTTGAATAGGCGTGATCAATCATCCCTATACTCCGCTGCTTCCATGTCCTCAAATACAGTAGATCATGACTCAATCGTTCCTAAGTCTGTCTGCAGCATTCTCGAATTGTTTTTTAAATGGATAGGCAGCCAATATGATAAACGCAAGGTTTAGAATTAATGTCGGGACTAGTCTTATTTTAACATAGGTCGAAAAGTCCAGGTCAGTAATTTTTATCAACAGCATCAACTCGTAAACTCCTACCTCCAAAAGCGCAATGCCAAGTAGGGATAAAATTGAAACAATCAAAACATTGGTCTGCAGAATCCTCATCATATTTGCGAACAAATAGGCGATGAACGGGAACATGAATAGATAAATCCCAATAATTTCTGTGTAGACGACATCAAAAAGCAGTCCAAAAATAATACCATAAAGGATTCCATGTCTTGGACTCAGGTAAGCCGTCAAAAATAATATCCCTACCATGAGGAAATGCGGAACAAGAATCCGGTCACTGTTGAATAATTCTGCAGGCAGAAGTTCGACAAACAAACTTTCCAGGATGAATAATAAAGCGAAAAGTGCCGGGAGCAGGAAACGGATCAATTGTCTTCCTCCTCACCTTCACTATCTTCCAAGCTTTCTTCAAGGTCCACTGAGACCATTGATTTCTTAACAACCATAACATGTTCCAAATCATAAAGATTTGCTTCTGGCTTAATATATGCCGTTTGATTCAGGCCAAATTGATCAGGGACAACCTTGACAACCTTGCCGATTGGAAGATCCTTAGGGAAAATTCCACCCATACCAGTCGTGACGACATTCTGCCCTTTTTCAATTTCCGCATCATACGGAAGCCCTTTTAACAAAAGAAGTTCTTTCTTCTTGTCATACCCTTCGATTGTGCCGTAAAGCGGCTTTTCTGCCTGGAGGATCGCAGAAATTCTGTTGGTCGGGTCAATGGAGCTGACTAGCTGCACGGTTGCCGAAAATGGTGTCGTACTCTTGATCTTACCGATTAAACCTTTTGCAGTAATAACCGCCATGTTTTTTTCGACGCCGTTAGCAGCGCCTTTATTAATGATGATCAGTTCATTCCAGCGTTCAGGACTTCTGGCAATCCTGACTGCCTGAATTGGTTCGTAGTCTGCTAGTGATTCTTTCTTGTCTAAAATTTCCTGAAGCTCCTCGTTTTCTTTTTCAAGGGAGTATACTTTCGCTTCAAGGCGGGCCATATCATCAACGCGTTTCTTTAACTCTTTGTTTTCCTGATATGTATTTTGCAAGTCTTGAAGGTTTTCGATTAAACCAGCAATATAATTCGCAGGTCTTGAGACAACGGATTGCACCCAGCTGGTAGAGTCTTTGACAAACTGTTCGGGCCATGTCAATTCTTCTCTTTCCCTTAAAGAAAATCCAATCAATGCCACGAGGACTATAATGCTCACAAGCAGCATTATCAGGCGTTTATTAAAAAAGAACTGTGGCATGATTTACACCTCTAATCTAAAAAAATGGATTACAGAAGAGGAGGGAAGTGGATTTCCCCCGCTTCCCTTCTTCCTATTACCTTGATTCTTTTGCTTTGCTCTTGAATAAATCGATATGATCTAATGCCTTGCCTGTACCAATTGCAACACAATCAAGCGGGTCTTCGGCGATCAAGACCGGCATTTTTGTTTCCTCACTGATGACCTTGTCCAAATTACGCAGCAATGCGCCTCCGCCAGTAAGGACAATTCCGCGGTCCATGATGTCAGAAGCTAGTTCTGGCGGCGTTTTTTCAAGTGTCAGCTTAACAGCATCAACAATGGCGTATACTGTGTCACGCAACGCTCTGGCAATTTCTTCGGCTGTGATTTCAATGGTCTTTGGCAATCCTGTCAGCAGGTCTCGGCCGCGGATTTCCATATTTTCAATCCCATCCGCGTCTCCTGCTGAACCAACTTCCATTTTAATCGCTTCAGCTGTTCTCTCACCAATCATAAGGTTGTAAGTTTTACGAATATAATTGATGATTGCACCATCCATCTCATCACCAGCAATGCGCACAGATTGAGATGTAACGATTCCGCCTAGAGATATGATCGCCACTTCTGTCGTACCGCCGCCAATGTCGACAACCATGCTGCCAGTTGGCTCCCATACAGGAAGGTTTGCCCCAATAGCTGCTGCAAACGGTTCCTCAATCGTAAAGGCATCTCTTGCGCCTGCCTGGCGAGTTGCGTCAATAACCGCTCGTTCCTCAACAGCTGTTATTCCAGAAGGAACACATACCATTACATACGGCTTACCGGCAAACCAGCCTTTATTCTTCGTTGCCTGTTTAATGTAGTATTTCATCATTGACGCTGTTGTCTCGTAATCAGCAATAACGCCATCTTTCATCGGCCTTAATGCTACGACGTTACCTGGTGTACGGCCAATCATATTTTTCGCGTCATTACCGACAGCAACGATATTTTTCGTATCCGTCTGAAGTGCCACAACCGACGGCTCTCTTAAAACAATTCCTTTTCCTTTAACATAAACGAGTGTATTAGCAGTACCAAGGTCTATTCCGAGGTCTCTTGTTCCGATCCCAAACATATTTGTATCTCCCTTTCTTAACAAAAAATGCAATAAAAGAACAGGCAATCTATAACAAAATTAGTTGATTGTTCATAGGCAGATTTCCTGACAAAATTTTAACTTTGTCCGCAAAAATCATAAATTATATTATATCGCAACGTCAATCAAAATCCTAGTATCATACATACCCTTTTTCCTTCAAACTAACATATTTATTTTCCCCAATGATTAAATGATCTAACAATTCAATTCCGACAATTTTACCGGACTCAGCAAGTCTTTTCGTCACTTCTATATCTTCTCTGCTTGGGGTAGGATCACCTGATGGATGATTATGGACGCAAATGACAGACGCTGCTGACCGGCGTACTGCTTCTTTAAACACCTCTCTTGGGTGTACTATGGAAGCGTTAAGGCTGCCGATAAAAATCGTCTGCTTGTGGACCACCTGGTTTTTCGTATTCAAGTATAAGCAGACAAAATGCTCCTGTGTCAAAAAGCGCATATCACTCATTAAGTATTTCGCACCGTCTTCCGGTGAGCGGATCACATAGCGTTCATCAAGGGTATGGTTGGCGATGCGCCTGCCGATTTCAACTGCCGCGAGTACATGGATCGCTTTTGCTTTTCCGATCCCTTTTATTTGGGTTAACTCTTCCAGAGTAGCATCTTTTAGAAGGCGGAGGCCCTCAAACTGGGAAAGCATTCGGTTTGCTAGCTGGAGAACTGATTCCTCGCGCGATCCCGTTCCTAGCAACAGGGCAAGCAATTCATGATTGGAAAGGCTTTGAGGGCCATTCTGGACAAATCGCTCCCGCGGCCGCTCATTTTGCGGATAATCTCTGATCATTAATGAATTTGTAGACAATCGGTTTTCCTCCCGGTCATTTATTATGACGAGGGAAGTGTAGAAGAAGTTTCTGTGGCTTTCTTTTAATAAGGAAGGTTGTATCCGATTTTTCTTAACTCCCTGATCAATCTGGATACAGGCAGTCCAACAACTGTGTAATAATCCCCACTGATCTTTTTGACAAGCATACTGCCGAATCCCTGGATTCCATAGCCGCCTGCCTTATCGAAGGGTTCACCGCTCTTTATATAGGTGTCGATTTCTTCATCTGACAATTCCCAGAACGTCACATCTGTTTTTTCATAGAAACGTGTTTCCTTCTCAGGGGAGATGATCGATACTCCTGTGTAAACTGAATGGGTGTTCCCAGACAGCTTTTTGAGCATCTGTAAGGCTTCTTGTCCGCTTTCAGGCTTCCCAAGGATCGTTCCATCGTTGACCACGACAGTATCTGAGCCAATCACAAAACAATTTGGATAATCTTGAGCCACAGTTCCCGACTTTCTGGAAGCAAGGTCCATAACCACTTCAGCAGGGCTGAGGGACTCACTGAAACTTTCGTCTGCATCACTGCTCGAGATTTCAAATTTCAAGCGGAGGTTTTCAAGAAGTTCTTTTCGCCGTGGAGAAGAAGAGGCTAAAATGAGGCGTTGCATAAAATCACCTTTCTTTTCTTTTTGCATCAAAGGGAGATACAAGCTAATACTATCAAAGTTCACCATTTCAAACAATCTAAAGTCCTTATTCTGGCAAAAAAAATCAGAGCCTGGCGCAATTTGCCGAAGGCTCTGTTAATTTGTACAATTTCCCGGAAAATATTCTTTCTCCATCCCGCCAATAAATAGATTGCCGGAATGTATTACTTGCCAAGCGATTGATAGGCTGACAGGAATGCCAGAAGGCTTTTCTCCATTTCCGCCAGTTGGTTGGCATCCTTAGTTTTTTGGTAGCTCATAAAGGCAGCACCCGCCCTCTCCATGCTCGCCTTAGCCTTTAGAACGGTTGGATCCTTTAAACTCTTGTCTTCTATTTTGCTGATCATCGCCTGGTAATTTTCTGCTTTTTTCACTTCCTCCGACGCAGCTGCAGCTCCGCTCATCAGGATTGTATAGATTTCCGGTGCCTGCTGGAGGAATTCCGATTCAGCTGCTGTTAAGCCAGCTGCCGTTCCACCTGCAATCTCGAATGGTTTTGCGAACACCTCAACCCCTTTAGCCTCGAGTGCCTCTGCCTGTTGTTTCGCAGCCTCAATGCTTCCAGCGGTTGCTAAATAGACGGCGAACTTGCCATTCACAGGAAACAACTCTGCTGTAACTCCCTGGCCATCAAGGAGATTCACCCTTTCCTTTGCAGCAGCCTCTGTTGTGAAAATGCCATTCTGGATGATAAAGGCCGGAATTGATTGTAAATCAAGCGACTCATTGCCACCTGCAGGGCTTTCAGCTGTCGGACCAGCTTTTGGCTGGGTCACTGCTGGTGCAGCTGTATTCGGTTCTGATGGCAGGAATTTAAGGAATGTCACTCCAAACGCCGTCCCAAGTAAAACGGCAAAAAGGACATTCAAAATAATAGTCGTATAAAGACGATTATTCCGTTTCGTTTTAGTATTCCATACCGAAATGCCGATGCTTTTCTTTTTTTGCTTTTTTTCCTGCTTTGGGGTGATTTTGTATTCTTTGATGATTTCCTCATCGACAGGATCAGGCAAGATCCAGTCAAAGCTCTCCTCAGCTTGTTCTTGGGCGGCCGCTGTTTCATTCAACGCTGCATCCTTTTCCAGCGGATACACCTTGCTCCGGTCTCCACGGATATCGTTGATCTGGTAACTGCTGCTTTTTTCTTTATCATATTTACCTTTTTCAATGGGTTCTTCCTGTATAGGCTTCTTTATGCTTCCAATATTCTGATTTTTGTTGTCTACCTGAACCGGACGGTCCTTGCCATTAATCTTGATTGTGATTGACTTTCCTTGCTTGTCCAATGCTTGTACCTCCCCCTGCCCGTTCGTGTTTGGCTTCATCCTATCATAGTGGCAAAAAAAAATAACAAGACTTTTGTCGTCTTGTTATAGAATGCTTTCGTCAATTTTTTTACTAGATTAGTTTTCGTCCGTTCCTTCTGTTCCATCGACATTGGGTTGTTCATTTTCTGTAAGGTTATCTTCTGAATAATCTCCGAAAGTCGGGAAAGGGTTGCGTTTGTTTGCTGGTTCGGGCGTTTCAATTTTTGGGTTGTAGTCTTTTAAGTCATCAAAGCCTGACAGATAAAATGTATTGATCGTCAAGGTCATAGCAATCATCTTTTCTTCATCTGAAAGGGAATTGATTTCCTCAGGGCCAGTGAATGAAATCGATTCGACCATGACCACCCGCTGCAATTTTTCCAGTGTCGCAATGAACTTTTCGAGTTCAAAATAGCTGGCAGATTCAACTTTCACCGTCACAGAATTTTTTGCTATCCCTTCAGGCATAGTATTCTGGTTTTCCTCTGCTGTGACCGATTCTGTTCCTTGGTTTTCGGTACTAGTGCTGTCAACTGCCGGCTGCTCACCGTGGGCTGGCTGAGCTTCACTGACTCCCTGACCGTCATTGTTGAATTCCATGGAAGTAATATAACTGTTCGATATGACTTCAGCTTTTTCAAGGTCCAGGACAAGTTGTTCAGTCATTGGATCGACTGGCAGCATCTTCTGCAATTCGACCGTACTGCTAAAATCGGTTGCGCTTGCCGTGGACAACCGTGTTTCCAGTGTCTCACTCAGCTGCTGCTCAGACTTAAGTTGACTTTCCTTGAGAGCAAGACTGTCTTTTAACGGTGATATGTATAGAAAGTAGACACCGATATAGATCAAAATTGCTAATAATGCCATTAGTGTCAAAATCATGGTATGTTTCTTTTCAAGTTGGAGGTTCATGTTTCATTCCCCCCTTTTGAAGCGATACCGTTATTTCCTTTGAATAATTCTGGCTTGAACCTGATTTCGTACTCTGCACTGTAACGAGGAAGGATTTTATCTTCCTCCTTCTCCACATTAACAGTCGATGTGGCAGCTTCTGTTTCTTCATCCTGCTTTTGTGCGACCACATTCATCAATGATACTCCCTCTACCCAATCCGCACCTTTTAGGGAACTCAAGTAAAAAGCAGCGTCTCTTGATGCATCAAATTGAATCTGAATTACAACAGAGTTCGAATCGCTATATTCAAAGTTTTGGATGAAGCCGCGCTCAGGCAGCAGGGCAATGGTCTTTTGAAGAAGCGGTACCGTTTCATGCGGATATTGCTCTGCCCACTTCACTGCTTCCTGAAGCTTCACAGTTGAGCTGCCAGCATCCCCTTCACTCAGTTTCGCCTGCTGGGCTTCATTCAGCTTCTGAAGACTTTCGATCTGCTTATCAAGTGATGCCATCTTACTTTCATAGCTGCTGCCCTGGAAAAATATTATTGAGGCACTGACTGAAAATAATAGAATTCCAGTCAGTGTCATAATGAGCATTGAAGATTTCTTATGTTCTTTTTTAGGTAAAAGGTTAATCTCGACTAGCATCATTGCACCTCTTTTAATCCAAGCCCCAGCGCCAGATGAAAGGAATTTGGCAATAACTCCTGGCCGCTTCCATGCATTATGACCTTCAAGGTATCTACTGGGATCTCAAATCGTTCCTTCATATCCATAATCACTCGATCGAACATTGGATGGTCGCCGTTTACAAGAATACGCGTCACTTCATTTTTGCCATGTGTAAGAGAATAGCGGTAAAAATCCATCAGCTTTGCAATATCACGATAGATATCTTCAAGCTGGAAGGTCAGTTCGGAGAATTCCCCTTCATAAACCAGTTCCTGTTCGGTACCGCGCTCCCTTCCCCGTTTCACCTTCCAGTTTTCCTTCAGGTCACCCGGGATGTGCCGCATGAAGACAGGAATATGCTCCTCGAACACACACATGCTGACAACATCGAGGTCAAACTGGATCGACAGAAGCACCTCGTTTTCCCACGCCATATCATTTTGATGATATAGCCTGTATATAGCAAGCGGTGAGATGTCCGCAGCAATCGGCTTCAGTTTGGTACTTTTGAACAGATCAGCATATTCTGTTACATATTTTTCAGGTGCGGCAAAAACAAGAATCTCCTGCTTTTGGTCCTCAACACCAAGGGTAATGATATCAAATACTGGATCTTCAAATGGCAGATGTATTGAAGTCCCCAGTTCCAAGTACAAGTATCCATGGATTTCATCTTCTTTTACATCAGCAGGAATTGAAACCTTCCTGATAATCACCAGAGAATCAGGCACGGTAAAACGGATTTCCCTTTTGGCGATTTTCCAATCATCAATACATTCATCAAGGATATTCACCAATGTATCAAAGTCCTGGATTTTGCCGTCCGAAATGATACCAGGAGGCAAATAACGTTGTCCGTACTGATGAGGCATGGCTGGATTTTTCTGCTTCAATTCAACATACCGGATGGAATGGTCATTGAGAACAAGATTGACAACCTTGCTTCTGCCCGAAAAAAGGGAAAGTGCCATTTAAAAAACTCCTTTAATTAAAAAACAGTTAGTAATAGATTCAAATACCAATCAACGATTTTCTCACCAAAGAAATACGCCACTAGCGTGCCTATTGCGATGAATGGACCAAATGGAATTGGCTGCTTCTTTTTCACCAGTCCGAACAGCAGGCCGATGATCCCGAAAAATGCGCCAAAAAAGGTGGAGAAAAAGAAGGACAGAAGCATGATCTTCAATCCGACAGCAAAGCCAATCAGCGCGAAAAGCTTAATGTCGCCGCCGCCCATGCCACCCCTGCTTACGAAGGCAATCAATAAGAGGAACATGAATCCCGCCGCTGCACCCGCAAGAGAGTCCCACCACGGCGTAAGAGGATGATAGATTCGTTCGACCGCAAAGATCCCAGCGAACACAAGCAGCACCTTGTCAGGGATGATCATATAAGCAAGATCTGAGACAGTAATGATAATGAACAATGAAATCAATGTAAGAGCGATTACCAGTTCAAAGCTCCAGCCAATCAGCAGGAACGCGCTTGCAAACAGCAGACCCGTCAAAAGCTCAAATAAAGGATAAACAAGAGAAATGCCGACCTTGCACTGGCGGCATTTCCCCCTTTGGAACACATATGACAAAACCGGTATCAACTCAAGCGCCGTCAGTTGATGCCCACATTTCGTGCAAGAAGAACGCGGCGCTACGATAGACTTTCCTTCTGGCACTCGAAGGCCTACTACGTTGTAGAAGGAGCCAACGACGATGCCGTACATAGTAATTAATAAAATCATTACCTTGTATGAGCTAATAATTCTGCTTCAGTTACAGTAGTATCAGTGGCTGCATGAGTAACTATCGAGGCAGCATCATGATTTTTTATAGTGTACCTTTTATTTGTAGCGTCATAATCTACTACATAATCAAGTCCTGCATCTTTTACATTAGAAACATAGTCACCTAAAGTAGTATGTGTCCAGCTAACAACATCGCTTTTTGATGAATGCGCTAATTTAGCTGCATTAATTATTTGGACTGCCTCGGCAACTTTTGCATCATTTTTTGATTTATTGATAATCCCACCAATACTCGGAATCGCAATCGCAGCAATAATCCCCAAAATTACAATAACCGCCAATAGTTCAATCAGCGTCAAACCTCTTTGATCTTTCATTTTTTCCTTCAGTGCTTTTAACATTATTATCTCTCCCTTTTAGTATTATTTACCTATGACAAAAGATATATGTATCTATCAATATTATAATGGATAGATTGTTAAATTAATATTAAAAATTCTAGTTTTTTGTCTATTTTTGCTAATTTTTAGTTCACATGATTAAAGATGTCGAACATTGGAATCATGATAGATGTGACGATGGTTCCAACTAGTCCGGCGAGCACGACAATCATGATTGGTTCAATCAATGACTTCAACTGATCTGTGCTTGTTTCTACTTCTTTTTCATAGAATTCGGCGACTTTTCCGAGCATTCCGTCAAGCGAGCCAGTTTCTTCCCCGATAGATATCATCTGGGTGACCAGTGGCGGGAATGCCCAGTGCCTGCGCATCGGAACTGTCATCGATTGTCCCACTTCCAATGCATCGCGCGATTCCCGTACCACTTTGGAAATCACTTCATTCTCGACGACGTTTTCGACAATCGACAGCGCTTGAAGTATCGGCACTGAACTTGTGAACAAAGAACTCAATGTTCTTGTCATCCGTGCGAGCACTGCTTTTTGTAAAAGTTTTCCGAATATCGGCATTCTTAATAGCGCGTAATCAAGATAATATTTCGTTTTTTTATTCTTTTTAATAAAAATAAGTGAGATCGCAATACCCATAAAGAACAGGACTATCAGCCACCAGAATTTCTGCATAAATTCACTGGCTCCAAGCACGAACTTTGTTATAGCAGGCAGCTCTCCACCAAAATCTTCGAACATCCCGACAAAAGTTGGTACGACTGAAACAAGCAGGAAGATGACAACACCTATCGCAATTACGGCAATGACTGCGGGGTACGTTAAGGCTGCAATTACTTTCTGCCTGGTGTTATGCTGCTTTTCGTAGTGTTCGGCTAAGCGCTCGAGGGCCTCATCCATGTTCCCCCCCGCTTCCCCGGCACGGACCATATTGATATACATCGCAGAGAATATTTTGGGATGCTTGGCTGATGCCTGGGACAGCTGGTTCCCATCTCTCAGTTCTGCTTCGATATCGAGCAGCACTTTCCTTAATGCTTTGCTGTCTGTTTGGTTGGCCAGGATCTTTGTTGACTCGACGACCGACACACCGGCTTTCAGTAATGTGGCAAACTGGCGGAGATAGATAACCAGGTGTTGAAGCTTTACGGGATTTCCTATCGAAATGTCTTTTGTCAAAAGTGTTTCTGGGACCTCAACGATTTCAGTTGTCCTGATTCCTTCCTCACGCAATTTTTCGAGGGCTTCTCGCTTGGATCCAGCTGTGACCGTCCCTGATCGTTTCTTTGTCCGGTCGCGGCCGGAATATTTGAATCGTGCCATTTTTACACCAACTTCTCCTGTAAATATGGTTCTGCTGCTTCCCTTTGGATAATTCCCTGCTGGATCAGTTCCTTGATGCTCATCTCCAGGGTATGCATGCCGTAAGCCTTCGAAGTTTGCATAATGCTAATAATTTGATGGATTTTTTCATTGCGAATCAGATTCGCCACTGCCGCATTATTGACAAGAATTTCTGTCGCGCCGCGACGCCCGTTTTTATCGACGGTTGGAAACAGACGTTGTGATATTACGGATACCAATACAGAAGCGAGCTGGATACGGATTTGTGTCTGCTGGCTGGACGGAAAGACATCAATGATGCGGTTTATCGTCTGCGGTGCACTCGAAGTATGTAGTGTCCCTAGAACAAGATGACCTGTCTCAGCCGCTGTGATCGCTGTCTGGATTGTATCCAGATCACGCATTTCCCCTACCAAGATGACATCCGGGTCCTGTCGGAGCGCTGCCCGCAAACCATTGGCAAAATTATTCGTATCGAAACCAACCTCACGTTGATCGATGATGCTGTTGCCATGCTTATGCAGGTACTCAATTGGATCCTCTAGCGTAACGATGTGTTTGCGCATATTATTATTGATATACTGAATCATTGACGCAAGAGTAGTTGATTTGCCGCTTCCGGTCGGTCCGGTGACAAGCACAAGACCTTGTGGTTTTTCAGCGATTCTTTTCAAGATCGAAGGCATTCCCAGTTCTTCTAGAGTCGGTATCTTAGTCGGCACGACACGGGCTGCGAGCGATACGCAGCTTCGCTGGTGATAGGCATTAATCCGGAATCTAGAGATGCCAGGAACTCCATAAGAGAAATCCAATTCTCCTTTTTCCTTGAACTGTTCCCACAAGTTCTCAGGTATGATCGCTTTCGCCATTCCCTCAGTATCTTCCGGCAGGACGATGTCCGTACCGTATTTCTTTAATTCCCCATTGATTCTCATGATGGGCGGCACTCCGACAGTTATATGGATGTCGGAAGCCTTGAGTTCGAATCCAGACATCAGCAGTTGCTCGATTTTTTCTTTCATTCTTTCTCCCCGCTTACTCAGTAATTGCAACCCTTAAAACTTCCTCGGTTGTCGTAAGGCCCTGTTTCACCTTTAACAAGCCATCATCAATCAGGAAAACCGTCTTGTTTTTTACAGCGATTTCCCTGAGGACATTCACAGGCTCCTCATTCATGATCGCCCTGCGCAGGTTTTCATCAATTGCTAGCACCTCATGGATGGCGATGCGGCCGCGGTACCCAGTCATATTGCAGGAGGAACAGCCCCGTCCCTTCCAGACGGTCTCGATATTAATGCCTCTTTTTGAGAAAATATCAATTTCGCGCTTCGTTGGCTCATGTGCCTCTGCGCAGTCCCGGCAGACTTTCCGGACAAGCCTTTGGGCAATAACTCCGCTCAATGATGACGCTACAAGGAATGGTTCAACCCCCATATCGATCATCCTTGTTACAGAGCTAAGGGCATCATTTGTATGGATTGTACTTAAGACAAGGTGGCCGGTCAATGACGCCCTTACTGATACCTCGACCGTTTCCTTATCACGAATTTCCCCAACCATGATAATATCTGGATCCTGGCGGAGAATCGATCTCAGTCCGGCTGCAAATGTCATCCTGACATTCTGATTGACCTGAATCTGGTTAATGCCCTCGAGTTGATATTCAACTGGATCTTCAATCGTGATGATATTGACTTCTTCACTATTTAGCTTGTTCAGAGCAGCATACAAGGTCGATGATTTCCCTGAACCGGTGGGACCGGTAATCAATACAATCCCATTAGGCTTCGCGATTATATCCAAGAACCGTTCAAGATTATGCTTGTTAAAACCAAGTTTCTCTACATCATTCAATGTGCTTCCCATATCAAGGATACGCATGACGACTTTTTCGCCGAACACAGTCGGCAGTGTGGACACACGCAAATCAACCGGATGGAAGTCGATATTCACCTTGATCCGTCCATCCTGTGGAACACGGTTTTCCGTGATATCAAGATTGGCCATGATTTTAATCCTCGCGATGAGGACATTTTGCATATGCTTCGGCAAAACCCGTTCAACCCTGAGAATCCCATCGATACGATAGCGGATGACGACCTTTGTTTCCTGCGGATCGATGTGGATGTCACTCGCCTTGCTAGCGGACGCATTCGAAAGCAGCTGATTCACCAGACGAATAATAGGCGAATCTGCTTCACTTATCTTTTCTTCCTTAATCGTTTCCATCGGAGCACTTTTCTGATCAATCAGATCTTCAAAGCCTTCGTTGCTGTCGTAGTATTTATTGACTGCCCGGATGATGTCATCTTTGGTGGCGATTGCCGTTTCGATATGGAAACCAGTTGAAAGCCTGAGGTCGTCCACAGTAAAGAAGTCCATCGGATCAGCCATGGCCACGAACAGCTTATCGCCATCCTTTTTCAGCGGAATGACCAATTTCCTTTTGGCCGTATCCTTTGGAACAAGGGTAAATAATTTTGTATCAAATGGGTAGCGATACAAGCTGATATGCGGGATACCGAGCTGGAACTCAAGGACCTCGATGAGCTGCTGTTCAGTAATGAGCCCCCTCTGAAGCAAAGCATCACCAAGCTTCTGGCCTTCTGTTTTTTCAGCCAGTGTCGCTTGCAGCTGTTCATCTGTAATCAAACCTGTTTCAACCAATAAATCACCAAGTCGCTTTCTCTTTTGCCTCATCTGTTATCGCCCCCGGTCCCAATGGTTACTTCGGCTGTTCATCAGGCTTGCCCCAAAGACTGCCGTCATCGGTGTTTTGTTCATCATTCGTAGTTTCTTCGCTGTTGTCAGCATACGCTGGAGGTGGAGTCGTTCCACCCGGTTGGCCAGGTATGCTGGTGTTCTGGTTTTCTCCAGGAGTTGTAACTGTATCCAAATTCCCTGTTGGAGCTGGCGGAGTTTGCTGTACTGCTGGCGCAACCGGCAGGATTTCAATCCTGTGGACTGGCGGGTAAAAATCCTCTGAAAGCAACTCGGTTTTCAGGAAGCCTCCGTCCTCGCCGTAAATTTCCCTGTTCATTGTCACCAGCAATCCTGGTGCTCCTTCCTGCTCGACCGATTTCTGCCCCTGTTTCAATAGTGCAGAATATTGTTTGATGGTTCTAGGCTTGAACTCCTGTTTGTTTGTACTAGTAATCTTGTAATCATAGAGCAGCGGTGCTCCTTTGACCGACACTTGCAACTCTCTCCCCACAATATCGAATACGATTTGATAGGCTGTCTCATTAGGGTTATAGAGCTTCAAATCGATATTTTTGGCAAAATCCACTTTCGCTTCATATCCAAGCTCAACGTTCTTAGGCAGCTGTCTGCTAATATGACGCTCTGTAATAGTCAGATTAGTCGGCAGGATTGCCCTGTACAAGGCTGATGCAATCTGGCTGAACGCAGCAGAAGAACCTTCATGTTGTCCTGCTTCTTCCACAAAAGCTGCAAACGAAAACGGTGTCTTTGGTGATATCTCGATAGCGTTAAATGACTCAGCAAGCTCCTGGATTTCATTGTCCTCAGCAGAAAGCTTGATGGAAGCAGTCGAGATAATCACAGGGTCTTCGGCAGGCAGGTACTTTTCAAGACTTATTTCTGTAGTGGAAGCAAATTCTTGTCCAGCAGCAAGCAATTCAGTCTTCAGATTTTCAAGATCAAGCTTTTCCATTACAGCAGAAGGTAATGTTAATGCCTTCAGCGCTTGCTGGTTCCATTCAACTATCAATTCATTTCGTGCACCGTCCACAACCGCTGAAACGGAATCTTCTATTTTGAATTGGAGAGTAGATGGGTCAATGGTATACTCTTGTCCTTTATATACAAGCATCAGCCTCGTTTCAGCCAGCCAGCTGCCAACCATCGCTTCGATTGCTGCATGTGCTTCTTCATGTGACATATTCGAGACATTGACACTGCCAATCATCGTATTTTCAGAGAATGCTTGATTCGTAGCTGCACGGGAGCCAAAAGCTGACGCGCCAAAGTACGAAAAGCTGAAAATAAAGAACGAAAAAACAGAAAGGATCAGCGAAAATTTTAATATTTGCTGCTTTCTCACGTATGTAGTCCTCCCGGCAATAAAATTGGTACACTATTATTAAAATTCAAGAATGAGTACCAGCATATATTTTTTTGGGTTCATATTCCTCAACCATCCAGCGGTCATCTTCAAATGATTCGGAGGTGCCGATATGATAAACACCGGCATTGGTTTCAGGAATGTCATTATGTAATCGATTTCGGTCTTCCAAAAAAGATATATCCTCTTCGTATAAAGGTTGCGCTTCCTCTATGTTGGTTATATTCTTCGCAGGGCGGACTGTGATAGGCCGGAGAACAAATTCGTTTTCCATTTCCTTTTTTGGAAGTGATTTAGTTTCAGATTCTTCGTACTCTTCAGATTCCCTATTGCTGTGCACACGCTCTGCTAATGGTACCAGTTCATTTGCACTAGTGAACCGATTTACAAATATATAACCTGTGCTGATTGCAAGCAATAGCATAAGTGCCATAACCTGCCATAATTCAATAATAAAAACTGAAATCAGTCCCATTATCCCGATCACGGATGCTGAAAAAGCCAGAATCATCTTTTCTTTTTTTATCAAGCCCAATGGAACTACAAAAATAACAATGAACGTTATTACAATCGATATTAGTAAAAATAGCAACCCTTCCATCATCCCACTCCCAAAGAAATAAAGTAGCTTTCAGATTTCAACATTTTTTTAGAAACCCAAACTAAAAATCTCAAAATATGACAATTTTCACTTTTTTCTATTGTATAATATATTTACTAGATTTAGAAGGCGGAGGATGAAAGTAATGGTAAAAAAGTCCTATAATCAGAAAGGAATGACTTTGATTGAGGTTCTGTTATCAATTGTCATCATTTCAATTATCCTTACTTCCTTTGCTGGTTTTTTCAGCCAATCTGCAATATTTATTAAGAAGAACGAGAATAAATTAAGTACATCACAAACTGCGCAAAAAATTGTTAACTTAATAGAAGTGAATGTAACAAAAAACAAGCTGGCCAATTTCAGCGGTTGTACAAATTCAGAGTGTACATTGGATAATACCGGGGTGGAATTACTTACAAATAAAACAGTGGGCAACTCATTTAGCATATCGGCCAAATTTGAAAAAAGTGTAGAGAATTTAATTTTGGTGAAGGTGAGTGTCGCGGACAATTCCAATCCTGATAGCTTTTCAGAAACTTTTACATATATAAGAAGGTGAATTTATGAAAAATGAAAAGGGACTCTCATTAATTGAAGTTCTGGTCACGATTGCAATCCTTACTTTGGCAACCACAATTATTTACAGCGTTTTATTTGGCTTCAATAGAAATTATCAACAATTATCCGAAAAAAACAACCTAGACCAGGCAGCCAATATCATGCTTGCCTCAATCAAACAGCATCATCTTAACAATGCTGAGTATATACTCAGCTATGATAAAGTACACAAAAGACTGTCCATTGGACAAAGCGGTTCCACACAGCCATTAAATGAACAGGGCATTTCTGTTGAAATAAAAGCTGGCAACAATAATCCCATTCCTTTTGAGGGAGAAAAAGTAATACCATCCCATGCTCCACTAATAATCGATTTAAAATTAATAAACAAACAAGGACAGTCATACGAAATTGAAACTATTATAAAAAGGTATTAAGGAGAAATTATGCTAAAAAATGATAGAGGTTATGCCCTAGTCCTGGTATTAGTCATTATCACAATAACGTTTACATTCGCTCTATCGATGAGCAGTATGGCCTTATCAGCAAGAAAGCAATTTAACAAGACGGATGAGATCAATAAAGCTACAGATATTGCTGAAATGGGTGTAGGTCACTACGAGACCCTTTTATACAAACTTGTAAAGGTTTCGAATCAGGAGGTTTCTCATTATTCAACTTCATTATTTGACTCACAATTTTATCAAAACATAAAAAGTAAAGTATTAAATTCCAACAACTTACCAGCTTCTAGGGTTGAAGGCAATAATAAATATGTCATTACAGATGCTACCATAGCAAGACCAACTAACGACAAAATTATCGTTTCATTTAAAAGTACCGGAAAAACAGATAAAGAAACAAAGGTTTTGACCAATAAAATTACTGTTGAGAAAAAGAAACCTTCCCGTGCAGGGGAGCCGGCACCACCTATCAGTTCGTTTAACCATAAATTTTGGCAGAGTTATGAAATGGCAGGCGGAAAAGAAATAGATGAATACCAAGGATCTAGTTATTTTACTCAATCAGTAGAACTAAAAGGGAACACCCAATTAATCATTCACGGTGATGCTTTTTTTAATTCAAGTGTTGTTTTAAAGGGCGGCGATAAGTTAATTGTGTATGGTGATGCAATATTTAACGTTCCTTTGGACGATAAGTCGATAAATGGAAGCAATTCCTCAATATGCGTTTATGGTTTCACTTATTACGTAGATAAACTCGGAAAGCTCGCTGTTTATAACCCTTTCCCAGGGGGAGATCCAACTGCATGCCCTAAGCCACTTAATATTGAATGGTTTATAGACCCGGTCAATGGGATAGAAGTTCAATATTAAAGGCTGACCCACAGGGTCAGCCCTTTATTTCACATATTCCGCAACCCGATTCCGCCCGGATCGCTTCGCGCCGACATATAATGCTCTGTCAGCATGCCTGATCAATGCCAGTGAATCGTCAGCATCCTGAGGGGCAGTGGCTACGCCAATTGACGCAGTAATTTTGACCAGCAGCTGCTTTCCTTCTTCATCCATCGATTGCAGCAGTTTGAAAGGATTTTCGGCAATCAATAGCCTGATTTGTTCTGCTAATTTCAGGGCATCGCCTTTCATCATGTCAGGGAGCAGAATCACAAACTCTTCCCCGCCATATCGGGCAACAGTACCCATATTTCCGATCCTTTTCTTTAGCCGTTCACCAAGCTCAACTAAAATCTCATTTCCACTTTGATGTCCGTATGTATCATTGACGGATTTAAAGTGGTCGATGTCGAGCAGGATCAGGGATAGGAGATCTCTTTCTCCTTTTTGTAATTTTCCGAATTCTGAGGATAGCATATTTTCAAAGTAGCGGTAATTGTATAGCCCCGTCAATGCACAGCGTTCACTATATTCCTTCGTTTTCTCGTGGTGTCTTGCATTTTCCACCGCAATCGCAAAGTGCGAACAAAGGATATCAATAATGATCAACTGCGATTTTTCAAAAGCCCTTTTTTTGTTAGCGGCCAGGACAAGGACACCAATGACCTGATTGTTCCTGACGATTGGCACACTAAGGATACTTTCAGCAGCTGGAGGCATATAACCTGAATTTATATGCCTCCATTGTTTTTTCGAATGGAAGAGTACAGGCTTCTTCTCTGCCCATACAAGCCCGCTAATTCCTTTACCTTTTCCTAGAGGCTCGGCAATCGGATCAAGGACTTCCCCAAATTCCACCTTATGTATTAGTTTTAGTTCCTTTTCATCTACTACATCCATAATGTAGGCATAATCAACCGGCAGCATCTCGATCAGCTTTTGAACAAAAAGGTCGAGTACTTCATCAGCTTTCAATCTTTCCGCCAGCTGGTGCCCAATTTCGGCAGCGCTCTGTAAATAATGGTTCACCTTGCCGCTCGAATAATAGAGACTGAGAATGATAGATAGACTCGCAAAAGGAATCCCGACAAATAATAACGAATAATGTTCCATATCACTCAAATATAGTTCGTATAGCACAAACCCAATCGGGAAGGTAATCAAGGTCGTGACGGTTTCCCAGATAAAATCTTTTCCGAAATAAGGTCCCTTCAGTTTTAGGACGACCGCTTGCAGTAATAGTAGACATAGTGTGTTAACCCCATAATTACTGATGCCGTAAACAGTTCCGAGGACATAAGTGTACGGATCCTTTGCCAAATGAGCCCCATGGCTTCCACCCAGGGCATAAAATAGTAGACCGCTCACCAATGATACGATGAAGAACATTAACGAGTTTAAAGGAACCCTGTACATATCAGCCTTTTGGACGCGAAGCCTCATTAACAGGATTAACACAGAAATCTGCATCAGAACCATCTCGATAAAAATCCCATAAGTCAGGAAAACTGCGAGTGATACCCACTGAATCAAGAAGATCGGCGTATTGTTGACCACCATTGGCATTGCAGCCACAACGGCCATCAGGAAAAGAAAGGGAATGACTTCCCATACGCTAACATCAAGGGGTGGATAGACTTGATAGGTCACCCATATCCCGACTGGAACGACCAGCAGCCAGGTAAACCAAATCGAGTTTTTGATTATTGGTGATATTTTCATCTATCCACCTCCTTCTTAGGTAAAAAGTCACGCTTTTTTTAATAGTTTAGCAAAGTTTTTGTCGAATGTCATAATTTTCTTATTTATTTTTCAACACGTTCACGATAATAGGCTTTGCTTCTGATAAAAAGTAAAGAGAGCCTGTAACAATTAGAATTTCATCTTTGTTTAATTCATTTATTTTCATATGAAAAAAGTCTTGATAATCAACTGCGATGTAGTTATTACCTTTATTTCTTCCAACATCCATTAGCTCTTCTGCAGATGCTGCCCGCGGAAAGTCAAATGTCGTGAAAGTCAATTGATCAGCAGCCTCTTCAAGAGTCGCGATCATCTTGTCCAATTTCTTATCTTTAAGAGCCGCAAAAAGGATATTAATCTTTTTATCGGCATATCGAGATTTTATTTCACGTGCCAGCGCATTTATTCCTTCCTCATTGTGTGCTCCATCGATCAGGACTATAGGATTTTCACTTAAAATCTCAAGCCGGCCAGGCCAGTATGCTTGAGTTAGTCCTTTCCTGATGTGCTCCTCCTCGATCATAAAGGAATAGTAGTTTGAAAGGACCTGGCTAGCCATTACAGCACAGGCAGCATTGTCTACCTGATATGAACCGATCATAGTGGTTCTCAGATTCCGAATCTGGCCGAACATGCTGGAAAATGAAAATTCTTCACCACGCTCTAGAGACTCTCTTGAACTTGTAGAAAATTCATCGCACAGATGGTACAGCGGAGACTTGCTTTCAAGCGCTTTTCTTCTGATTACATCCAGTGCTTCGGGCTGCTTCACTCCAGTAATGATGCTTACACCGTTCTTGATTATGCCTGCTTTTTCAAAGGCAATTTCTTCATAGGTATCACCAAGGATTGCCGTGTGATCCAGACCGATGCTAGTGATGACTGAAAGCAGGGGATGAATGACATTGGTCGAATCGAAACGGCCGCCAAGACCTACCTCGTAAATGGCAACATCCACAGGAGACATCTTCGAAAAGTAGTATAAAGACATCGCCGTGATGACTTCGAATTCAGTCGGCCCGCCCAGTTCAGTTTTGTCCAATTCATCTGCAAGAGGCTTGATAACATTTGTCAGCTCAATCAGTTCCTGATCATTGATAGGCTGGCCATTGATGCTGATTCTTTCATTGAATTGCTCAAAGTATGGTGATGTAAAAGTTCCTACTTTATATCCAGCAGCTTGCAGAATGGAACGAAGGAACGTGACAGTGGAGCCTTTTCCATTTGTGCCTCCGACATGAATACTTTTAATCCTTCTTTCGGGATGGTCCAGTCTTTCAAGCATCCATTCCATTCTTGAAAGTCCCGGTTTGATTCCAAGTCTCAGTCTTGCATGGATCCAATCAATTGCTTTTTCATATGTATCAAACATCTAACACACCTCAATTCAAGATGAAGACGAACCAATACTGGTTCGCCTTCAAATTTTGATGTTTTATTGTAATTAGTTTCTCAATTCGTTGATGCGCGCTTCGACTGCTGCACGTTTTTCAGAGTAGTCTTTTTCCTTTGCGCGCTCCTCTTCGATGACTTTCTCGGGAGCCTTCTTAACGAAGCCTTCGTTTGCCAGCTTCTTCTGTACGCGTTCTACTTCTTTATCAAGCTTCTCTTTTTCCTTTTGAAGGCGGGCGATTTCTTCATCAATGTTAATAAGGCCTTCAAGTGGCATAATGATTTCAAGTCCTGTCGCAACTGATGTCATTGCTTTTTCTGGAGCGTTGACTTCAAGCCCGATTTCAAGATTTTCCGGATTACAGAAGCGAACGATGTAGCCACGGTTATTTTCAAGCATGCTTAACGTCTTTTCATCCTTCGCCTTCAGGAACATATCAACCTTTTTGCTAAGAGGAGTGTTCACCTCAGAGCGAATATTCCTTACTGCACGGATCACTTCAACAAGCAGCTTCATATCGTCTGCAGCTTGTTTATCAGTCAAAGCAGCATCAACCTGCGGCCAGCTTGCAACTGTGATGGACTCTCCCTTGTGAGGAAGGTTCTGCCAGATTTCTTCCGTAATGAACGGCATGAATGGGTGAAGCAGGCGCATCGTGTTATCAAGAACATATGCAAGAACAGATCTAGTTGTCTTCTTAGCCGCTTCATCTTCACCGTATAGCGGAAGCTTCGCCATTTCGATATACCAGTCACACAGGTCATCCCAGATGAAGTTGTATAGCGCTCGGCCAACTTCACCAAATTCATAGCGGTCAGACAATCTTGTCACAGTCTCGATTGTTTCATTCAATCTTGTCAGAATCCACTTGTCGGCAACAGATTTCTCGCCGCTCAAATCGATTTCCTCATATTTCAGGCCGTCCATGTTCATCAACGCAAAACGGGATGCATTCCAGATTTTATTGGCAAAGTTCCAGGTCGCTTCAACCTTCTCCGTACTGTAACGAAGGTCCTGCCCCGGTGAGCTTCCTGTTGTCAGGAAGTAGCGGAGTGAGTCGGCACCATACTGGTCGATGACATCCATCGGATCAACACCGTTGCCTAGTGACTTACTCATTTTGCGGCCATCTTCTGCGCGAACGAGTCCGTGGATCAGTACATCCTTGAATGGACGCTGTCCAGTGAATTCAAGCCCCTGGAAAATCATTCTTGAAACCCAGAAGAAGATGATATCATAGCCTGTTACAAGTGCATCAGTTGGATAATGTCTCTTGTAATCAGCTGCTTCTTCATTTGGCCAGCCCATCGTCGAGAATGGCCATAGGGCCGAGCTGAACCAGGTGTCAAGAACGTCATTGTCCTGTTCCCAGTTTTCAGGGTCTTCAGGCGGCTCGTGGTCAACATAAACTTCGCCTGTTTCTTTATGGTACCACGCCGGGATACGGTGTCCCCACCACAACTGGCGGGAAATACACCAGTCGCGGATATTTTCCATCCAGCGCATATATGTGTTTTCAAAACGGTCTGGTACGAAGTTAACCTTCTCTTCCTTGCTCTGCAGGGCGATGGCTTCGTCAGCAAGCGGCTGCATTTTAACGAACCATTGAGTTGATAGATATGGCTCGACTACTGCTCCGCTTCGCTCAGAATGTCCAACAGAATGCATATGCTCTTCAATCTTGAATAGAACGCCTTCATCCTGAAGATCCTTGACGATTTGCTTGCGGCATTCAAAACGGTCCATTCCATTGTACTTGCCTGCTCTTGCATTCATTGAGCCGTCCTCGTTCATAACAAGGACACGTTCAAGATTGTGGCGGTTTCCGATCTCGAAGTCGTTAGGATCATGTGCAGGCGTGATTTTAACTGCCCCAGAACCGAATTCCATATCGACATAATCATCGCCAACAATCGGAATCTCACGGCCAACGATTGGAAGGATGACGGTTTTGCCGATCAGGTGCTTATAGCGGTCATCTTCTGGGTGAACTGCAACCGCAGTATCGCCAAGCATCGTTTCCGGTCTTGTCGTTGCGATTTCGATATGGCCGCTGCCATCTGCCAGTGGATATCTCATATGGTAGAAAGCACCCTGGACATCTTTATGGATAACCTCAATATCAGAAAGGGCTGTTTTTGCAGCAGGGTCCCAGTTGATGATGTACTCCCCGCGGTAAATCAGTCCTTTGCGATATAAAGATACGAATACTTCTTTTACAGCCTTGGATAGGCCTTCATCCAATGTGAAGCGCTCGCGGCTGTAGTCTAGTCCTAGGCCAAGCTTTGACCACTGCTTGCGGATATGCTGTGCATATTCCTCTTTCCACTTCCATGATTCTTCTAGGAACTTTTCACGGCCCAGTTCGTAGCGATTGATGCCTTGGCTGCGCAGTTTTTCATCAACCTTTGCCTGTGTCGCGATGCCCGCATGGTCCATTCCTGGGAGCCATAATACGTCATATCCCTGCATGCGTTTCATTCGTGTCAGGATATCCTGAAGCGCTGTATCCCACGCATGACCAAGATGCAACTTTCCAGTTACGTTTGGCGGCGGGATGACAATTGTATAAGGCTTTTTCGTTTCATCGTCCTTCGCTTCGAAAAACTTACCTTTGATCCACCATTCATAACGTCCTTGCTCGATTGAAGACGGATCGTATTTAGTCGGCATAGACAAATTCTCTTCCATCATTTTTCCTCCATTCATTTCCTGAAAAATAAAAAACTCCATTCGCCATAAAAGGACGAATGGAGTTTGTTCGCGGTACCACCTTTTTTCCCAGCAACGGTAAAAACTGAGTTCTGCTGCTGGCTCAAATACGGATAACGGTTCTTCACCGTCGCCTGTTACTAAGAGAAATCCGTTCCCAGGCGATGCTCAAGGGCGACCTTCCATGGTTCCGGCTTAGAAGTCCTCCCAGCTAATGGACTCCCTCTCTTGAAGCTGGCTGCTCATGTACTCTTCCCTGTCAAAGCTTTGCTTTATTATGTGTTTTGTATACTAGATATACTACCCAAAAAAGTGGATTGACGTCAATCATCATTTCCTATTTTTTATTAATTTATACTTTTTACGCCTCGATGTGTGAACAATACGCACATTTTGGGCCAATCACTCATAGAATGAAGATAAGCGCAAGCGCCTTGGTCAGCCACGACAAGCGCTGGAGGACCGACCGGTGAAGTCGTTCTTTGACTTCATTGGCAGGACCGAAGCGTCTCGAGGAGTTAGGAGCCACAGCTAGACAAGCGACTCGAGGGGCTAGGCGCTGGAGCTGGACAATTCTCGAAGTGAATAAATACTTTTTGATTTTATAAAGGGATACCTGATTGTTTGGAGGGATGGCGATGAAGAGACGAAGGTATAATCCTTATACACTCCCGAAGTGGGCCAGGACGGCGCGTGCGGTCTGTGCTCAGCTCATTATTCCTTTTTGTGTGTTCCAGGGAATCCGAACCCTGTTTTTTCCGTCGACATTTGATGTATTCTTGCTATCAATTTTCATCTTGATTGCACTGGCAATAAAATTTGAAATGATTTAAGGAGCCCTAGAGCATCTTTTAGCTCTGGGCTCCTTCTTGTTTTGCCTGCTCCTTTTGCTTCTCCAGTTCGTCGATTTTGGTCACTACATAACCTGTATTGCTCAAGAGCCAGTACTGGCGCTGAAGTTTTTGGACAAACTTCCTTTCATCCACTTCCGCTTTGCGCTGATGATACGTTTCAGCGACGCGGATGATTCCTGAGGGAAAGGCAAGATAGCTCATGAATAATTGCATTTCATCCTCCCGGAATGGAAAATACTTCAGATATACATAAATCCAGTCGATTATTTCATCTCCGTATTGGGGCTGGGTCTTCAGGGATCTTGCTAAAAACGGCAATAAGTCCTGGATGGGCGACCCCTGCCTCGCCTTCTCGAAATTGATAAAATACCCGTATCCTCTTTCATCGAACAGGAAGTGTTCAGAAGAAACTTTTCCGTGAAGCGTTACAGTCCTCGTTTTCTTTTGCTCCTTCGTTTTTTCATTCCATGTTTCAAGTTTCTGTTTGGCAAACTGGATTGCCTGGTGGATTTGGATGTAATACAGGCAGAATGTCAGCTCAAACGGGGACATATACACCCTGTTTTCACAGCTTTCAAGGAATCCATTTATGAACTCTTCTTCCTTTTCCCATTCCTTTAACGTTTGTTCATAATGCTCTTGCTTAACTTCCGAGCTGATTTCCAGTTCTTTGACTGACAAGGTATGCATCCTCGCCAATTCCCTGAATAATTGTTGGTGTCTTTGTGTTTGGTCCTCCCTTGTCTCATTCGGCATCCAGGGCATTAAATAATACAGGGACTTATTGTGCAAAACTGCATATCTTCCATCGTTTGCCGGATATACTGGAACAATCCTGTTATAGCCTTTTTGATAAAGATTTTGTATATGCTTGATAAAATCCGTACCCTCATACGGATGGATTTTCTTTAGAGCGAATGTCCCTGATTTCGTATAGACTTTTTTTACTTTGCCGAAATCCTCTGCAAAATACGGTTCAATAGGATACTGCTTTAACACTGCAGATTCTTCTTTCAAAAAATTGCGATCATCCATCGGATCTCGCCTACTTTCTGGACATCAATATGAATAAACAGAGCTGGGCAGGTGTTAGACACCTGCCCATAGTAAAAGCTATAGCAATCCCAGCCAGCAGCGAAGCCAGCCCTGACAACCAGCCTCCTTTTGGACAAGGCGTTGCTACAAAGAAAAGCGTAAGCGCCTTGGTCACCCCGACAAGAGTTGCCCGACTATAACGCCACGTCCTGTGGCTGCCAGGTCTGCACATCCTGTGCCTCAGAGGCCCAGACAGTGAAGTCGTTCTTTGACTTCATCGGCAGGACCGAAACGCTCGAGGGGCTTGGCGCTGGAGCAAAAATTTTATACTTTCTTGTGAAAAATATTAGGAATGGTGAACGACTACTCCAGGAACATATAACACCTGACCTTCGTGGACCTCATGGTCAATACTCAAATGATTCACCCGTAGAAGCTGCTGGACAGGTACATCATAGCGTTCAGAGATCGATTGAAGTGAATCGCCTTGCTGAACAATGCACACTCTTATTTTGGCAACTTCTGTTTCTTCTTCCTTCCTCGCCAAAAACTCTGCAATCGAAATGCCTTTTTTCATATTTGGCTTTTTCTTCTTCAATAATGGGGAAGATGAGCTTTCCGGAGATTCCTCCATTTCAGCAGGCATATTTTCTGCCTCTGGCTGGTCTTCTACCTCCAGTTCCACCTGCTCTTCTTCGACCTCTGCAACAGGCTCCGGCTCACCTCTGAAGTCACTTAAAGCATACTCCGGCACTTGTTGCGGTTCTCTTTGCTCTTGCAGCTCAGGTTCAGATCCTTCTTCAGCATCAGCCGCTTTCTTTGCTTCTGCCCTGAATGGCGCATACAATTCTTCTTCGTAGGAACCTTGCTCTTCCTGTTCATTTAATGCTTCATTTTGCTGGACAAACGAATAGGCAGGAGCTTCCGGGAAGTCTAGTTCAGCACTATCTTCTGTGTTATAGCTATCAGTTTCTGCATCTGTATCGGCTTCTGTTTCAACCGCAACTTCTGCAGTAGCTTCCTCACGGTAACTGACCTCCAGTTCCTCCGCCTCTTCACTGTCAGCTTCCTGATCAGCTTCATGCTGTTGTTCGCCGTATAAGCCAGTGATGGCAAGATCTGCGTTCAGCTTCAGGCGGTCTTTTTCCGGAAAAACATAATCAAATCCTTCTACTTGAATATCAATGTCATAAATGCTTTCAATCCGGTTTTTAGGGATTGTGATATCCACCGGGAAACGGTGAAGGAATTCATAGACCCCTTCTTCCCTCTCCATGACAGAATGGACGTACTTAAGAGCAGAGAGTTGTTCATCATTCTCTTGCTGCTGTTCATGGCATGTATATTCCCCAGTCAATTCCAGCGATCCGCGAATGGATACATATTGTTCATTTTCCTGGATGGTTATATTCGGATCGAGTGAAATCGAGACAAGCTCCGCGACTTCCTGTCCTCTTTGAAACCACACAGACTCTTCTAATGAAAATCGCAGGCACGATTGATTCCCCTGAGACAAAGCGACTCCTCCTTTCATTCCTTAAACGTAAAATCACTATGTCATTAACACTTTATGAGTCTGTATTTACTTTTATGATAATTTAGAACATAAAATGGAGCTGGTGATGGGAAGATGCACAAATTAATAAGAGAGAATTCTTGCTAAAGGAGTTGCTTGAAGAAATCACAGCAGGGAGAATTCGGACAGGTTTTATGATGATGACAGGATTGTGGTCGAACGACGGGCTACCATCTTAGACTATTTTGTCCGAACCTGATGCTTCTTCGGACAAACTTAAGAGATTACGACTGCCTTTTGTCCGAACCTGAAGCTACTTCGGACAAACTTAAGAGAATACGGCCGCGTTTTGTCCGAACCTGGGGCTACTTCGGACAAAGTTAAGAGAATACGTAGACATTTTGTCCAAACCTCAGGCTACTTCGGACAAACTTAAGAGAATACGGCCGCGTTTTGTCCGAACCTGGGGCTACTTCGGACAAAGTTAAGAGATTCCGACTGCCTTTTGTCCGAACCTGGGGCTACTTCGGACAAACTTAAAAGAATACGTAGACATTTTGTCCAAACCTCAGGCTACTTCGGACAAACTTAAGAGAATACGGCCGCGTTTTGTCCGAACCTGGGACTACTTCGGACAAACTTAAGAGATTACGACTGCCTTTTGTCCGAACCTGGGGCTACTTCGGACAAAGTTAAGAAATTACGACTGCCTTTTGTTCAAACCTGGGGCTACTTCGGACAAAGTTAAAAGAATACGTAGACATTTTGTCCAAACCTCAGGCTACTTCGGACAAATTTAAGAGAATACGGCCGCGTTTTGTCCGAACCTGGGGCTACTTCGGACAAAGTTAAGAAATTACGACTGCCTTTTGTCCAAACCTGGGGCTACTTCAGACAAAGTTAAAAGAATACGTACGCATTTTGTCCAAACCCGGACCTACTTCAAACAAACATACTTAAGAGATTACGCCCGCCTTTTGTCCCCCCGCCTCCCTAACACCCTCACCCAACAAAAAACACTCCCCAATAGGAGAGTGTCATATCATTATTTATTCTGCAGCTTGGAGAATGCCTTCTCTGCTGCTTCGATTGTTTTTTGCAGGTCTTCGTCTGTGTGTGCTGTTGATAAGAATAATCCTTCGAACTGTGATGGTGGCAGGAATACTCCTTCGTTTGCCATTTCACGGTAGTATGCTGCAAAGAATTCAAGATTCGATTGTTTAGCTACCTCATAGTTGATAACATTTTCATTTGTGAAGAAGATGCCGATCATGGATCCTGCACGGTTGATTGTGTGCGGAATTCCGTATTTCTCCGCCGCAGCCTTAAGTCCATTTTCAAGGATATCGGCTTTGCGTTCAAACTCTTTGTATGATTCCGGCGTTAGCTGCTTCAATGTTTCCAGTCCAGCTGTCATCGCAAGCGGGTTGCCTGATAGCGTCCCTGCCTGGTAAATCGGACCGCTTGGAGCGATTTGCTCCATGATTTCTCTCTTGCCGCCGTATGCGCCTACTGGAAGGCCTCCGCCTATGACCTTGCCAAGGCAAGTAAGGTCAGGTGTTACATTGTAATAGCCTTGTGCACAGTTATACCCTACGCGGAAGCCTGTCATAACCTCGTCAAAAATCAATACTGTTCCATACTGAGTAGTGATTTCGCGAAGTCCCTCAAGGAATCCTTTAACAGGTGGTACAACACCCATATTCCCAGCTACTGGTTCTACGATCACGCCGGCAATATCATCACCATACTGTTCAAATGCGAAACGGACGCTCTCAAGATCGTTGTATGGTACTGTAATCGTGTTCTTGGCAACTCCCTCAGGAACACCAGGGCTGTCAGGCAAACCAAGCGTGGCGACGCCTGAGCCAGCTTTTATAAGCAATGAGTCACCATGTCCATGGTAGCAGCCTTCAAACTTAAGGATTTTGTTTCTGCCTGTATACCCACGGGCAAGGCGTAATGCACTCATCGTTGCCTCAGTTCCCGAAGATACCATTCTTACCATCTCAATTGAAGGCACACGGTCAATGACTAATTGTGCAAGTTCGTTCTCAACAACTGTCGGTGCACCGAAGCTTGTCCCAAGCTCCGCTACTTTCTTGATTCCCTCAACGACCTTGTCGTTCGTGTGGCCAAGGATCAGTGGTCCCCATGATAATACATAATCAATATATTCATTGCCATCGATGTCATAGATTTTTGAACCCTTCCCTTTTTCCATGAAGATAGGATCCATATTGAC
Organism: Mesobacillus boroniphilus; assembly: GCF_018424685.1. Taxonomy (NCBI): domain Bacteria; kingdom Bacillati; phylum Bacillota; class Bacilli; order Caryophanales; family Bacillaceae; genus Mesobacillus; species Mesobacillus boroniphilus. The sequence continues at coordinate 2,281,149 of NZ_QTKX01000001.1, forward strand.
AGACTTGAATGCGCGGACGGGACTGTTTACTCCTCCAGGCAATAGTTCTTTCGCTTCTTTAAAAGCTGCAATCGATTTATCATATGAGCGCATACTATCCCTCATTTCTATTTTATTGGCTCCGTGCCTCTCAAGATACCTCGAATATGCGCAGAGCCTTTTAAATATTATTGTTCCTTCAGCCAGCGTGCTGCATCCTTGGCATGATAAGTGATGATCAGGTCTGATCCGGCACGCTTCATTCCTGTCAGCATTTCCATCACGATGCTCTTTTCGTCAACCCAGCCGTTTTGAGCTGCTGCTTTGACCATTGAGTACTCACCGCTCACATTATAGATGACGACAGGCAGGTTGAAGTTGTTTTTCACATCACGGACGATGTCAAGGTATGGCATGCCCGGTTTGACGATCAGGAAATCTGCGCCTTCCATAACATCTGATTCAGCTTCACGCATAGCTTCGATGCGGTTTGCCGGATCCATCTGGTAGGATTTGCGGTCGCCAAATTGCGGCGTGCTTTCTGCTGCTTCGCGGAAAGGACCGTAAAATGCAGAAGAATATTTTACAGCATAGGACATGATTGGAACATCATGGTATCCTGCTTCATCCAAAGCAAAACGGATCGCTGTGACAAAACCGTCCATCATGTTTGATGGTGCGATGATATCCGCGCCTGCTTGTGCCTGGCTGACAGCCGTCTTTCCTAACAGCTCAAGAGAAGGGTCGTTAAGAACTTTGCCATCCTCAATTACGCCGCAGTGGCCATGGCTTGTGTATTCACAAAGGCAAGTATCGGCAATGACGACCATATCAGGAAAAGCCTTTTTGATGACCCGGATCGCTTCCTGCAAAATTCCGTGGTCATGATAAGCCTGACAGCCTACTTCATCTTTTTCGTTCGGAACGCCGAAAAGCAGCACAGATTTAATGCCCAGAGATTCCACTTCAGTGATTTCTTCTTTTAGGTTATCAAGGGATAATTGATAGACTCCCGGCATTGAAGAAACTTCGTTTTTTACATTTTCTCCTTCAACGACAAAAAGCGGATAGATTAAGTCTTCCGTGCGAAGATAGTTTTCACGTACAAGTGCGCGCATATTCGCTGTCTGACGAAGACGGCGATGGCGGCTGAATTCAAGGTGTTTCATAGATTACCCTCCATTTTTATATAGTTGGCAACACTTTTCAGCATCTCTTCGACGGTGTATTTTTCCGGCATGGCATGGACCTTCAATCCCCACTCCTCTGCCTTCCTTTTTGTAACAGGACCGATGCATGAAACGATGCAATGTTCCAGCTTTTCTCTCAAATTATTTTCCTCAACGATTTTCATAAAATGATCAATCGTAGATGGGCTTGTAAATGTAAGTATATCAAGACTTTCTTCAGTTAGCATCTTAACGAGCTTGACTTTGCTTTCTTCCGGCAAGAAGGTTTCATAGATAATGATTTCATCGACGACAGCTCCCTTTTCCTTCAGTGCTGCAGAGATATAATCCCTGGCCAGGTTCCCTTTTGGAATCAGGATCCTCTCGCTCTGATTGACATAAGGTAAGAACTCATCGACAAATCCTTCTGCAACATACTTCTCTGGAACAAAGTCTACCTTTTCTCCCAAGGCTTCAACGATCTCTTTTGTTTTTTCGCCAATTACTGCAATTTTAGGCAGAGAAGCCCTGTTCTTTTTAATGAATGAATAAAAAGTTTCTACTGTCACATTGCTAGTAAAGATAATCCAATCGTATGTATGTAAATTCTTAAGTTTATTAAGTAGAATTTCAGAAGCTGCAACCGCTTTAAAGGCAATAAGAGGGATCTCCACCGGAATCCCTCCATTTCTAGCAACTAATTCGGTGAAAGGCTTCGCGTGAGCCTTTCCCCTTGGAATCATGACCGTTTTATTTTGCAGCGAATGCGCTGGAATCATTCACTATCAAGCTCCTGTTTTACCTTGTCGATCAAGTCTTTTGCTCCCTGGCTGATCAGCTTGTCAGCTGCAAGCTCTCCCAGCTCCTCAGGATTTGTTCCTGTAACCTGTTCCTTAAAAATTAACTTTCCATCAGGCGAGCCAACCAGTGCTGTCAACACGATTTCTTCCTGATCATTGAGATATGCATATCCAGCAATCGGTACCTGGCAGCCGCCTTCCATCTTGTGTAGGAATGCTCTTTCGGCTCTGACTGTTGCACTTGTTTCAGCGGAAGTGAACTTTTCAAGCAGCTGAAGAAGCTCTTCATCATCGCCGCGACACTCGATTGAAAGTGCTCCCTGACCGACAGCAGGTACACAAATATCTTCATCAATGAACTCGGTAACGATATCACTAGCCCATCCCATGCGCTTCAAACCGGCAGCAGCAAGGATAATACCATCATAGTCTTCAGTTTCCAGCTTAGCGATCCTAGTATCGATATTTCCTCGTATCCACTTCATTTCAAGGTCAGGGCGCTGAGCCAACAGTTGGGCGCTCCTGCGAAGGCTGCTAGTTCCAATCACAGATCCCGGTTTTAATTCTTTAAAAGGAACGTGATCGTTGGATATCAGCACATCACGGTGGTCTTCCCTCTCTGGGATTGCCCCGATTACTAGTCCATCTGGAAGTACTGCAGGCATATCCTTCATGCTATGGACAGCCATATCAATCTCTTTGTCGAGCATAGCCTGTTCGATTTCTTTTACGAAAAGACCTTTTCCTCCGACCTTTGATAAAGTCACATCAAGAATTTTATCTCCTTTTGTGACGATTTCCTTTACTTCAAACTCAAAAGGAGCACCTAATTTTTTCAGCTGCTCGATTACCCAATTTGTTTGTGTCAATGCTAGCTTACTCCGTCTGGAGCCAACGATAATTTTTCTCATGACAGCCTCCTATTATTGATACCAAAAATGGAAAGATGATAATTTTCCGAAAAGGAAAAAGTTGATTAATACAATCAGGAACGATGCAACATTCCATAAGGCAAGCGCTTTTCCATACAATTCTCTTCCAACCCTTAAATAAAGGTAAATGCTATATACTGCGAGAACGATGAATGAACCTATCAGCTTGGCATCATACCAGGCAAGGTCTGGTACCTTGATCCACGCCCACTGCAAACCCAGGATAAGGCTCAATATCAGCATTGGCACTCCGATGACATTCAATATGTATGACCAATAATCTAGTTTCGTCAGGTCGGTGATCCTCCATAACAGCTTACCCCACTTTTTCCGCTTTAAAAGGTCATATTGAATGAGGTATAGCAATGAAAAGACAAATGAGATGGAGAATGCCCCGTACGACAGGATCGCCATGGTGATATGAATGAGCAGAAGTTCCGATATTAACTGCTCCGACATGACATATGAATCATATTGCACTGGCGCGAATGTATGGATTCCCATGATTATAAACCCAAGTATATTAGTAAAAAAAACGATGAAATCTACTTTTAATAGTTTGTTGATTGCCAGAGAAAGCGTAACCAGCACCCATGCATAAAAGTAAAGCCCTTCAAAAAGGGTCAAGACTGGGAACCGGCCTTGGTCGACCATGTAATAAAGCAGGAAAATAGTCTGGAATCCCCAAACAAATGCAAGTAACCAGAAGGCAATTTTGTTCGCCCTCCGGTTACTGTTAAGAAAATCGATAAAGTATAAAAGCACGCTGGCCGCATAAATCACAATGGTTATTTCATGGAGACGTGTAATATAAAGTTCACCCATGGGCACTACCTCTCTTACGGCTGAAAAGAAGCCTGAGGCGAAGGAACTTTTACCGGCTTGGTTTCAGCTGTTTTCATTCCTTCTTGTTCAGCGACGAGCTGTTCAATATTGAAAATCTTCACGAATAGATCGAGTGCTTCATCTGCATCAGGACCAGCTGCAAGCTCTTTCGCCTGAAGGACTGGATCTTTTAGGAGCTGGTTGATGATGCTCTTTGTATGCTTGTTAAGAACTTTTATATCACGATCAGATAGATGTGGCAGTTTTCGTTCGATACTGTTCATCGTCTCTTCCTGGATTGCAAGCGCCTTTACCCTCAATGCAGAAATGACCGGAACGACACCAAGCGTATTAAGCCACTGTTTGAATTGGACTATCTCACTTTCAATCATGATAAGAATTTTCTCTGCTGCCTTCTGGCGTTCCTGCAGATTTGCTTCAACAATGCCCTCTAGATCATCGATATCATAAAGAAATACATTTTCTAAAGTCGCAATTTCCGGATCAAGATCACGAGGAACAGCAATATCCACCATGAATAATGGTTTTCCTTTTCGCTTTTGCTCGACCTTTGCCATCATATCCTTTGTGACGACAAAGTCCTTCGCACCTGTTGAACTGATGAGAATATCTGCATCCACAAGCGCAGTTTTAAGCTCATCCAAAGTTTTGGCCATGCCGGAGAAACGGTTAGCCAAATCCTCAGCTTTCTGGTAAGTACGGTTGATGACCGTCACCTTCTTCGCTCCATTTGCATGAAGGTTCTGGATCGCCAGCTCGCCCATCTTCCCGGCACCAAGGATCAGGACATGTTTCTGGTCCAGGGTGCCGAAAATCTTTTTGGCAAGCTCAACTGCAGCGTAGCTTACAGAAACAGCATTCGCACCGATATCTGTTTCGGAATGGCCGCGCTTGGCAATAGTGACTGCCTGTTTGAACAACTGATTGAAGACGGTCCCAGTCGTGTTCCTTTCCAGGCCAAGCATGAAGCTTGAACGCACTTGTCCAAGGATTTGAGTTTCACCCAACACCATGGAGTTCAATCCGCAGGAAACTTTAAATAAATGTTCAATTGCCCCATCTTGTTCATAGATGAACAGGAAGGGCGTAAATTCTGCCTGAGGGATCCCGAACCATTCAGATAAGAATTCTTTGATATAATATCTGCCTGTATGAAGCTGGTCCACGACAGCATATATTTCTGTACGGTTACAAGTTGATACGATGACATTCTCAAGAATGCTCTTCTTTCCTTGAAGCGCACTCATCGCTTCTCCAAGATTCGCCTCGTTGAATGTCAATCTTTCGCGGATTTCGACAGGGGCAGTTTTATAGTTAAGACCTACAACGATAATATGCATTATTAATTGACACCCCCACAATAGAAATTGCATAATTGGCTAAGGTAATTATACATGAGGTTATTTCCCTTTTTATGTTGTAAATGTGAACAACTTTTGAAAAAACATATATAAATAGTAATGATTAAATTGAACGATCTCTTCTGTCTGTTTGTTATACTTTTATACTATATAAAAAGCAAATAAACATACTCCCTAATGTACCTTATCAAAGTTTGTCCTTTAATTCAAGTGAGCCTTTCTGGAAGTGGTGAAAGAATGAAAAATCAGAGAATTATACCAGGAATGATATTAATCGGATTTGGAATCTATTTTTATCTTCAGCAGGAAAATGTTTCGTTGTTTAATGAATTTTATACGTGGCCGACACTTTTGATCATTGTCGGTGTCGCCTTTTTAGTTCAGGGATACTGGGGTAAGGATTATGAAGCCATCTTCCCAGGTGTGATTCTCGTTGGCTTCGGTGTCCACTTTCATGTGGTCAATAAATTCGAGCTTTGGCCAGATCACCTGGGAGCTTTCATTTTAATCATTGCACTTGGCTTTTTGCTGCGATATCAGAAAACAGGCAACGGCTTGTTCCACGGTGTCCTCTTTCTCATTTTAGCAGGATTGCTGTTGTTTTATGACAGATTCACCGAATGGCTTGGTTTGTTGGAAAATGGAGTTTCGACAGCATGGAGATTTTGGCCGGCGGCATTGATACTTATTGGTGTTTACCTGTTATTTATTAAAAAGAAATAAGAATAGCTCAAGCGCTGGAGCTAGACGCGAATATTAGTTCAAAAAGTATATCCTAAAAGTAAGAAAACCCGCACCGGTATCATCTACGGTGCGGGTTTCTTATTGACCTCTATTGACAACAGCTTATTTCATGAAACTCCCTAATACTGACCAGGTTTTATCTTTCCCTTCACCTGTTTCTGAGGAGAAAAGGATGATTGTATCGTCCGGGTCTAAATCAAGTGTTTCTTTTGTAATCTTCAAGTGCTTTTGCCACTTTGATTTTGGAATTTTATCGGCTTTGGTAGCAATGATAATTACCGGGATTCCATAATGCTTGAGAAAATCATACATCATCACATCGTCCTTTGAAGGCGGGTGCCTCAGGTCAACGATCATCAGCATCGCTTTCAATTGTTCTCGTGAAGTAATATAAGTTTCGATCATCTTGCCCCAAGCTTCACGTTCCGACTTGGAAACCTTCGCATACCCGTATCCTGGAACGTCAACAAAATGAAGCATTTCATTGATTAAGTAAAAATTCAAGGTCTGTGTCTTTCCTGGCTTGGAAGACGTCCGGGCCAAGCTTTTTCGATTTAACATTTTATTGATAAAAGAAGATTTGCCAACATTTGACCGGCCCGCAAGGGCGAACTCAGGAAGATTGCCTTCCGGATACTGGTTCGGCCTTACAGCGCTGATCACGATTTCTGCACTATTTACTTTCATTGAGAATCACCACTCGCAAGAGCGTGCTTCAATACTTCATCTACATGGGAAACTAACACAAATTCAAGCTCCTTACGTACACTTTCAGGAATATCATCAATATCTTTTTCATTATCTTTTGGACAAATAACCTTTGTGAGGCCTGCTCTGTGGGCACTTAAAGATTTTTCCTTAAGGCCGCCAATTGGCAATACACGTCCTCTAAGTGTTATTTCCCCCGTCATTCCTACTTCCCTGCGGATCGGCTTTCCTGATAGAGCAGATACGAGTGCTGTAGCAATGGTAATTCCTGCTGAAGGGCCGTCTTTTGGCACAGCGCCTTCGGGAACGTGAATATGGATATCATTCTTCTCATGGAAATCAGGATCAATGTCCAGATCCTTCGCTTTTGAACGCACATAGCTGAAGGCAGCCTGTGCAGATTCCTTCATGACATCCCCAAGTTTACCAGTAAGGACGAGCTTTCCTTTTCCTGGTGACAGGGAAACCTCAATCTGGAGCGTGTCACCACCGACTGTTGTATAAGCCAGTCCTGTAGCCACGCCAACCTGGTCTTCCAATTCAGCCTGTCCATATCTGAACTTAGGCTTGCCAAGGAACTCTTCAACATTCTTGGCATTTACGATAACACGCTTTTTCTCACCCGACACAACAATTTTTGCTGTTTTCCTGCAGACTGCAGCAAGCTGTCTTTCAAGTGAACGAACACCAGATTCACGTGTATAATAACGAATCACCTTCGTGATTGCTTCATCCTTTATTTGAAGCTGGGACTTGGACAAGCCATGGTCCTTGATTTGCCTTGGCAGAAGATGGTCCTTGGCAATATGAAGTTTTTCCTGTTCTGTGTAGCCTGCGATATTAATAATCTCCATCCTGTCTAGCAATGGGCCGGGAACAGTGGAAAGATTATTGGCTGTCGCGATGAACATTACTTTTGAAAGGTCATATGACTCTTCAATGTAATGGTCGCTAAAATTATGGTTTTGCTCTGGGTCGAGCACTTCAAGCATCGCTGAAGACGGGTCGCCACGGAAATCGTTAGACATTTTATCGATTTCATCGAGAAGGAACACAGGGTTGATCGTTCCTGCTTTCTTCATTCCCTGGATCACCCGTCCGGGCATAGCACCGACATAAGTCCTTCTGTGACCGCGAATTTCCGATTCATCACGAACACCGCCTAAAGAAACTCTTACAAAATTGCGGTTTAGTGATTTAGCGATCGACCTGGCCAAACTCGTTTTACCGACTCCTGGAGGTCCAGCCAGACATAGGATTGGTCCTTTCAATGAGTTGGTCAGCTTCTGGACTGCTAGATACTCAAGAACCCTTTCCTTTACCTTTTCGAGTCCATAATGATCCTTCTCAAGGATTTTTTCCGCCTTGCTGATATCCAGATCATCCTCTGTCGCCTTTGACCATGGCAAAGCAACAAGCCATTCAATATAATTCCGAATAACAGCACTTTCGGCAGAAGTCGTCGGAACTTTTTCATAACGGTCGAGTTCCTTCAACGCAGTTTCCTTTACATGGTCAGGCATTCCGGCAAGCTCGATTTTTTCGGTAAGCTCAGAAATTTCTCCTGTCTTCCCTTCTTTTTCACCAAGCTCCTTCTGGATCGCCTTCATCTGTTCACGCAGATAATATTCCTTTTGCGTACGTTCCATTGAACGCTTTACACGCTGGCCAATCTTTTTCTCGAGGCCCAGCACTTCTTTTTCATTATGGATGATTTCGATGACACGATTCATCCGTTCCTTAATCTCAATCGTCTCGAGAATTTCCTGCTTCTCCTTAAGCTTGAGAGGAAGATGGGAGGCGATGATATCCGCCATTCTGCCCGGCTCTTCAATATCAGAAACAGATGCATACGTTTCCGCAGAAATCTTCTTGGACATTTTTATGTATTGTTCGAAATACTCAAGCATTGTCCTCATCAACGCTTCATCTTCGACATCCTTAGATTCATCGTCTTCGAAGGTTCTTACCTTACAGGAAAAATGGTCATTCTCATCAAAAATTTCAACAATTTCAGCTCTGGACAATCCTTCAACTAACACGCGGATCGTTCCGTTCGGGAGCTTCAGCATTTGCTTAACGCGAGTCAATGTACCCATCTGGTACAAATCTTCCTCGCCTGGTTCATCTATGGATATATCCTTTTGGGTTGTGAGATAAATTAAATGGTCATCCACCATTGCCTTCTCCAAAGCCTGTACCGATTTTTCGCGGCCTACATCCAAATGCAGAACCATCGTCGGATATACAAGCAAACCGCGCAGCGGCAGGAGAGGGACAGTGTGCTCATTCTTATTCGCCATGACATTGCACCTCCAACATGCGTTGTTTCTAACCATAAGTATAATACTTTGTTGTTCAATTCTATCGTATTTGTTTTCAAGTGTCTAATATCAAGAGCAGTTAGCCTTGTTTTGCCTCATTGATTAGTATCCTGATATTTATGTGAAAATATGTCCATATCTGAAGTTACTTTCAAAAGCAAACAGAAGTTTATTTTTTGGAATAAATAGACCTTCAGTCCGATCCCCTTCATTACACCCTCTTTCCTTTTTCAGGGAAAAATAAACCCTTTTTGCTCCGAGAGTTACTTTACGATTTACTGTTATTGAATTAAACCTTGTTGTTGATTTCCGCTACCGTGTAAACCTTAGTATGAAAAAAAGCCTAAAAAAAGAACGCTGGCAAGCGTTCTTTTTTCATCAGTCTAGCTCGTCTCTTTTGCCGTTAGGTCACTGGCAGCCTTGATGATTTGCTCCATTGGATGATCTTTTTCAAGAGCAATTTCAAAAACTTCATTCAGGTGTGTGACTGGAATGATTTCTATACCTTTGATTTCATTAAGGATGGTCTGCACATTTTCCTTTGGAATGATTACCTTCTTGGCACCTGCTTTTTTTGCTGCCTTTACCTTTGGATAGACTCCTCCAATCGGCTTCACATTCCCGTGGATACTGATTTCTCCTGTCATTGCAACTGTATTGTCCATCGGAATTTTATAGATGGCTGAATAAATACCCGTCGCCATAGCGATTCCGGCAGATGGCCCATCGATCGGAGTACCACCCGGGAAATTCACATGGATATCAAATTCATCAGCTGGAACGCCCATTGACCTGAGAACAGTGATGACATTTTCAATTGATCCGCGCGCCATGCTCTTTCTCCTGATTGATTTCCCCTGGCTTCCGATGCTTTCTTCATCGACGATTCCCGTAATATTGATGGATCCTTTTTCCTTCGCCTTTATGACTGTCACTTCGATTTCAAGTAATGCACCTGTATTAGGACCATAAACAGCCAGTCCATTGACAAGTCCCACCGCTGACTTCTCATTGATCTTTCTTTCCATTCTTGGTGTCAGCTGGCTTGAATGGACGACCCATTCAATTTCCTCTTCTTTAATGTAGGTACGTTCGTCTGTGATTGCCAATCCTGCAGCAATCTGCACCATATTAACGGCTTCACGGCCATTTCGCGCATAATTTGACAAGATTTCAATCGCTTTTTCACTCATAGTCAGTTCTACTTTTTCAGCTGCATTCCTGGCTACTTCTGAAATTTCCTCCTGGGTTAACTCACGGAAAAATACTTCCATACATCTAGACCTGATTGCTGGAGGGATTTCACTGGGAGTTCTTGTCGTCGCGCCTACTAGGCGGAAGTCTGCCGGGAACCCATTTTTGAAGATGTCGTGGATATGGCTCGGGATTTGCGTGTTTTCTTCATTATAATATGCACTCTCTAAAAACACTTTCCTATCTTCCAGTACTTTTAAAAGCTTGTTCATCTGGATTGGGTGCAGTTCCCCAATCTCATCAATGAATAATACTCCTCCATGGGCATTGGTTACAGCACCCTGTTTTGGCTGAGGAATACCAGCCTGCCCCATTGCACCGGCACCTTGATAGATCGGATCATGAACAGAACCGATTAACGGGTCAGCAATTCCTCTCTCATCAAACCTCGCCGTCGTAGCATCCAGTTCAACAAATACTGAAGATTTTTTGAAGGGGGATTTTTGGTTTTGCTTTGCTTCTTCTAACACGAGCCTGGCCGCAGCGGTTTTTCCTACTCCCGGCGGCCCATAAATGATAACATGCTGCGGATTAGGTCCACATAACGCAGCTTTTAGCGCTTTGATTCCATCTTCCTGTCCGACAATGTCCTTGAAGCTTGATGGCCTGACTTTTTCAGCTAGCGGTTCACTCAGGGAGACCGATCTCATCTTCCTTAACTGTTCCATTTCCTTTCGGGATTCCCTATCAATTGATACCTTTTGCGTCCGCTGATTTCTAAGTAAATTCCAGAAATACAGCCCGATGATGATTCCGAAAAATAGCTGTATGAACAAGGCGATTCCGGTCCAACTCAATTTACATTCCCTCCCGTAAGTTGATACTATTGGCTTTAACCTAGTATCCCCCCGAGAGTGTTGGAATAAACAATATTTTCAAGTGAATTTTTCCACTTGCAATGACTATAGTTTGATAGGGAATTAATGAATTTCTGCCAACACGACCAAAGGTTTTCTCTAGTTCTGACAGCTTTTCCTCTTTTAACACTAAACCTGTCTGAAGTTAACTCTGGTTTTGGCAACTTTCCCCCTTTAACACCAAACTTGCCCAAAGTTACCTTTTGTTCTGACAGCATTTCCTCCTTTTACATGAAACCTGTCCGAAGTTAACTCTGGTTTTGGCAACTTTCCTCTTTTTACATTAACCTGTCCGAAGTTGGCCCTGGTTTTTCCAGCAACCTTAACTTTAGAATGGGGTCTTATAAACTAAAAAAATCCCGGTGAAAAATCACCGGGATTTGTGAATTAAGCTGAATTTCTTTCGTCTTTCAGGACAGTACCGTCCTCTAGCACTAGCTTTGGCGGCATGTTGTTTTCGACTGTTTCCTTTGTGATGATACATTTAACGATATCTTCACGGGATGGAAGGTCGAACATGACATCCAGCATGATGCCTTCGATGATTGAACGAAGTCCGCGGGCACCAGTCTTGCGCTCAATTGCCTTTTTGGCAATTTCAATGAGTGCATCGTCTTCGAATTCAAGCTCGACATCATCTAGATTAAGCATTTTTTGATACTGTTTTACTAGAGCATTCTTCGGTTTTGTCAGGATTTCGACTAGCGCTTCTTCATCAAGCGGAGTCAAGCTGGCAATGACTGGAAGACGGCCGATGAATTCAGGGATCAACCCGAATTTAAGTAGATCTTCAGGAAGGACTTTTGACAACAATTCCTTCTTGTCTAAGTCTTCCTCTTTCTTTTCAGAGCCAAAGCCAATTACTTTCTGGCCCAGGCGACGCTTGATGATTTGCTCGATACCATCGAAAGCACCACCGCAAATGAACAGGATATTCGTTGTATCAATTTGGATGAATTCTTGGTGAGGATGCTTTCGTCCACCTTGTGGCGGTACGCTCGCAACCGTTCCTTCAAGAATTTTCAAGAGCGCCTGCTGTACGCCTTCACCGGAAACATCTCTAGTAATAGAAGGGTTTTCGGATTTTCTTGCGATTTTATCGATTTCATCGATATAGATGATTCCTTTTTCAGCCTTTTCCACATCGTAATCAGCCGACTGGATTAACTTCAAAAGGATGTTTTCTACGTCTTCACCGACATACCCTGCTTCTGTTAATGATGTAGCATCCGCGATTGCGAACGGTACATTGAGAATACGGGCTAAAGTTTGGGCTAGCAAAGTTTTACCACTGCCTGTAGGCCCGATCATCGCAATATTACTTTTTGAAAGTTCAACATCATCAATCTTGCTGTTTGAGTTGATACGCTTATAGTGGTTGTAAACGGCTACAGATAAGTTCTTCTTAGCCTGGTCCTGACCAATTACATACTCATTAAGAATATCGCGGATTTCCTGTGGTTTTGGAACATCCTTAAACTCAACTTCTTCTTCAGTGCCAAGTTCTTCTTCAACGATTTCTGTACATAATTCAATACACTCGTCACAGATATAGACGCCTGGCCCTGCTACCAATTTGCGGACTTGATCCTGCGTCTTGCCGCAGAAAGAACATTTAAGCTGTCCTTTTTCATCATTAAATTTGAACAATGCCTTCACCCCTTGAGAACTTCTAAACATATATAAAGCTGCGATTCATAAGCAAACGATCAGTTAAGTAACAGTTTTTCTGCTGTTTTTCGAGCAGGTATGTATTGCATTGTATCACATTTTGCCAGGGTACAGGAAATAATAACCCTCGGCCATTTCAGTTTCGAGCTTATGAATCGAAAAAAAATATGTACTAAATCATCTTATCCATAAATCAAGCCATTAAATCGACTTATAAGAAATTGCTAAAAAATTATGTATGTATATTGGTGTTAATTGTAGAAAACAAGGCACGATTTACTCGCGCCTTGTTTCTATATATCCTAATTCTATTATGCAACAGTTTTGCTGTTTTCTACAAGGAAATCAACTGCTTTTTTAAGTTGAAGATCGCCTTTGATTCCTTCAAGGCTTCCGCCTAGTGCTGCTTTGATTTGATCAGCAGTCATATTGTACATTTCAGACATCTTTTCAAGTTCTGCATTTACTTCTTCATCAGTAACTTCGATGTTTTCAGCTTTTGCAATTGCTTCAAGAGTCAGGTTCACACGAACGCGTGTAGCAGCTTCTTCTTTCATTTGTTCGCGAAGAGCAGCTTCGTCCTGTCCAGAGAACTGGTAGTACAGGTCAAGGTTCATGCCTTGCATTTGTAAGCGTTGTTCAAATTCATTCACCATACGGTCGATTTCAGTGTTGATCATCGCTTCAGGAACTTCGATTTCAGCGTTAGCTGCTGCTTTTTCTACAACAGTGTCACGTTCGAAGTGTTCTTTTTGGTGTCCTTTGTCGTGAGCAAGACGATCTTTGATCTTTGTCTTAAGCTCTTCTAAAGTTTCAACTTCTTCATCGGCATCTTTAGCGAACTCATCATCTAGAGCTGGAAGTTCTTTTCCTTTGATTTCGTGAACTTTCACTTTGAAAGTTGCAGGCTTACCAGCAAGTTCAGCTGCATGGTACTCTTCTGGGAAAGAAACCTCTACATCTTTTTCTTCGCCAGTAGCTGTTCCAACTAGCTGTTCTTCAAAACCAGGGATAAATGAACCTGATCCAAGTTCAAGTGCGTAGTTTTCAGCTTTTCCGCCTTCGAAAGCTTCGCCATCAACGAATCCTTCAAAATCGATGACAACACTGTCGCCATTTTCTGCAGTGCCTTCTTCTTTAACAACAAGCTCAACCTGCTTTTCTTGCATTGATTTTAGTTCGTTGTCTACTTCTTCATCTGTTACGTTTGTGTCGAATGCTTCTACTTCAAGTCCTTTGTACTCGCCAAGCTTCACTTCAGGCTTAACTGTTACAGTTGCCTTGATGATCAGGCTCTTGCCCTTTTCGATTTGTTCTACATCGATTTCTGGGCGATCAACTGGCTCGATTCCAGTTTCGTCGATTGCATTTGCATATGCTTCTGGAAGAAGAATATCAATTGCATCCTGATATAAAGACTCTACGCCGAAACGCTTTTCGAACATTTGGCGAGGCATTTTCCCTTTACGGAATCCTGGTACGTTAATTTGCTTAACGACTTTCTGGAATGCAGCGTCAAGACCTTGGTTGACCTTTTCTGCATCTACTTCAATTGTTAGAACCGTTTGGTTCCCTTCTCTTTTTTCTACCTTTGCAGACATATAGTTCCCTCCAACAATAATCTATTGTCATTTTCATTCGACGATGAATACTCTTGTTTTACCAAGCAATATTCCAGATTAAATGTAAAATAGAATGATTTTTACATAATACAACCACTACATTATAACACAGGTTTATTTCGTTTCAACAGCTTGGACTATATTATCGGGTAAGAAATTTCTTCTAACATCCGGATAAAGTCCAGAACCTGTTCCGTCTCCGCAATCTGGCTGTTGTATATTTCAGCAAATGATTCTAGTGGATCTTCAAATCCATAATACTCATTGGCGATGAAATGGCAGGCAGCAGCCCAGGCCGAAGCCTGACCGATTGGCAGTTGGAATGGATAAACTAAAAAGAAATAACGCTCGACCAATCTTTGTACATTTTCAAATAAAACAGGATCATCACTTTCAATCTCACGGCTTAACAGCTGGATAACACCACTTTCCTCAATATAATCCTTCAGTTCAGGTAAGTGTACTGGATTGAACGATTCTGCCCAACCGAATTTGTGTACATGTGTTTCTTCAGCATACTCTTGTTCGTTCAATATATTAAGCAGCATTGTTTTTAAGAAAGGATGGCCTTCTTCTGACGCAACATACTCTCTTATTTTTATTATATAAGGGCGTATGTTTTCCTTCGCGAGGCCAGCAGCTACCATAACCTGATCGTTCGGATTCTTGTAGTCAAACAGATTAAGCTCTTCCTCCTCCGGTTCTTCATCAAAACTCTCAACCGGCTCCATTTCTGTTTCACCGTTAAGCATCCGCCTGCCAAATTCAAGCATGCGGATGAAATGCTCATGCTTGTCTGCTGGAATTTCCCGTTCTTCCAGAAGCGCTTCTATAGTCGTAACGACTTCATTGTATTCATTCAATTGGACAAGGATCATTAAATACATGTCAATAACTTGTATATAATCACCCAGTCCGCTTCGGAGCATTTCTGCCACAATTTCCTTCGCCTGATGGGTATTCCCCGCTTCATAATTAGCAAGAACAAGACCAACGTATACTTCACTATTCTCAGGATCATGATCCAAAGCCTGCTCGAGAAATTGAATTGCATCCCTGTACTTTTGCTGTTTCAAATAATCCAGGCCCTTTTCCAACAGACGCTTTTCCAGACCGGGAAACAGGATCACATTATCCTTTTTTGATTCCCGTTTATCCATAAACATACACCCTTACTTTTATTAGTTAACTCTATTGATTTCCGTTAGCTTTTTTAGAAAGTTTAGCACGAATCCCTGAAAAAACAAAAAGATTCACAAGCAAGGCCTGTGAATCAATCGAATTTTTATGAAATTAGATCACTTTTTCTATATGCTTCTCTTCATATTCTTTGATATTGCCTTCAAGCTGGAGCGTTAGTTCAATCTCATCCCAGCCATTGAGGAGCATATTATACCAATATGGAGAGATATCAAACTCTGCTTTGAAGCCCACGTTGTCATAAACCACCTTCTGTTCTAGTGAAACCGCCAGTTCATACGCCTGACCGCTTGCTTTGTTAAGCAAATAGGAAACGTCTTCTTCTGGCAGTACAATCGGGAGAATTCCGTTTTTCAGGCAATTCTGTTTAAAAATATCAGCAAATGACGGGGCGATCAAAACCTTGAATCCGTAATCCAGCAAAGCCCATGGCGCATGCTCCCTTGATGAGCCGCAGCCGAAATTCTCATTTGCTATTAAAATCGTTGCCCCCTCGTTATTCGGGTGGTTGAGCTCGAAGTTTTTATCCAGCTCTCCGTTTGGTTTATAGCGCCAATCGTAGAACAGGTACTGCCCAAAACCCGTTTTTTCGATTCTTTTAAGGAATTGCTTTGGAATGATTTGATCTGTGTCAACATTTGTCCGGTCCATCGCAGCGGCTTTTCCGTTCATTTCTGTAAAACTAGACATTTTAGGCTCCTTTCATCGAAAAAAAAGTTCTTATAAAAAAACTAATTACGGCAAAATGATAATGAAATGACCCGAAATATACCGGTTTCGGGCCATTTTTGCAGCTATAATTATTGCTGGAAAATTATTCTCTTGATAAAGGAGGATATTTGCTCGTTAAAATTTGATAATTGCACCCTTCAAGCCATTAATTGAACCAAAAACTAAATTAATTGCACCGTTAAGCCGCCTAATTGCGCCTTCGTCCTTAATTTGGTAACAAAGGAAGCTAAACGGTAATACCGGCCAATGTCCTTACATCTACAAAACGACCATGAAGAGCAGCAGCAGCTGCCATTGCTGGGCTGACTAAATGGGTGCGTGCTCCGGCTCCCTGTCTGCCCTCAAAGTTGCGGTTTGAAGTGGAAGCACAATGTTCACCAGCTGGCACAATGTCTGCGTTCATACTCAGGCACATACTGCAGCCGGATTCCCTCCATTCAAATCCTGCTTCTATAAATACCTGGGCAATACCTTCTGCTTCAGCTTGCTTCTTGACCTGCTGGGACCCAGGGACGACAATTGCTTCGACTCCAGGAGCCACTTTTTTCCCTTTGATAATTTCGGAGGCTGCCCTGAGATCCTCAATTCTTGAATTCGTGCAGGAGCCAATGAAGACTTTGGTCACATTAATATCTGTGATCAACTGACCTTCCTCCAGCCCCATATAATGGAACGCTCTTTGTACGGACTTCCTTTCTGCCTCAGTCTCACATTCTGCCAGATAAGGTACTCTGTCCGTTACCTGAGCAGTCATCGATGGATTTGTGCCCCAGCTGACCATCGGTGCAATGACATTGCCATCTACCGTAATTTCATTGTCATACACGGCATCTTCATCAGAGGCCAGTTGCTGCCATTCAAGGATTTTATCGAGGAAGACATCACCCTCAGGAACATATTTCCTTCCATTCAGGTAAGCAAAAGTCTTATCATCTGGAGCAACCATTGATGCCTTGGCCCCTCCTTCAATAGACATATTGCAGATTGTCATCCTTTCCTCCATAGACATCTTCTTTATGGCTTCACCGCAAAATTCGATTACGTAACCAGTACCGAAATTGACCCCGTATTTACTGATGATGAACAGGATGAGATCCTTTGCGCTAACGCCTGGTGCAAGCGAGCCTGACACCTCTACCTTCAAGGTTTTGGGTTTTGTCTGCCAGAGTGTTTGAGTTGCCAGGACATGTTCAACCTCACTCGTACCTATGCCGAATGCCAGGGCTCCGAAGGCACCGTGTGTCGAAGTGTGGCTGTCCCCGCACACAATGGTCATCCCTGGCTGTGTCAAGCCTAGTTCAGGTCCGATGACATGGACAATGCCCTGTTCAGGACTGTCGAGGTCAGCCAGTGCAATGCCGAATTCAAGACAATTATCCCTTAAAGTATCCATCTGGTTTTTCGCAACAGGATCATTAATCTCACGCCGGTTGACGGTAGGGACATTGTGGTCCATGGTTGCAAATGTTAAATCTGGCCTCCGGACAGACCGTTTTTTTAGTCTCAGTCCCGAAAAAGCCTGCGGCGATGTTACTTCATGAACAAGATGAAGGTCAATATACATTAGGTCTGGTTTATCTTTTTCCCGATGTACAACATGCTTCTCCCAAATTTTTTCTATGATTGTTTTCCCCAATAATACCCTCCCCTTTTTTAAATCACTTTTCAATCTTGCCTGGCTTCGTAATTATTTCCGGAAGCAAAACCGGCTGCCTATTCAAAACAGCCGATTGTATAAATTCCTTTTTTATTATGCGTAAGCACTCATGATATTCAGGATTGCTTCATTGTCCAGCAAAACCGCTTTGATTTCTTCAACCATTCCTTCAGTTGTTAAGAATGGGGTGCCGAATAAGGCAATGTCACGGGTTCTGCTGCCAGCGTCCAACACCTGCTTTACCGCATTCTCGATTGCTTCAGCCTCTTCTTCAAGACCAAAGGACAGTCGAAGCATCATTGCTGCTGAAAGGATCATCGCGATTGGATTAGCCGCGTTCATACCAGCGATATCTGGTGCAGAACCATGGATCGGCTCATACAGATATGGTCCTGCAACGGAAACACTGGCTGAAGGCAGCATGCCAAGCGAGCCCGTCAGCACGGATGCTTCATCGCTCAAAATATCACCAAACATATTCTCGGTGACCAGCACATCGAACTGGCGCGGATTCTTGATTAGCTGCATAGCCGCATTATCGACCAGCATATGGTCGAGTTGGACTTCAGGATAATCCTTCGCCACCTCTTCTGCTGTTTCCCGCCACATTCGGCTCGATTCCAAAACATTTGCTTTATCCACAGAAGTAACTTTGCCTCTCCTTCTTGTGGCCAGCTCAAATGCATAACGGATGACTCTCTCAATCTCGTTTTTCTGGTAAAACAATGTATCTACTACAGAAGCCTCGCCTTTCTGAACAGTTCTCTCACTCGGCTTTCCAAAGTAAAGCCCGCCGGTCAATTCCCTGACCACTACCATGTCGACTCCTTCAACGATTTCCTTGCGAAGGGGTGAGATCCCGGAAATACTGGAGTAGTATTGAACCGGCCGTACGTTTGCATACAACCCGAGTTCTTTCCGGATTTTCAATAGTCCTTTTTCAGGGCGAATATGTCCAGGCATCTGATCCCACTTAGGGCCCCCCACAGCCCCTAACAGGACAGCATCACTGACCTTACAGAGATCGAGTGTGTGTTCCGGGAGCGGGGTTCCAAATTCATCAATTGCTGCCCCGCCGATTTCTCCATAAGTAAAATGGAACTTATGGTTAAAAAGCTCAGCTACTGCCTGGAGGATTGTAACCGCCCCCCTGCTTACTTCTTTGCCTACGCCATCTCCTGGCAGGATTGCGATCCTTTTTTCCATTACATTCGCCTCCGATTTCTTTATCGTATTTGTTTAACCGTTGACTGCAACCTTCTTCGTTTCTTCCATATATAGAACTCTATTAACTGCATTTAAGTAGGCTTTTGCTGAAGCTTCAAGGACATCCTGTGCAAGGCCTCTTCCACTCGTCTCGACACCGCCAAAGTCAAGCTTTACATATACCTGGGCCAGGGCATCCCTGCCGGCCCCAACAGACTGAATCCTGTAGTCAAGCAAGCTAGCTTTTTCATCCATACAATTTTCAAGCGTATTATACAAAGCTTCAATACTGCCAGAACCGGTGGACGCTTCCTGGATCTTTTCATTTTGGCAGCCAAAAAGCGTGACTGTCGCGGTCGGCACTTGGTTGGTCCCATACTGGACCTGAATGGAATCAAGACGATAATATTGCTGTTCTTTTGACAGGTTCTCTTCCAGGATGATGGCCACGAGGTCATCATCTGTCATTTCCTTTTTCCTGTCTGCAAGTTCCTTGAAAACGGAAAATAACTTATTGATATCCTGCTCAGGAACCGTCAGCCCAATCTCATTCAACCTGTTGCGGAACGCGTGGCGCCCAGAATGCTTTCCGAGAACCATCGAGTTATTCTGTAATCCAACAAGTTCAGGTGAAATGATTTCGTAGGTTGTTTTCTCCTTCAAAACCCCATCCTGGTGGATTCCTGATTCATGGGCAAATGCATTCCTTCCAACCACGGCTTTATTAGCGGGTACCGCCATTCCAGTCAACTTACTGACAAGGCTGCTCGTTCTGCTAATCTCCTTAAGTTTCAATCCCGTATCCGCCTGGTAAAGATCTTTGCGAATATGAAGTGCAACCGCAAATTCCTCCAGCGCCGCGTTTCCTGCCCGCTCACCTATCCCATTGATCGTTCCTTCAACCTGTGTGGCTCCTGCAGACACAGCTGCGAGCGAATTGGCGATGGACATGCCCAGATCATCATGACAATGTGCTGAAAGTTCGACGTTACTAATAGAAGGAACATGCTCTCGTAAGTAAGTAAATATTTGGCCATACTCCTGCGGTGAAATATAACCGACAGTGTCAGGAATATTGATGACCTTTGCACCAGCTTTGATAACCTCTTCTACGATTTCAGCAAGGAAATCAAGCTCTGTCCGGCATGCATCCTCAGCAGACCATTGAATGACCGGAAACTTGGCTGCCGCATATTTCACAGTTCTTACCGCCGTTTCGATGACCTCAGCTTTTGTCTGCTTCAGCTTGTGGACCCTGTGGATTGGCGAGGTGGCGATGAAGAGGTGAAGCCTCGGCTCTGCTCCCTGCCTCAATGCCTCCCATGCTGCGTCTATATCTGTTAAAACCGATCTTGCCAGTCCTGTAACCGAACACCCTTTGATCTGGCGTGCAATTTCAGCTACTGAAGCAAAGTCTCCTTTAGATGCTGCAGGGAATCCAGCTTCAATTATGTCAACATTCAACCTCTCCAATTGCCTCGCAATCTCAAGCTTTTCGGAAAAATTCAGATTGACCCCGGCTGACTGCTCCCCATCCCTCAATGTCGTATCAAAAATTTTAATTCTTCGCACTGGCAGCCACTTCTCTCTGCTTTTGTTTGTTGACAAACGGCATCATCTTTCTCAGTTCTCTTCCTACCTCTTCAATCTGGTGGCGGTTTTCTTTTTCATTGATGCTATTAAAGACTGGTCTGTTGTTTTCATTTTCAGCAATCCAGCCTTTTGCAAAAGTGCCTTCCTGGATGTCCGTCAGAACCCTTCTCATTTCCTCTTTAACCTGGTCATTTACCACCCTCGGTCCACTGACAAAGTCGCCCCATTGAGCTGTATCAGAAATCGAATAGCGCATTCCTTCGAGTCCGCCTTCATACATCAAATCAACAATCAGCTTCAGTTCATGCATCGTTTCGAAATAAGCCAGTTCCGGCTGGTAGCCAGCCTCGACAAGTGTTTCGAAACCTGCTTTCACGAGTGATGTCAGTCCGCCGCATAACACTGCCTGCTCTCCGAATAAATCCGTTTCAGTTTCTTCTTTGAAGGTTGTTTCAAGTGCCCCGGCTCTCAACGCACCGATTGCTTTCGCGTAAGCCAGCGCAAGTTCCCTTGCCGTCCCCGTTACATCCTGATGGATCGCGAATAGTGCTGGCACTCCTGCTCCTTCTTGGTAAGTCCTTCTGACCAAATGCCCAGGACCCTTTGGTGCGACAAGCAAAACATCACAGCTTTCCGGCGGGACAATCTGGTTAAAATGCACGTTAAAGCCGTGGGCGAACATAAGCGCCTGGCCAGACAGCTGAGGTTCGATTTCATTTTTATACAC
Organism: Mesobacillus boroniphilus; assembly: GCF_018424685.1. Lineage (NCBI taxonomy): Bacteria > Bacillati > Bacillota > Bacilli > Caryophanales > Bacillaceae > Mesobacillus > Mesobacillus boroniphilus. The sequence continues at coordinate 2,302,531 of NZ_QTKX01000001.1, forward strand.
AGCAGTCTGTCTCTCATCCGGCAAAAGGATCATGACTACATCTGCTGCTGCCACAGCTTCAGCAACTGTTTTAACTTCAAAGCCGTCCTGTTCTGCTTTTTCCCATGACTTCCCTTGCCTTAATCCAATGACAACCTCAACCCCACTGTCGCGAAGATTCTGTGCATGTGCATGGCCCTGTGAGCCGTACCCCACAACTGCTACTCTCTTCCCGTTGAAATAAGCCTCATTCGCATCTCCGTTATAGTACATTTTCGCCATATTACCTCTCCCTTTCTAAAATGAAATTTAGTTTGTATCAAAATAGTTTTCACATTGATTAATGCTCTTCGTGCCAGTTCTTGTATCCGCAATATTAAAGGTATCGGGCTCTTTTCGAGGAAACTTCTGCACAAGATTTTCGTTTATACGTTAAGAAATCAAGCAAGTTTACGAAAAGAGTCCTTTATCACACAAAAGAAAATGATTTTTGCTGGGTACTTCGCTGGTTTCCCCTTGGGAATGCTGTCGTTCCGGTACGTGCCAATTCTCTGATTCCATATGGTTTGATCAAATCGATAAACGCCTCAATCTTTTCCGTTTCACCTGTCAATTGGATGATGATGCTATCCTTGCTGACGTCAATCACCGATGCCCTGAACGGTTCAATGATCGAATAAATTTCTGCTCTGTTGTGTGGAAGGACGGGCACCTTCATGAGAACGAGCTCCCGGGCGACAATCGCCTGGTCACTGATATCTGCTACTTTAAGGACATCAATCTGCTTATTGAGCTGTTTGGTGATTTGTTCGACCATCCCGTCACTCTCCACATGGACAGCACAAGTAATTCTCGAAACTCCCTCTTGCTCGGTTAGGCCTACCGAAATGCTTTCGATATTGTAGTTCCTCTTTGAAAAAAGATTCGTAATCCTGTTAAGTACACCCGGACGGTTCAATACCGTCATCGTTATAATCCTTTTCATTTCTTCACTCCCACCATTTCGTTGATTCCTTTTCCAGGCGCGATCATCGGGTAGACGTTTTCAGCGCCATCCACCCTGAAATCGAGCAGCACCGGCTCTTTGTCATGCAGGACCTGATCCAGAATTAAATGTGCTTCTTCCTCCGAGTGGATTTCAAATCCTTTGATGCCATAAGCCTCTGCCAGTTTTACAAAAGATGGCTGTACCGGATTTTTACTGTGGGAATACCTTTCTTTATAAAAAATTTCCTGCCATTGTCTGACCATTCCAAGCGCTTTGTTGTTAAAAATCGCTATTTTGATCGGCAGCTGAAATTCAGCGATGACCGCCAGCTCCTGCGTTGACATCTGGAAGCCGCCATCTCCGAGAACAGCGACAACACATGCATCTTGATCTGCCAGCTGTGCTCCAATACTTGCCGGAAGTCCAAACCCCATTGTCCCGAGTCCTCCTGAGGTCACCCATCGATCAGCGTGCTGGAGCTGATAATATTGCGCTGCCCACATTTGATGCTGGCCGACATCGGTAACGACAATCGCTTCGCCCGCCGTTTTTTCATAAAGGAGTTCCATAACCTTTTGCGGTTTTAGCGCGTCACTGTTTTCGTAATGATATGGAAAATCCTTTTTCCAGGCTGTTAGCGTTTCTGTCCATTCCTCCTGCACCGGCGGACTGCCTCCCAGTCTGAGCAACTGTCTTAAAGCCTCTCCTGCATCGCCAACGACCGGAATTTGCGTTGGCACATTTTTACCGATTTCTGCTGGGTCGATATCTATATGGGCAACCATTGCTTTTGGAGCGAAATGCTTCAGGTTTCCTGTCAGCCGGTCATCGAATCTTGCTCCGATATTGATCAGCAGGTCGCAATTATAAAGCGCCATGTTTGCTGCATAGCATCCATGCATCCCGGCCATTCCAAGGAACAGATCATGTCCTGCCGGAAAGCCCCCCAACCCCAATAATGTGTGGACAACATGGAGGTTCTGCTGTTCTGCGTATTCTTTTAACAGGCTCGACGCCTTCGCATGGAGGACACCTGCTCCTGCGAGAATGACCGGCCGCTTTGCCCTGCTGACTGCTTCGGACAGTTTTCTTACCTGAAGGAAATTCGGCTCCATTGTAGGCTGGTAACCAGGGAGATGGATTTCCTCCTCAACTGGCACTGCCGCTACACCCGCTGCAAGGTCCTTTGGGAAATCGATGACAACTGGACCAGGTCTTCCGCTTGTCGCAATATAAAATGCTTCCCTGATAATCCGCGGGATGTCTTTAATATCCCTAACTTGATAGTTGTACTTCGTAATAGGAGTAGTGATGCCAAGAATGTCGGCTTCCTGGAAGGCATCTGTACCAATCACCCCTGTCGCGACCTGGCCCGTGATGACTACCAGCGGCAATGAGTCCATCATCGCATCAGCAATGCCGGTGATGATATTGGTCGCTCCCGGTCCAGATGTAGCAATTACTACGCCTGGTTTTCCGCTGATTCTCGCATATCCTTCCGCTGCATGGATCCCTCCCTGTTCATGCCTTGGCAGCACATGAAGAATTTTAGAATCATAGAGCTTGTCGTAAATCGGAAGGACAGCCCCTCCTGGGTAGCCAAAAATAACTTCGACGTTTTCCTTCTCCAGCGCATTAAGCAGCAAATCGGCACCGCTTACTTCACTCGTTTTAGCCTTTGTTTCCTTCAAGGCAGCTTCCATTTATCGAACCTCCAATTTTTGAACTTTCTGTATTTTTTTCAAAATAAAAAAGCCTATCCATCTCCATATGCCTAAGGTTGCCCAGGCAAAGGGATGGAATAGGCTTTATCTCCTTTTTCCACGGTACCACCCTTATTCACGCATGATGCGTGCACTCGTGACAGCTACAGCTGCCGGTTTTGATAACAAGTGCCAAGCACTCGACCAGTTTTACTAAGATTCTTTTCAAACTGGTGCTCCAGGGTGAGTTCATTTATCGCGGCATCACCGGTTTCCAGCTATCCCGGCTCTCTGTTCATGCTGATCGCGATAAATTACTTGTCCCTGTCCTCGCTTTATCCTTATGAAATTAGACTGTTTCGTTGTTGCTTTTCGTATGAAATCTAAATTCTTTAATCAACTGACTTGATGAGCTTTTTCCGGGTAAACCTGGATACCATCTACAACAACTCTTGCCCTGAACTCACGCAGGATATTTTGTGTATGCTGTCCTGGTACTCCATCGCCGATGACTCTGCCATCTACTTTAACGACTGCAATTACTTCTGCTGCAGTCCCGGTAAGGAATACCTCATCGGCTGTGTATACATCATGGCGGGTAAATGGCTCCTCCTTGACCTCGTACCCAAGATTTTTGGCGATCTCAATTACCGCATTCCTGGTGATTCCTTCTAGTGCTCCTACATACCCTGGCGGAGTGAGGAAGCTATTACCTCTTACGATAAAAATATTATCTGCAGAACCTTCAGCAACATAGCCCTGGTCATTTAGCATGAGCGCCTCACTTACATTTGCCAGATGTGCTTCGATTTTTACAAGAACATTATTTAAATAATTCAGTGACTTCACTTTTGGGCTTAAGACATCTGGACGATTCCTTCTTGTTGCGACCGTTACAATATCCAGTCCGCGCTCATATAACTCTTTTGGGAAAATAGCCAGGGGCTCAACAATGACGACCACATTTGCTTTCGGGCATTTATAGGGATCGAGCCCAAGGTCCCCTACACCCCTGGAAACGACGATCCGGATATAAGCATCTCTCAATTGATTCCGTTCCACTGTCTCGACAACCAGGTCAGTGAAATCCTCCTTAGAGTGTGGCATGTTCAGCATGATGGATTTTGCTGACCGGTATAGTCGATCCATATGTTCTTCCATCCTGAAAATATTGCCGCTGTATACCCGTATCCCTTCAAAAATACCGTCTCCGTATAAAAATCCATGATCATATACCGAAACCTTAGCATTTTCCTTGGTGACAAATTCACCGTTTAAGTAGATCCACTGATCGGGCACAATAAACACTCCTTTAATGAATAGACGCTTTAAATTATTAAATTCACGGGTTAAAAAAATACAGTTTTACATTATCCAAAAATTAATATAAAACTATGTGACGCTTTCGATGCATTCAAGTTGTTTTTTTTATTTGAGGATTATCTTACGCCCAATTTTCACCCTCGTCAACACCCTTTTTCTAAATTATTTGATAATTTAGATTAGTTAGTTTATTTGTATACGCTTACATTGTTGATATATTCACATTTATAAAAAAATAAATTTTTTCTTTTAACCCCATATTTTGTCTTCTTTCCCGCGAGTGGGTAAGATCATTATTTTCCGGGGGCAGGACAAAAAAAACTCACCTTTCAAAAAGGTGAGTTAAGGTATGTAGTTTAAATGGCGTCCCAGGAGAGATTCGAACTCCCGACCGTACGCTTAGAAGGCGTATGCTCTATCCAACTGAGCTACTGGGACTTGGTTGTTTTTTAAAGACAAGATTTATTATATTAGGCAAATAACTAAATGTCAATAAAAAATGAAAACTTTTTTTCTGAGGGAAACCTGCTGACTCCCCTCAGAAAATCATTATAGTAGTTTTAGCTCGTTTTGTGAAGTGAAAACTCCTGCCTTAGCTCAGTCATCTCACCGTTTCCATAGTCATAGATCCGCAATATTGCTTTTCCGTTTTCCAGCTCGAGGATCGCATAGCTTCTTTCAGTCCTGCCGCGTGGAAGTCTTATACTTCCCGGATTGATGAAAAGTACGTCATCTACCATTTCTGCTCCTAGCAAATGTGAATGCCCAAAGCATACGATATCTGCCTGCAGTTCTTTTGCCTTATAATATAAGTTTACGAGTGTAGACTTAACTGAGTATAGATGCCCATGTGTCACAAAAATTTTCACGCCATTTATCATATGAATTTCGTCATCAGGAAAGTTGCCATAAAAATCACAATTCCCCTTCACCGAATTGAAATTCACAATAGCAGCATCGCTTTCAGAAAGCTCTGAGTCACCGCAGTGAATCATCAAGTCCACATCATTGCCATGCAGCTTTTCAATTCCCTCAAGCACCTCTGTTGACCCATGACTATCACTGACAATCAGCAGCCTACTCATGGCTTTCCCCACGCTTTTGTAGAAGATCATCCAGTTTTCTGATCGCATTGGCCCGGTGGCTGATTTTGTTTTTTTCATCTGAAGCCAATTCGGCCATAGCTTTTCCCTCTGTTTCTACGTAGAAAATCGGATCATAGCCAAAACCATTGGTACCCCGTCTTTCATTCAGGATTCTTCCTTCACATGTCCCGAAAACAGTCAATGTCTCTTTACCTGGCTCTGCCATTGCGAGTGCGCAGCAGAATCTTGCGGTACGCTCACTTTCTGGCACACCCTGTAGTTCATCAAGAACTTTGTCGATGTTGTTTTCATCATTTTTTTCAGAACCTGCGTAACGTGCCGAATACACCCCTGGACGTCCTTCCAATGCGTCAATTTCAAGCCCAGAATCATCCGCAATCACTCGTACACCAAGATTATTAGCGATTGTCTCCGCTTTTAAGATGGCGTTCTCCTCAAAAGTTGAGCCTGTTTCTTCTACATCTTCAATCTCTGCGTAATCGAGCAAAGTTTTTACCACCAACCCTTTTGGCAAAAAAAGCTTCTCGAACTCTTTTGCTTTTCCTTTATTTTTTGTCGCGATTATGACTGATTCCATTTTGAGATCTCCCCTATCTCTGTTTTGCACCCTCGATCTTGGCTGCCAATTCTTCGCCTAGTGCTTCCTTCTGTTTTTCGAAGAGTTCTGTTATACCTTCTTGTGCTGCCTTTAAAAGTTCCTGCAGCTGGCTGTATGAAAAAGTAGCTTCTTCTCCAGTCCCCTGCAACTCAACGAATTCGCCATTGCCTGTCATGACAACATTCATGTCGACATGAGCAGCGGAATCCTCGACATAATTCAAATCAACAACAACCTCGCCGTTCTTCAAAACCCCAACACTCGTCGCAGCTAGAAAATCAGTAACAGGAAAAGCTGACAATTTCTTTTGCTTGCTCAGCTTCTCAAGAGCCATAGCCATCGCTACAAAAGCTCCTGTGATTGAAGCAGTACGGGTACCGCCATCTGCCTGGATAACATCACAATCGACCCAAACAGTACGCTCGCCTATAGCCTCAAGATTTACGACTGCGCGCAGCGCTCTGCCGATCAAGCGCTGGATTTCCATCGTCCTTCCGGAAATCTTGCCTTTTGCCGCTTCACGTATATTCCTCTGTTCTGTAGCACGCGGCAGCATAGAATACTCTGCCGTAATCCATCCTTTCCCCTCACCCCTCATGAACGGAGGAACGCGTTCCTCGATGCTGGCAGTACATATCACTTTCGTATCTCCAACAGCGATCAACACAGAACCTTCTGGATGTTTTAAATAATCAGTTTCAATATGTATCGGTCTTAATTGCAAGGGTTCACGCCCATCAAATCGCATTTAAAAAGCCCTCCTTAGCATGATAAAAGGCAGGCAGGCTGCCTGGAAAAAACAATAAATAAGAGGCAGGAAATACGCCTGCCTCTTTGAATGTCTTTAATTAGTATATCAAAATTTTGCTATTAAAAACTACCTGTGTTTACTTTTTCAGGCCTTGTAACCGGCTCAGCCAGTTTTTCCCCCGACTCTGTCAATACATCTGCCTTCCCATCCACCGTAAGGGCAACACTCTCAACGCCCGTCTGTTCTGTTAATGACAGTACAAGTGAATTTAGCAGGTGTTTAGAAACCATTTTTTCTTCAAAGTTACCGTAAATCGATTCATTGAAGTTCAGAGTTACCTTTCCATCCTCAACCATAGGTGTGTCAAGCAGCTTCACACCAGACTGGAATTCCGACAGAAGATTGGATGCATACGCAGGACCTTCAACAAGCTCGTTTACGATTGCGGTAATGTTATCCTTAACATCATTGCTGACGCGCTTTGTTACAGGAACATAATAATACGCGCCTTCCTCACCGCCAATATAATAAACCGTGACTGCTTTAGTATTTGTGATATCAACGACATCGGAATTATCCACGTTAATGCCATCCGCACGGCTCAATTCTCCTCCAATCGGAGTACCGCCTACAGGCATAGCTTCAAGAGGCGTGCCATTCATCTGAAGCTTCACTTCATCGACTGTGTCGAACTGGGTAAGCGTCCATGTCACAGCCTGTAGGATCTTCTTCTCATCCTCTTTTTTATAGGTTGCGAATTCTTTTGAAAAATCAACTGTTGCGGTTCCGTCCTCGATGTTCACTGTCATTTGTGTGTCAGCTGGAAGGACGGCCCTGAAGCCATTTGGAAGCATTTGCTCGACAGGTCCATTCATCACAAGGTATTCCAGTGCCTGTTTGGCGACACTTTCTGTTCTAGGAAGGCCCAATGTCTGTGAAACGACATACCCGTTTTTGTCGATCAAATACAGTTCTGTCTGGATGGACGTCTCAACAGCTTCTTTTCCATCCTCTTTTGTTTCTGTAGAAACATTTTCATCAAGCGTCTCCCCATCTTCCATGAAAGTTACATCCTGGGGAGGATCTATTTTCTTCTTTTCCTCGCCCCCGAACAGTCCACAGCCAGATAGGAATACCGTAGTTGCCAATGTAGCAGCTGTAACGACCACAGCCTTTTTATTTTTTGACATATAAATCCCTCCAAAGACAGTTTGTACTAATATGTATACGAGCCTTTGGATATTTTAGACCGTCTTTTGGGAAGATTTTTGAGAATAAAAAGAATTAAACTGCAAATAAAAAGACCTCCGTTTCCGGAAGCCATGATTATCCTAATTTAATTTTCTCAACGATTTCAATCGGCCTCTCCAGCCACTGGGATGCTATGGAGGAAAAAATCGTTCTGGAGCCTGTCATGTAATATGAATGCTCCGGAAGGTCTTCCCTGTCAGCAAACATGTCGTTATGGCCGAGGATCGTGCTTACCTCGCGCGCTGTTTCCTCGCCGGAACTGATCACTTTGACCTCAGGACCCATAACTTCCTTAATGAGCGGCTCGAGCAAAGGATAGTGGGTGCATCCCAGGATCAATGTATCAAGCCCCTGCCCTTTTAACGGCTGTAGGGTCTCAGTCACCACTTTCTTCGCGACCCGTCCATCATATTCCCCACTTTCTACAAGCGGCACGAATTTAGGGCAAGCGAGTGCTTCAATGGCAGTCTTACGGTTGATAGATTTCAACGCATGCTCGTAGGCACGGCTTTTCACAGTGCCTTCAGTTCCGATAATGCCGATTTTATAATTGTCCGTTACCTTGATTGCTGTCCTCGCGCCCGGCTGGATGACGCCTAACACAGGAATCGAGAGTTCATTCCTTATTTCGTCAAGGACTACCGCGGTCGCTGTATTGCAAGCGATGACAAGCATTTTAATATTCTTTTCCAGCAGGAAACGGGTCATTTGCCAGGTAAATCTCTTCACTTCCTCTACAGGACGAGGCCCGTATGGACAACGGGCCGTATCACCGACATAGATGATCTGTTCATATGGAAGCTGTCTCATGACTTCCTTGGCAACGGTTAGCCCGCCTACTCCTGAATCAATGATTCCTATTGGTCGATTCAAAAAACTCGCCTCATTCTCCACGCATTTCTTGATGTAATTTCGCTAAGCCCTCTTTGAGGGACAATATTTCCTCACCTGAAAAATCCTTCAATACCTCTTGAAGGTACAACTGGCGTTTCTTGATCACTTCATCGATGATCCTTTCGCCTTCTTCTAGAAGATGGATGCGGACTACACGCCTGTCATTAGGATCCTTCACTCTTACAACAAGTTCATTTTTCTCCATCCTGTCAACAAGATCAGTGGTCGTGCTGCATGCCAGGAACATTTTATTCGACAGTTCCCCGATTGTCATATCTCCGTCTTCAAATAGCCATTGCAGGGCAATGAACTGTGGAGGAGTAATTGTGTAATTGCTGAGGAGCTCGCGTCCCTTCTGCTTTATAATCCCAGATATGTACCGCAAATCCTTTTCGATATCAGCAACCGTCTCCAGCCCCTGATTTTTCCCTACCCCTTCAAGCTTCATCCGTAACAACTCCTAAATAAATCTATTTCACTTTATCCATAAAACTTGTTTTCCAAGCCGAGATAATCATTTTTACTATTGTCCTTATTTTCTACTTTTTTCGAGCAAATTTCAAGACAGAATTCCGATTACTGCCTGTTTTACCCCTATAAACATCTTAACCGGCCCCCCATCCGGGTTGGCCGGTCTTGATTAAAGTTCTAGCTCTCCCATACGCAGGAGCTCTACAACAGCTTGGGAACGCCCCTTTACACCAAGCTTTTGCATGGCGTTTGAAATATGGTTCCGAACCGTTTTTTCGCTGATAAATAATTCACTAGCGATCTCTTTTGTTGTTTTGTCTTGTACTAACAGTTCGAAAACTTCTCTTTCGCGTTTAGTGAGTAATGGCTTGTGAGTATATTCATTTTCCTTCAAGTATTGTAACCCTCCTTGCCTTCGCCAGCTGTGAACTGCGGGGTGGGTATAAATTTAGTCAAAATATCATATGTGAAGGAAAGTATTGTAGTGACAATATTTAAGGGACTTCATGGCAATTTTTATTAATGAAACCTAAATCTTATTTAACGACGGATTTCTTGCTTTCTGAAAACAAGTGCCTCATATCCTCCGTCCAGGATACTCCCTTGCCTGTTTTCTTGGAAATTTGTACGATCGTTCCCCTTCCAGTCAGGCAAATCGAGCCGTCCGCTTTTTTGACCATATAGTGAAGATCAACTGAGGAATTTCCAATTGAGTTGGCCTTCACATAAATTTTCAGGTCCTCATCAAAAAAGATCTGGCTTAAATAATCACATTGCAAATCGGCAACGACCGGAATCGTCTCATTCTCTGGTTTGACCCAATCTTGCATGAAACCCTGGCTCTTGAAGTATTCAATCCTTGCCTGTTCGAAATATGTAAATGGAACAGTGTTATTTAAGTGGCCAAACATATCTGTTTCTGAAAATCGAACCTTCACCTGATAAAAAAATTCAAACTCCTCTTCCCAGCTTACAATCTCATTAATGTATTCCATCTTCTTCATGTTGAAACCTCCCGGATACTGAATGAACATTCATTCTTTTCTTTATTATAAATATTTTTAGTCTATTTGGAAATAAAAAAGTATACAACAAAAACCAGCACAGGGACGTTCCATGCTGGTTAAACTAGTTTTTATCTAACATTCTTTTTGCATAGATGATATATCGGTCAGGGGCATCGCCTATATAATTGAATGGATAGCATGTTGTTAAAACGAGCTCTTCTTCGGAATTTTGGAGGGTAATGATACTAGTATCATCTGCGCTGACAATTTTTGTGCCGGTTATCTCATATGTATAATCTCCATAAGGCATTTTCATCGTCAGGTGATCACCCAATTCCAGGTCTCCTGCTTTTCGGAAAACTGTATCACGGTGGCCCGAGAGGACAATTTGTCCATTTTCCTCAGGGTAGAACGAGCCTTTATAGTGGCCAACACCTTTCTCAAGGTCGTCAGCATCCGTTCCTTCTACTATTGCCAATTCCGCATTAATTTTTGGAATCAACAGCAATCCAGAAGCCTCTCCCGTCTCAGGCTTGAATTCTTTCTTATTTGCCTTTTGTTTATTTCCCTGGACCAATTCTTTTGCAGCCTCAAGGGAGATCTTCTCTTGCCGCTTAATGTCCCATAACTGAAATAAACCAATTCCCAGGATCATCACACCACTAATAATAATTCCAATTGCCAATATCTTTGAAAGTTGCATATACCGCTCCCATTTATGCCTTTAAGAAAGGCTATTTTCGCACTGATATGTTGCTTTTCTTACACAGGATCTTTTCCAGAAGTGATAAGGCATTATCACTTCTGGAAAAGGACCAAGAGCCTTAGTAAAAGTATACCAAGGGAATACACCTGCAAAAAAGTCCTATTTTAGCTTTAAAATGAAAAAGCCTCCTTTTCCAAAAGAAAAGGAGGCTGTTCTTTATACTTGATCGCTTCCGAAGAAGTTCTTGAATGCCTGTAGTGTTGTATCACGGTTCAAGGCTGCGATTGATGTAGTCAATGGAATGCCTTTAGGGCAAGACTGGACGCAGTTCTGTGAGTTTCCGCAGTTAGCAAGTCCGCCGTCTCCCATGATTGTTTCAAGTCTCTCACCTTTGTTCAAAGCACCTGTTGGGTGGGCGTTGAAAAGACGAACCTGTGATAATGACTGTGGCCCGATGAAATCAGACTTGTCGTTTACGTTAGGACATGCCTCAAGGCAGACACCGCAAGTCATACACTTTGAAAGTTCATAAGCCCACTGACGCTTTTTCTCTGGCATACGAGGTCCAGGTCCAAGGTCGTAAGTACCATCGATTGGAACCCATGCCTTGACACGCTTTAAAGAATCGAACATGCGGCTGCGGTCAACCTGAAGGTCACGGACAACCGGGAATGTTCTCATCGGCTCAAGCCTGATTGGCTGCTCCAGCTGGTCAACCAGTGCAGAACATGACTGACGCGGGCGGCCATTGATGACCATCGAACACGCACCACAAACCTCTTCAAGGCAGTTCATATCCCAGGCAATTGGAGTAGTGGCTTCACCTTTTACATTTACAGGATTACGACGAATTTCCATTAGCGCGGAAATCACGTTCATATTTGGACGGTAATCAAGTTCAAATTCTTCCTGATAAGGGGCTGAATCAGGAGTATCCTGACGACTGATGATAAAACGGACAGTTCTTTTCTCTGACATGCTTTATTACTCCCCTTTCTTCTTGGAATAATCGCGCTTACGCGGTTGGATTAATGAAGTATCAACTTCTTCATAATGGAAAGCTGGCGCAGAGTTTGCATCAACAAACTTCGCCATCGTTGTTTTCATGAATTCCTCATCATTACGATCCGGGAATTCTGGCTTATAGTGAGCCCCACGGCTTTCATTACGGTTATATGCACCAATAGTGATAACACGTGCAAGCTGAAGCATGTTTTGAAGCTGGCGTGTGAACACAGCACCCTGGTTGCTCCATTTTGCAGTATCGTTGATATTGATATTCTTATAGCGCTCCATCAACTCGACGATCTTCTCGTCTGTTTTCAGAAGTCTATCATTGTAGCGAACAACTGTTACATTGTCAGTCATCCATTCGCCTAGCTCTTTGTGAAGGACATATGCATTTTCTGTGCCATCGAGTGACATGACATTGTCCCACTTTTCCTGCTCCATCTTGACAGCATCATCAAACAGTACTGAAGAAATAGCATCTGAGCTCTTTTCCAGTCCGTTGATGTAACGGATTGCGTTTGGACCTGCTACCATTCCGCCATAGATTGCAGACAATAGTGAGTTAGCGCCAAGACGGTTCGCACCGTGCTGTGAGTAATCAACTTCACCTGCGGCAAATAGACCAGGAATATTTGTCATTTGATCATAGTCAACCCATAGTCCACCCATAGAATAGTGAACAGCAGGGAATATTTTCATTGGTACTTTTCTCGGGTCATCGCCCATGAATTTCTCATAGATTTCAATGATACCGCCAAGCTTGATATCAAGCTCTTTAGGATCCTTATGTGAAAGGTCAAGATAAACCATGTTCTCGCCGTTGATGCCAAGCTTCTGGCTTACGCACACATCGAAGATTTCACGTGTAGCGATATCACGAGGCACTAGGTTTCCATAAGCAGGATACTTCTCTTCAAGGAAATACCATGGCTTTCCATCTTTGTACGTCCAAACTCGTCCACCTTCACCGCGGGCAGATTCACTCATCAGGCGGAGTTTATCATCCCCTGGGATGGCTGTAGGGTGAATCTGGATGAATTCACCGTTAGCATAATATCCTCCCTGCTGGTAAACGATCGCAGCAGCTGAACCCGTATTGATGACAGAGTTCGTTGTTTTACCGAAAATGATACCAGGGCCACCAGTTGCCATGATTACAGCATCAGCAGCAAATGATTTGATTTCCATTGAAGTCAGGTTCTGTGCAACGACTCCGCGGCACACGCCCTCTTCATCCTTAATGATTCCAAGGAATTCCCATCCTTCGTACTTTGTGACCAAACCAGCCACTTCATGACGGCGCACCTGCTCATCCAAAGCGTATAGAAGCTGCTGTCCAGTTGTCGCACCAGCAAATGCTGTACGGTGGTGCTGAGTACCTCCAAAGCGGCGGAAATCAAGCAAACCTTCTGGCGTACGGTTGAACATAACGCCCATACGGTCAAGAAGGTGGATGATTCCAGGTGCTGCTTCAGCCATAGCCTTTACAGGCGGCTGGTTTGCAAGGAAGTCACCGCCGTAAACTGTATCATCAAAGTGCTCCCATGGAGAGTCACCTTCACCTTTAGTATTTACTGCACCGTTGATTCCGCCCTGTGCACATACAGAGTGGGAACGTTTTACCGGCACAAGAGAAAACAGTTCAACAGGAGTTCCTGTTTCTGCAACTTTTATTGTAGCCATTAAGCCAGCCAAACCGCCGCCGACTACGATAACCTTACCTTTACTCATCGTGACTCACTCCCTTAAATCCAAGTCTGTCTTTCATATCCGATCAAAGTAAACCGTTTTCCAGTATAAGCTTCGGACAGAAGTCCTCGAAAAAGACTTATACAAATGCCAGGATTGCGCGGACACCTACGATGGAAAGCGCAATGAAAACTCCGATAGTGATATAAGTAGAAATCACTTGTGAACGAGGTGTTACAGTGATTCCCCAGCTTACGAAGAATGACCATAATCCGTTCGCAAAGTGGAAAGTAGTAGAAATAACACCAATTAAATAGAACCAAAGCATAAATGGAGTTGATAGTATCGTCTCCATCATCTGGAAGTTAACGTCTGCACCAAATGCTGCAGCAATACGAGTTTCCCATACATGCCATGCTACGAAAATCAATGTGATGACACCAGACACACGCTGAAGCATGAACATCCAGTTCCTGAAATAGCCATATTGGCCTATATTGTTTTTAGCTGTAAAAGCAATATATAGACCGTAGATTGCATGGAATAATAATGGTAAGAAGATAATGAAAATTTCTAGAAAATACCTGAAAGGCAACTGCTCCATAAAATGTGCTGCGCTATTGAATGATTCTTCTCCCCCTGTAGCAAAATGGTTGACTACAAGGTGCTGCATAAGGAAAAGACCTACTGGAATGACACCCAGCAATGAATGCAGCCTCCGCCAATAAAACTCTTGTCTACCTGCCATATGTATACCCCCCTTGAAATTTGGCCGTGATGTTCAGGTTTGTCTCCCCATCCCTATTAACCTAACAGATTGATTCAACCCAACATCAAAAAATAAGCATTTCTTACAATTATGTGACATGTTCATTTTACTCCCATCATAATAGAGCGTCAAGAAAACGGATACATAAAAATGCTTATACAAATAAAATTTTTAAAATATATTGATATTGTAAAAATCCCTCTTTCTAATTATTCCAACGGGTTAAAGAGTATATTAAAATAATACTATTGCCTATTGGATACGCCTGATAAAAATTTCCCGATACAATAATTTTTGAATAACCAAGTTTCGGGTATGGTATAAACATGGAAAAATTTTATAGAATTCCTTATGCCATGCAAAATTTAACAACTTTTTAATTTATGATCATAGGTTGTTTTCGCGGCAAATTGTTTATAATAGAGTGATAGAAAGAGGGGAGAACATGAGTGAAATAACAACTTCAGAGCAAAAAACGGAGAACCAGCCAATAGCTGTTTCCGAATTTGGGTATGAATTGGTCAGGGAAGTCCTTCTGCCAGAACTTCTCGGTAAAGATACATCAGAAATCTTGTACTGGGCTGGAAAACGCCTTGCCCGAAAGTTTCCATTAGCAACCCTTGACGAAACCATCCAGTTTTTCCAGGATGCCAGTTGGGGCACATTAACCATCAAAGAAGAATCCCGAAAAGAAATGGTGCTTGAACTTAGCAGCGAGCTAATTTCCTCCCGACTGAAGAATAATCCAAACACCACATTCCAGCTAGAAGCAGGTTTCATTGCCCAGCAAATGGAACAACAGAAAAAAGTAACAGCTGAAGCCTTCGAACACCCCAATAAAAAATCATTGAAAATTTTGTTCACGATCAAATGGGATAAGAATGATTCGATTGAGTAGTAGTGTATAATGACAGGGGGGCACAGCGAAACCCTTGCTGTGCCCTTAAAAATTCTAGTTACTTTCCCTGTTTTTCTTATTTCCATTCCACAGTTGTCTCGTTTTCTCCCACATAATCCTATTGAATGTGACGATAATTTTTTGCTTTTCCTTTTTATCTGCAAATTATTCGCTTTATTGTGACGATAATTCTTCGTTTCTCCTTTTATCCGTCATCATCATCACTAATGCGAGTATAAATCTCTAAGGATCTCATTTACGTTTACATATAAGTAATCATAAAAGCTTTCCCGATAGCTCACACCAGGAAAGCTTCTTCAGCGACTCTCTTAATTCGTCTTAACAGCTTCGGAGTAAAGCTCAAATGCTTCGTGGAGTGATTCTACTGCGTTTACCATTTGTTTTTCCTCAACAACGGTTGAAACCTTAATTTCAGATGTGCTTACCATCTTCACCTGGACTCCGTTTCCTTCAAGTACTTCAAACATCTTGGCAGCAACACCTGGATTTGAAACCATGCCTGAACCCACAATTGATACCTTTGCCAGGCCGGTTTCGGATTCGACCGCTTGATAGTTTAATGATTCTTTATTTCGTTCTAATACATCCAGTGTCTCTGGCAGATCGTTGCTCTTGATTGAGAAGGATATATTGGCAGTACCTGCCTCTGTTCTGCTCTGGACGATGATATCAACATTGATGTGGTTCTGGGCAAGTGTTGTGAATATAGTTGAAAGTCCTTTTAATGAAGTGCTTACTCCAAGGACTGATACTCTCGTGATTTGGTCTTCAAACGCAACTCCGCGTACGATTAGATTCTGTTCCATTTCATTCTCCTCCTCGATGGTCGTGCCTCTTTCTTTTTCCATGCTGGATCTTACTTCAAGTGGCAATCCATAGTTCTTTGCGAATTCCACCGCACGCGGGTGGAGCACACCTGCCCCCAGGTTTGCCAGCTCAAGCATTTCATCATAGGAAACACTCAGCAATTTCCTCGCGCTTTTCACATATCTTGGATCGGTCGTGAATACGCCCGTCACATCGGTATAGATATCGCATTTATCAGCCTTCAAAGCCGCTGCAAGTGCTACTGCCGTTGTATCTGACCCGCCGCGTCCAAGTGTGGTGATTTCTCCATCATCAGTAACTCCCTGGAATCCCGCGACAATGACCACTTTTCCACTCTCTAAATCGTTGGCAATCCTGTCCGTCTCTATATCGACAATCCGGGCATTCCCGTGGACAGCTTCCGTTTTGATTCCAGCCTGCCAGCCTGTGTAGGAAACAGCCTCAATCCCATTTTGCGCCAATGCCATGGAGAAAAGAGCAATTGTAATTTGCTCTCCCGTTGTCAAAAGCATATCCATCTCTCTCTTTGATGGCGCGCTCGAAATATCATTCGCCATGTCGACAAGATGGTCCGTCGTTTTGCCCATTGCTGATACGACAACCACGACATTGTTGCCGTTCTGCAGTTCTTCCGCTGTCCTGCTGGCAGCATTCCTGATCCTTTCAACGTTGCCAACTGATGTTCCACCAAATTTCTGTACAATCAATCCCATACGTTTCCCCTGCCTCTTCATTCTGTATTTTGCCTCTATTTGAGTTTCATTGCTACTACGCATATGTATCTTTCCCTAGAGCCTTCAAAGATTTACATGTATAAAAAAGCCCTAAAAACAGAAAAAGCAATGAGAGTGTCTCCCATTGCTTGATAAACGTGTATAAACGCTGCAACATGAGATAGCACTCCAAGATGGCAATCTTGACAATCCAGCGTTTATTCAACGAAGGACCAGCGAGAAAATGGATAGGCATTTCCCCACTTCGGCAAACATCCCCTTTCAAAGCCCTTCGCTGAATCCTACAATTCTCCAGGCCTTTACTCTTGAAGTTCGCACCTCTATCTTCACTTTAATGCTCTAAAGTGATAGCTATATGAAATTTTTTTATCATTATAGCACACAAAAAAATAGAATGCTACATTAATTCTGTAATTTCTGATATAGTTCCTCCGCAACATTGGCTGGAAGGCCGGCAGCGGTCAACTCTTCCACTGAGGCTTCCCGCATTTTTTTCACCGATCCAAAATGCTTCAGCAAAACTTTCTTGCGCTTTTCGCCAATGCCAGGAATATCATCGAGCAGTGACTGAAAGGCACTTTTGCCCCTTAACTGGCGATGGAAGGTAATCGCGAACCGATGCACTTCATCCTGGATTCTTTGCAATAGGTAAAACTCCTGGCTGTTCCGCGGCAGTTCGATCACCTGCAAAGGATTACCATATAATAGCTGGGATGTCCTGTGTTTATCATCCTTAGCCAGGCCGGCAATCGGAATATCCAGTCCAAGTTCATTCTCCAGGACATCACGCGCGGACTCGATATGTCCTTTTCCGCCATCAATGATAATCAAGTCTGGCAGTGGCAAGCCTTCTTTCAAGACACGTGAATACCTGCGCCTTACGACTTCTCTCATTGATTCATAATCATCCGGGCCTTTGACCGATTTGATCTTGTATTTGCGGTATTCCCTTTTTTCAGGCTTGCCGTCGATAAAAACAATCATTGCCGAAACCGGGTCTGTCCCCTGGATATTGGAGTTATCGAAAGATTCAATCCGATGAGGTGTGTAAATGCCCATCTGCTCGCCAAGGTTTTCAACAGCTTTAATCGTCCGTTCCTCATCGCGCTCAATTAACGAAAACTTTTCTTTTAGAGCGATACCGGCATTCTTGGACGCCAAATGGACAAGTTCTTTTTTCTTGCCGCGCTGTGGCTTTAGGACTTTCACGCCAAGCAGTCCTTCAGCCATTTCGAGGTCCACGCCTTCTGGCACCAATACTTCCCTTGGCTTAAAATGCTCATTTTTCGAGTAAAATTGCCCCAGGTATGTCAGGATATCTTCTTCCGGTTCATTGTGAATCGGGAACATCGAAACCTCGCGCTCAATCAGTTTGCCCTGGCGGATGAAGAATACCTGCACGCACATCCATCCCTTATCGACAGCATAGCCAAACACATCCCGGTCGGTAAAATCCGTCGTTGTCATCTTCTGCTTTTCCATTGTTGCCTCGATATGGGCAATCTTATCGCGAAATTCCTTTGCCCGTTCAAAATCCAATTCCTCGGCAGCCCCAGCCATTTTCTCCGTTAAATCTTCCTTTATGTCCTTATAGCCTCCATTCAGGAAGCGCGAGATTTCATCCGTAATCTGTTTATACTCTTCCTTGCTGACATCCTTGACACAAGGAGCAAGGCACTGTCCCAGATGATAATAAAGGCAAACACGGTCAGGTAGCGTCGAGCATTTCCGGAGCGGATAGATCCTGTCCAGCAGTTTCTTCGTTTCATTCGCCGCTTGGACATTCGGGTACGGCCCAAAATATTTGCCGCTATCCTTCTTTACCTTTCTCGTAATGATCAGCTTTGGATGCCGTTCTGCAGTCAGCTTGATGAACGGATACGATTTATCATCCTTGAGCATGATATTATATTTTGGGTCATATTTCTTGATCAGGTTGATTTCAAGAAGCAGTGCTTCCATATCGGAGGAGGTGACGATATACTCAAAATCCTCAATTTCATTTACAAGACGCAGCGTTTTTCCGTCATGCGATCCTGTAAAATAAGAGCGCACCCTGTTCTTCAATACCTTGGCTTTCCCTACGTAAATGATGGTCCCCTGTCTGTCCTTCATTAAATAACATCCTGGCTGCGCAGGAAGAATAGCAAGCTTATTCTTGATCTGCTCGTTCATGCCATTCACCTCCTGTTACGGTGTCCATTTATATAAAATAATCTCGTGATAGACTGGATCAAAAATTTTATCTGATGCAAAAGTATTTACTTTCTCAAGCTTCCCGTCAAGATTAATCCCCTGAGAGCGGAAGCCTTCAACAACACTGTCTGTTAAATAAACTGTCTTACCTTTATATAACCCCTGATCGTGCAGGAAAATCCTATAGGTATAGATTCGTTTATGTGGGTAAGGCATCTTCAGATACTGAAGCACTCTGGTTTCTTCCCATGTATACAAAACGAAGTCCTCTGGCTGCTCCTCAAGATAGTGTGCAAGCTGGTAAACGGCCGGCTCGATTACAGCCTGTTTTTGTATATAAATTGAAGAAATAATTGCCTGGGCGATGATAACCCCTATTACCAAAAAGCTCGCATACACCCCTGCCCTTTTTTTAAAATAGACAGTCAGGCCAAGAAAGACCAGCAATAGCGCTAATGGCAGTATATGCCTCGGTTTTTCAATATTCTGGGCAAAAAGTGCCCAGACCCCGTAGGCGAGCAACAGCAATGCGCCCAGATGAAAGCTGTTTTCCTTATAAATTTTACTTTTAGACGACGGCAAAAAAATAAATATGCCAATAACTATATATAATACCATCAAAACAGTTGTTCGTGAAAAGATTCCCCACCACAAAATGTTGGTAAACAAGAATGTTTTCAGCCTTGCCCAACTAGACAGTTCATTCGAGACCGAAGTGCCTCCCCATTCCTGAAAATGCCCTCCGGTAAATCCAAAAGCAAGCTCCAGAAAATTAACGAGACCACCTTCAGAAATAATCAGCCCTCCAACCCAGATTGACTGAAACAATGCAGCAATGACCACATATTTAAAAACACCTGTCAAAGAAAGCTCATGTTTTGCCCATTTTCTATATAATAGATAAACGAGCCCGATTCCCATCGAAATGTAGCTCAACCTTATTCCTAATAGGACACTGAACAAAAATAGCGGCAACAGCATCCATTTCCCTGATGGCCTCGACTCTGCTGCCGCGATACTCCAGAAATACCACCAAAAAGCAGCAAGTGCAGCCCCCTCCGACATCGGCTGGTTGACTATGATCAACGGATAACTAGCAGTATAAATTGCCGCTGCAATTAGAATGGCATTCGGCCTGCTAACAATTCTTGACCCAAGTAGATACACAGGCAGGATTGAACTGGCATACACTAAAACATTAAATAGAACCAGGGCCTGATTTGGTGTCTGCACAAGGAGTTCTGTTAGCAATCCCCCTACAATAAAAAACGGATAGCCAGGGAAATGCGGCTGCATCGCACGCAGGTCATACCTGTCCATTGCCAGGGTAAAGTCGACTTGATCCCACGAGAATACGAATGGATTAAGTGAATTCAACTGGATTATGAAAATGTAAAGGACTGCAAGCGTACTAAGTCCAAGAATGATTACTCTGTTCATTTTTTCTAAATTCAACATTTTACACCAACTAACTTCCACCGAGAATCGTTTTTACGTACGCTATTTTCGTAAACTTTGTTGCTTTTACCCCCAAAGTAAAAACCGAATATGGGTTTTTACGATTATCTACGCATTTCCAGTACGGAAGCATCTTCGAAAAGAGCCCGACACCTCTAAGAATTCGAATCACTGTATGTGTTCGGAAAGCAACAATCAATACAAAAACAACCTTTAAGTATGAAAAAAGTACAAGGAGATTCCCTGTACTTTTTCTGGAGAGAGGATCGTAAAGCCTCAAATAAAATTGATTATTTAACTTGTGGGTTCAATACTACTTGCTTATTCTCTGCAGCTTTGTTTTCAGCGGCCTTTTCTTTCTTAGGGCTGCGTGATGAAGTCATCAGGAAGATCGCAGCAAAGTATCCGATATAGGCAATGACTTCTTCAACCGAAGGCATGGATGAATATCCGAACAGAGCCTTCAGGAAGATGCCCACATCACCAGAGATAAGCGGTGCGACACCAGTGTCACGGAGATAATGCGCATAATCAATCGGGTGTTCTGGCAATAGCCATGTAATATCATAAACATGGTACATAACGCTTCCAATCATGTTGACATCCTGCATCATTGAAATGGCCTGCACTAGTAATCCAGCAGAGATCAGAATGATGAAAGCGCCTGTGATTTGGAAGAACGTCTTAAGCTTGACCTTCATCGTACCTTTAAAGAACATGTAAGAGACGGCAACAGCAATCAGTGTACCTGTTATTGCTCCCCATCCTTGCATTGCAGCACCGATGTTACCACCTGTGATTGCCGCAAAGAAGAAGACAGTTTCGATTCCTTCACGCAAGACGACAAGGAATGAATGGATAACCATGCCGACAATGTTTCCTGTCGAGATGAATTTCTTCATTTTCCCTTCCATATTACCTTTCAGGTCCTTACTGTGGCTCGCCATCCAGAATACCATCTGGGTCAAGAGTACAGTAGAAACAATCATGATTCCAATTTTCAGGTAAATCTCACTGCCCATTGCAGCAAAGCCTGTGAACACAACCTGGAACAAAATCGCAACTCCGATACTTGCCAGAACAGCAAGTCCTGCACCCAGCCATACATACTTGGTATACTTAGGATTACCGGTTCTCTTCAAATATGTTGTGATGATCCCGATGATTAATAACGCTTCCAATACTTCACGAAAAGTAATCAATAATGCTTGAACTTCCATTGCTGATTCTCCCCTCTCCAAGGTGTCATCAAAATTTATGATCTTCTTCTCTTAATACCAATAACGACAATCGCACCAATGACCGTGACAATCAAAATCAAAGGAATCCAGTTACGGATATTCGAACGGTCTGTCCAGTCCTTTTTCCCAGGGCCCTCTTCTTCTTCCGTATCTGTAAAATGCCCGACTTCCAGGCTCGGAAGATCAAATCCTTCTTGCAATGCATTCAGGATCTCTTCTTTCTTCTCTCTAAAAACCGCTATGTCAGAAGGCTTCTTCCCTACTCCAAAGAGTCCGGGATTTCCTAGTGCCTCAAGTGCAGCATCAAAGTCAGCTTTTATTTCTTTGTCTACTTCAGGTTCACTTGCTTCAACCTTTGGTGATAGTGCCTGATATGTAGCATATCCTTTGGCCAGCAGCTTCTTTGAAGTATCATACTCCTCAAAGCTCTTTTCAATGCTTTCAAGCCTCCTCGCCACATTCAACACGAGGAGTTTTTCCATATTTTCAATCGTTGCTTCTTTATCTTTTTCTTCCAGGCTTTCCATGATCACTTCTCCTGGCTCGGTTCCCATATGCATATCGATTTCTTCTTTAACCGTTTCAAACAGGGATGTTGCGGCCGAGAAGTTTGGAGGGTCCTCATCCAGTTTCAACTGCATTTCCTTATAGACTTCCGCTACTTTTTCTTCATTTGGGTCACCATATGAATAAGCGCTTGCAGTTTGAGGAATACCGTTAATGAGAATAAATATCAATGAAAAACAAAAAAATATAGCTCTTTTCATTTGCTGTTTTCCCTCCTACAATGATAATGATAATGATTATCATTTTGAATGTCAATCATATTTAACAACCGTCACTTTATTGTCACTATTTTTACTGTTTTTAGATTGATAGTTATCCAAACCAACAATCTTGGAGACAGGCCTGGACATTTCACGATAAACTGCCGGCACGACATTCGTCATATATTTCTTGAATGAAATGAAAGATGTGCCAGTTGTCCTGACGCGGTATTGGATCGGCACTTCAAGTACACTGAACCCTTTTCTGACAAGGTTCAGCGTCAATACTTGAGCATAATTGTAATCATGGATGATCTCTGCATGCTCTAGAACCTGCCTGGAAAATGCCCTCATGCCTGATTGGCCGTCATATAGCCATTTTCTCAATAATAAGGTTTGCAGAAAGGTGAAAAAATAATTCCCCATTCTGCGATGAAATTTCATTCCTTTTATTGTGCCCATAAACCTGGATCCCATTGTATAATCCGCTTCTCCATTGAGAATAGGTTTGACAATGTCGGGAATTTGCCATGCCGGGTATTCTCCATCTGCATCAATCATCACGCCGACATCAGCCCCCATTTGGAAGCACTCTTCAATTCCTGTTCGGACCGCGGCACCCAGGCCGCGGTTTTTTTCAAAGCTTATGATATGGTCGGCGCCCGCTTTTTTCGCTTCAGCAACCGTGGCATCCGTTGACCCATCATCAATAACCAACACTTCCACTTTATCAGCACCGGCAAAACTGCGTGGAATGTTTTCAATTACTTCACCAATTGATTCTTCTTCGTTGTAAGCCGGCAAAAATACGATAACTTTACTCAATTACATTCTCTTCCTTCTCTACTTTTATTGCATCCATTAAAACTTTCCCCCTGCTGCTGGATGGATATGGCGCTCCCATCAGGTAGGAAATTGTTGGAGCCAGTGAGACTAGGCTGTGTTTTTCCTGGACCTTATTCCCTTTGGCGATATGCGGGCCATGCATGAAAAATGGAACAAACCGTTCTCCTTCATCCAGGTGCCCATGACCACCAATGCCATCAGCCTGTCCGTGATCTGCACAGATTATAAGAGTCGTATTCTCCATTTTCCCTTCTGCTTCAAGCCATTCGACAAACTCTTTAATCAGCGTGTCTGCTTCCTCGATTTTTTCAATATAATCATCATACAGGACTCCGCGGCTGTGACCAACCTGGTCGGTACCGATCATCTGCACGATGAAAAGATCTGGATCCTGCTCGTCCATTATTTTTCTTGCCCTCGCAAGCATATTGGTGTCCGCTTTATCCTTATGCATAACAGCCGTAACCGTCTCGACATCACTGCCCATCGCATCAACCAGGTGGGCGATCCCCAGCAGCCTGCCCCTTTTACCAACCTTTCGAAGCGAGTCAAAAATCGTTTCCGTATTAACCCCGAGTTTATAGACCATATTCGATTTAATTCCATGCTCAAACGGATAGGTGCCAGTGAACATTGAACTAAAGCACACTACGGTCCTTGCAGGGTATAAGGTTTCCATATTCAAATATTCAGTACCATTCTCTTTTAATTGATCGAGGAAAGGTGTATTTGCTTCATAAAAGCGTTCTTTGCGCATACCATCGATCACGATGACAATGACCTTATCTGACAGGCCATTCTCTGGTACTGCAGGTCCCTCATCCTTCGTATACGTCTGGTAGGCTTTTGGCTTCCAGTCAAATAAGTATCTATGCATAATAACTGTAAAAAGAAATACGAAGCCATAAAACAAGGCTATATCCAATAATGGCATTCCTATATCACTTGTTAAAGCGGTAAATGACAGTTCCCAAACCGATAGCAGCAGGAATACTTTCGGGAGCTGCTCTTGGGCATTTCCGCTAGTGGAGTCACTATTTTTCAAAACAAGCTTCCAAAACCTCGTGAAGTTAAGCCATGAAGTTCCAATCCTCAGGTGATAGTAAAGCGTTCCCCAGAAAAACACCGTAAAGAAAAAGTATAAACCAGCAGCAAAAAGCAGCAAAGTTATATTAGGTTCAGGCCAAATGATAATAAAAACAACTAAAGGAATCCACAAATAGTTTCTCAAAAAAAGTGGAAAATCATAAACAAAATAGATGAAAAATAGCGGCAGTACAGTAAGGAATGCGAGTAAAAACTCTGTGATCCTGCCCGCACTCCCAATATCTCCGAGATGAAATAATACCATTGTGCCAACTGTAAAAATTGGCGTGAAAGGTTTCCCTTCATTAAGCAAATTCCAGCTTCGGGCCGCGAATTTCTCAAACTTTGAAGCACTCTTCATGATTCGTTGCCCCTTTCTCTAATCCATTTTCTTAATAAGTTTGCCGGCACAGGAAAAGCAGCTAATGCAATCCCTCCGACAATGAATGAAAATAAATATTTCAATCCATGGGTAATGACCGCAGCAGTATATGCATTTTCTCCCGCTATCCCATTAACTCCTAACGCGAAAACCATTATGGCCTCATAGCTGGCCATTCCTCCGGGGGTAATTTGAAAAATCTGCCCTGCAACCGTTATGCTGTTTACCCAGACAGCTTGTACAAAGCTGATTATGCTACCCCCATTCAGGACTACTCCATAAATCACCGCTGCTTCCAGGACCCAGCTTACCAGAGTCAACCCAAAGATCCAGAAACCGCGCCAGCCAGAGAAGGCAGTTTTCATTATAGATATTTGTCTGTCAAAAAAAGACCGGAATTTATAGAAGATAATTAAAGCGACCATCACTCCAATTACTCCAAGCCAAACAATCACATTCCCATAAACGGGCAACTCAAGGAAAGCCAATCCCAACAGAGCCATTGTGAAAAGGATCAATGTGTCCATCAGCCGTAGGATAATCACAGAATTAAAAGCTTCATGCCCCGAGACTCCCGGCTCCCTTGCTTTCATGACACCAATTCTCGCAAAATCCCCAGCCTTGACGGGCAGGAGGTGATTCAGCAGCAAGCTGTAAAATAGACCATACATGCAGGTTGAAAGGCGTGCTTTGTTGTTTAAATAGAGCTTCCAGGCAACCCCTCTGACAAAAAAAGCAAGGAAATAGCTGGTGAAAATAAACAGCAGCATTCCAGGACTTGATGCAATGGCCTTAATTTCATCCAGCATCCTACCAGCATCAAGATAATATATCGTCATCATGAGGAATGCAGTGACGAGCAAGACTGAGACTAGTTTCTTATAGGTATTTTTCATACTGCTCAGCCCAGGCTACCGTTTCCGCAATTCCCTTGCTAAAGTCTATCTCTGGTTCGTATCCCAGCAATTCACGTGCCAGTGAAATATCAGCCCACGTTCTTTCTACATCTCCGGCACGGTCTCCTTCACGCTTGATCTTCATGTCAGGAAAATAAATCTTCAGTTCATCCAGAAGCTGGTTCATTGATATCGGCCGTCCTGAACCGATATTGAGAATGGCACTCTGCTCCAAATTTTGGAGAGCGAGGCTCATTCCATTCACAATGTCACCCACATATGTATAATCACGGGAACCGCCTTCTCCAAATACAGTGATTTCTTCTCCCGCTTTCAGTTTTTTTATAAAATTAGCGATGGCCATATCTGGTCTTCCCCATGGGCCATATACGGTAAAAAAGCGCAGGATTTTCATATCAATCCCATAAAGATGGCCATACACATGGCAAAACGATTCTGCGGCGTATTTTGATGCCGCATACGGAGAAATAGGTTTGCCTGCAGCCATTTCTTCTTTAAAAGGTTTATTTTTCATCATTCCGTAAACAGATGATGACGATGCAAATAAAAACTGCTTCACACCTGCCCTGCCAGCTCCTTCGAGTACATTGACGGTTGCCTTTATATCATAATCAATATATTCCAGCGGACGGAGGATTGAATAGGCCACACCAGGCAAAGCCGCCAGGTGCACAATGGCCTCCGGGGAAACTTTTTTAATCATATCAATGGTTTCATCCTGGTCAAGGAGATCTGTTTGATAGAATTGAAAAGTCCCAGCACTTTTAATGACATCCAGATGCTGCTTTTTCCTCTCAACTGAATAATAAGGATGCAAATTATCGATGATGGCCACCTCATGTTGCTCTTTAAGCATTTTGACAGCAAAATGGCTTCCGATAAAACCTGCTCCCCCAGTAATCAAGATTTTCACGATTGCACCTCTTTCTTTCCTCAAGCCATTTTACCATAGTATTTCATCTGTAAATAAGAAAAGCGCAAGCGCCTTGGTCAATCCTGACAAGCACTGGAGCTGGCCAATTCTCAAAGTAAAAAATTCACACTTTCTAATACTACAAAAATAGAGCCGCATCGCTGCGGCTCCCAAATTTTTAAAGCAAACCATCTACTGCAGTTATTACTGCTTCGCCTTTTGCTTTTGCATCCTCTGGCTTGTTTTCTGCGATGGCATTATACCAAGCCTCTGCATCTGCAAAGACTGCTTCTGTTTTTTCTTCACCCAATTTTTCAGTCATCTGCCCTTGAAGCATCTTCAAGAACATATTTCCTTCCATTGCGCTTACTTTAGCTTCAACTGCATTGTTTTCTGCTAATAGATTCGGAGCCTTTTCGTAGTACCCTTTGATTTTGCCGGCAACCGCTTTTGCGAATAAGGCATTTGTTTCTGCAGCCTTAATTGTAGCAGGATCAGTAGTATTAAGCGTGAATAGTTTGTCTAACTGAGCTGCAGCTGCTTCATCACCACCGCCAAGTGATCCTTTGATTGCTTGATAGAAGCCCCAAGCTTCCGCCTGCATGATGGACAGTTCTTTTGAATCTTTTCCTTCTTTCACGCCAGCTTCGATCTTCTCAGCATAAGATTTCGCTGCAAGGTAGTAGCTTCTGTAGATAGACTTATCAGTTACTTGAAGGTAAACCTGGAAATCTTCAGCATTACCTGCAGTAAGCGCTTCTTCCTGTGCAGTTAATCCTGAGTTGATGTTCTCGACAAGGCTTGAATCTCCGCTTAGCTCGTAGTACTTATCACGTTTTTCTGCTGTTGGAATGAAAACCTTTTCTGCCAAGTGCTTGATTTGTGCAAATGCAAGGTTTGCCTCATCCTTCTTATCTTCATTTAGTGCAGCAACTGCTTCTTTTTGAAGTGCCTTTTGGTTCTGATAGAAATAGGATTGGGTTGTCTTATCAGTCAATTGAACAGCGATAATCGGTTCCATTTCCCCACTTTTCCCAGCAGTAAGTGCAGCCTGGATCGCCTGGTCGAATTCAGGATTAAGTTCGGCTACATCCTTTTGAAGACCTGCTTCATATTGTTGTTGGACAGTATCCCAATTAACTTCCTGGCCTTCTTTTGCTTTTACTAGTTCGGACATCATATCTGCATACGTAGCGGCTTGTTTTGCTGCATCCGTATCTTCTACATTGACTTCCTTAGTTTCTCCAGTATTTTCCTTATTTTCATCAGTATTTCCTTCAGTTTCAGCCTGTTTGTTCTCTTCAGGCTTCTCTGCAGTTTCATCTCCCCCACAAGCTGCCAATACTGTGCTTGCCATTAAAAAACTTGCGAAGATTGCTTTCAGGTGCTTTTTCTTGTTCATGATTGAAATCCCCCTATGTAATGTGATTCGCCTTATAAATGATAATGATTTTCATTGACAATTGTTATTATAGGCGAGAATGATTATCACTGTCAATGAACTTTGTAAGAAAACTTTGACAAACTCGTGACAAGTTATCTTTCCTCATTAAGATTAACCATACTTTAAAGGCGAAATATGGAACGAATTAGTAATTACAACTCCTTTTGGGGCATTAAACACTTTTTATTGACCGTAATAGTGATTGTAATCATTACTTTTATCACTTTTTATTGACTATGATCATCTTGATAAACCGTTTGAGGTATACCAGATTCTAGAAAATAGGCATTGTTATTGTGTTCCCTATTTAGTTTTCCATGCATTTACGAAAAAAATCCCGCCTTCTCTGAAGGCGGGATTCTTACATTAAGCTTAGATATGCTGTTGCAGGCGGTCTGCAAGTGCTTCTTTTGGTTGGAAACCGACTACTTTATCAACTGGTTGACCATCTTTAAGAACAAGTAAAGTCGGGATGCTCATGATGCCATATTGTGCAGCAGTTTGCTGATTGTCGTCAACATCAAGCTTCACGATTTTCACTTTGTCGCCCATTTCTGAATCTAATTCTTCAAGTACAGGAGCGATCATCTTACAAGGGCCGCACCAAGGTGCCCAAAAATCAACAAGCACTAGGCCTGATCCTGTTTCGTTAGCAAAAGTTGCGTCAGTAGCATGTGTAATAGCCATTTAAATGCCTCCTAAATAAATCTGAATACTAACGTCAGTATATCATCGTTTACCAATTGATGCTATTTATCTGCTCTTGTTGTAATTTACCCTTTTCACATATGAATATTCCATTTCATTCTTATTTACAGACAAAAAAACGGACGTTTGTGACGTCCGTTTTTTGAATTCAATTATCATTAAGCGTTGACTTTAAGCTTCTTGAATTCTTCTGTAAGCATTGGTACAACTTCAAATAGATCGCCAACAATGCCGTAGTCTGCGACTTTAAAGATATTTGCTTCTGGATCTTTATTGATCGCTACAATGACCTTGGAGTTGGACATACCGGCAAGGTGCTGGATAGCTCCCGAAATACCGGCAGCGATATATAGGTCTGGAGTCACGACTTTGCCTGTCTGTCCGATTTGCAGTGAATAGTCACAGTAGTCAGCGTCACATGCACCACGTGAAGCTCCTACAGCTCCGCCAAGAACGTCAGCAAGTTCCTTAAGCGGTTCGAAGCCTTCTTCGCTCTTTACACCGCGTCCGCCTGCTACAACGACTTTTGCTTCGGAAAGATCGACACCTTCAGTTGCCTTACGGACAACATCTTTGATGATCGTTCTCAAATCTTTGATTTCCGCAGAAACAGTTGAAACTTCACCAGATTTTCCAGAATCCTTTTCCAGTGGAGCGATGTTGTTCGGACGGACCGTAGCAAACACAAGTCCATCGGTGACAATCTTCTTTTCGAAGGCTTTGCCTGAATAGATAGGACGAGTGAAGACAAGATTGCCGCCTGCTTCTTCAACTGCTACAGCATCTGAGATCAGGCCCGAACCCAATTTGCTTGCGATTTTAGGAGCAAGGTCTTTTCCAAGTGATGTATGTCCAAAGATGATACCCTCTGGGCTTTCCTGTTCGATTACAGCCATCAAAGCTTGCGAAAAACCGTCTGGTGTATATTGTGCAAGCTTGGCATCTTCTACAGCCACAACTTTGTCAGCACCATACTGGTATAGGTCGTTTCCTAATGAACTTACAGACTCTCCGATCAATACTCCGACTACTTCTCCGCCCTCAGCAACTGTTTTTGCAGCTGCAATTGCTTCGAAAGATACATTTCTTAGTTGTCCGTCACGTGCTTCTCCCAATACTAATACTTTTCTCGCCATTTGATTTACCTCCTGCGTATTTATTCTTCCTTTATGCCTTAAACGACTTTTGCTTCTGTATGAAGCAGGTTGACAAGTTCCTTAACCTGGTCGGCAAGTTCGCCTTGAAGGACTTTTCCTGCCTCTTTTTGCGGAGGAAGATAAATTTCGATTGTCTTTGTCTTAGCTTCTACATCGTCCTCATCCAGATCAAGATCATCAAGCTCTAGTTCATCAAGAGGCTTTTTCTTTGCTTTCATGATCCCTGGAAGAGATGGGTAGCGAGGCTCATTCAACCCTTGCTGTGCAGTAACAAGAACAGGAAGGCTTGTCTCAATGACTTCTGAATCCCCTTCTACGTCTCTAGTAATAGTAGCAGTAGTTCCGTTGATTTCTAGTTTTGTAATCGTTGTTACATAAGGCATGCCCAACTGCTCAGCAACACGAGGTCCTACTTGGCCTGATCCGCCATCAATTGCGACATTTCCGCCAAGGATCAAGTCAGCTTCTTTATCCTTAAGGTATTCAGAAAGGATTTTAGCAGTTGTGAACTGATCTCCGTCTTCAACATCATCCTCGATATTGATTAATACAGCTTTGTCTGCTCCCATAGCTAACGCTGTGCGCAGTTGCTTTTCTGTTTCTTCATTTCCTACAGAAATGACTGTAACCTCGCCACCCTGAGCATCCCTAACCTGGATTGCTTCCTCGATCGCATATTCATCGTAAGGGTTGATGATGAATTCAGCGCCATCTTCATTGATCTTGCCATTTGCGATTGTGATTTTTTCTTCTGTATCGAATGTCCTTTTCATTAGAACGTAGATATTCATTTGTTCCCCTCCTAAGTATTCAAACATTTTAGCTGTTCTAAAGATTAGAAAAATTTATGGTAAAAAAATTTGTTGCTAAAAGGTTTGCTTATCTGCCCTTAAAATCCGGCGACCTTTTTTCCAGGAATGCCTTGATTCCCTCCTGGCCGTCCTCTGACAGGAAGACATCTCCGAAGAGCTTGGCTTCTTCCTTAACTCCTTTGTAGAAGGATTCGTGCTTGGAATAGTTCAAAAGTTTAATAGCTGCCCCTATGGAAACTGGACTCTTTTTAGCGATTTTCCCAGCAAGCTTGTATGCGTTTTCAAGCAACTGCTCCTCAGGGTACGCATGGTTGGCCAATCCATATTGGACTGCTTCCACACCTGTGATTGGGTCGCTCGTAAACAGCATCTCTGCCGCTCTTGCAACGCCCACATAGCGAGGAAGACGCTGGCTGCCTGCAAACCCCGGAATGAGTCCAAGCTGCAGTTCAGGCAGTCCTAATTTCGCATTTTCACCTACAAGGCGGAAGTGGCACGCCATCGCAAGCTCTAGTCCTCCACCCAAAGCCGCGCCATGAATAGCAGCGATAATAGGCTTTGGAAAATGTTCCATGCGTTCGAATAAATCCTGTCCATACTCAGCTAATTTCGCGAAGTCTTCACCGGTTTTGACTGTAGTGAATTCCTTGATATCTGCTCCTGCTGAGAAGAACCTTCCTTCACCATGGATTAACACAACCCTGATTTCTTCATTTCCCTCGATTTCATCCAACACTCCTGAAATCTCTTTCAGCAGTCCGGATGCAAGGGCATTCGCCGGCGGACGGTCAATCGTGATCGTGGCGATCCTGTCCTCCGCAGACCATTTAAGATACTCCACATTTTCCCCTCCTTTTACATGAAGGCAAGTTTTGCATCCTGGAAAATCTCCTTTCTGCGAAACAAGCCTTTTTCCCCTGCCTTTTCCGCTTACAGGCATTCAAAGCGCCGGAAAGTCGGGAAAGACGTGATTAAAGGACCGGTTTGGTGTCCTGGTAACCGCAGCCGTTGATCAGCAGCTGGTGTACCGCTTTTGCCAGGTCAGTAAGATTGTATTTCTGTTCATTCATTACCCATGAAGTCGCAGTTTCATCTACTGTACCAAAAATCATCTGCCTTGCAAGACGCAAATCCAGGGAGCTTGAAAACTCTCCATTCTCTATGCCTTCCAAAATGATTTTGTCGATCAGCATTAAGTAGCCCTTAAGCACCTCGTTGATTTTATGCCGGAGATCCTTATTTGACTGCCTTAGCTCCAGCTGGGTTACAATTGCAAGATGCCGGTCATCTGAAAGAATCTTGAAATGCGTTTCGACCAACATATATAATTTCTCTGTTGCTGTTTGTTTTCCTGCAATTTTTTCTTCAATACTTCCCACGAAGTAACCCATTTTCTCCTGGAACAGAGAAATCAGTATGTCTTCCTTATTCTTGAAATACAAATAAATGGTCCCATCAGCCACTCCAGCCTGCTTTGCTATTTTAGACACCTGCGCCTGGTGGTAGCCGTTTTCTGCGATAATGACCACTGCTGCATCAATTATTTGCATATATTTCGGCCTGTTTTTTTTCATTTCTTTCACTCCCGCTCCAGGAAAAGCACAAGCATTAAATGCTACAGTGGCACACTCCCGTTTACGATTTTTGTCTGCAATACTGTTCACTGAATGAATCGTCATTCATATTTTTATAATAGTATTCACTCACATTTCTGTCAAGGAAATGTGTTTCATTTGGACAAGCCTTCTTATTCAAAAAGAAAGAGCCGATATTGGGAGCCGGCTTTTAAAGTTAAGCTTGCTTCTTCTGGTCTTCCTGGTTCTTTGCTTTTTCTTCTTCAACTAATGCTCTTCTAAGAATTTTACCTACTGCGGTTTTAGGAAGTTCTTTCCTGAATTCAAATATCCTTGGCACCTTATACGCCGCAAGATGTTTCCGGCAATATTCATTCAGTTCTTCTTCTGTCGCTTTGGCACCTTCTTTAAGAACGATATATACTTTCACCGTTTCACCCCGATAAGGGTCAGGGATTCCTGCTGCCACAACCTCCTGGATAGCTGGATGCTCATATAGGACTTCTTCGATTTCACGCGGGTAAATATTGAAGCCCCCAGCAATAATCATGTCTTTCTTTCGATCGACAATATAGAAATATCCTTCCTCGTCCATATACCCAAGGTCTCCAGTTAGCAGCCATCCATCTCTAAGTACTTGATCAGTTTCTTCCGGCCTGTTCCAATATCCCTTCATTACTTGCGGGCCTTTGACTGCTATTTCTCCTATTTCACCCGGCGGCAGCGGTTCGCCCGTTTCCATTGATAGGATGATTGAATCTGTATCAGGCCATGGTACTCCGATACTGCCTTTCACACGTTTTTTATCCCAGAGGAAATTCGCATGAGTGACTGGCGACGATTCAGTAAGGCCGTAACCTTCAACCAGCTTGCCTCCTGTTATCTCTTCGAACTTCTCCTGGACCTCGACAGGCAGAGGAGCTGATCCGCTTATGCAGGAATCGATGGAAGACAGGTCATATTTTTTCAGGTCAGGGTGGTTCAGCAAACCGATATAAATCGTTGGTGCTCCTGGAAACAATGTAGGCTTTTGCTTCTGGATTGTCTTTAGTGTTGTTTCAGGGTCGAATTTTGGCAATAGGACCATTTTCGAACCTTGCATTACGGATAGAATCAATACAGCTGTCATTCCATAAACATGGAAAAATGGGAGGATTCCAAGTACTACTTCTTCTCCCGGTTTGCATTTATACAGCCACGCATTGCTCATCGCCGCGTTTGCAACGAGGTTTTTATGAGTCAGCATTACACCTTTTGGGAAGCCGGTTGTCCCTCCCGTATATTGTAAAAGGGCCAAATCTTCTTCAAAATCAGAATCATATTCTTTAATTTTGCCAGCTGGCATTTTCATGATTTCATTGTAAAGATGGTTCTGTCCTTCATGTTTAACATTTACAATGATTCCATACTGTTTTTTCTGGATGAATGGATAGACAAGATTTTTAGGGAAAGGAAGATAATCCTTGATAGCGGTTACAATTACATTCTCTAAATCCGTGTTGGCGATGACCTTGGAAACCCTAGGGAACAAAATGTCAAGCGTGATGATTGCCTTCGCACCAGAGTCCTTCATCTGGTATTCGAGCTCTCGTTCCATATACAGAGGGTTTGTTTGGACGACAATTCCCCCTGCCATCAGGATTGCATAGTAACTGATGATAGACTGAGGAGTATTCGGGAGCATGATCGCAACCCTGTCCCCTTTTTCAATTCCCAGGCCTTGCAAATAAGCAGCCAATTTTTTTGCATAGTTGTAGACTTGCTTATACGTTAGTTCTTTGCCCATGAAGTGGATTGCAACCTTCTCAGGGAATTTCTCAGCAGTCTGCTTTAAATAGTCCTGGACGGTTGCTTCTTGAAGATCCAAATGAGCAGGAATTTCCGGAGGATATTGCGACAGCCATGGTTTTTCTAATTCCATCTTATTGCCCCCTTATTTAAAATTTTTTGAAAATTCTATCTCCCATTATAATATAATGGTCTTTTTATGACAATTAGAATAGTTTTTTGGAGGTTTATGGGGACAAACACCCATGTCTTGTGAAATACCACGTTGATTTCCAATAGATCTAGCAGTCCCATCCTCACACTATTCTGTTCAACCAGAAAAGTTAAAACAAATAAGAAAAAGGCTGTAAACACAAGGTCAAATTAATAACCTTATATTTACAGCCCTTTCAAATCACTATACAAAAAACATCATATAAACAATGCCGACTAACAGAAATACTCCACACAAAATCAGCAATATTTTAGCTAGTTTTTCCACTCTTTTAGATCCTCCTGTTAAATTCCTGCTCCGATGATATAAGACAAACCGATTGAAATGACCATAGATATAAGGCCTACTGCGCGGTTATCGTTTTCTATTTCTTTGTCGATGTTGAACTTGGGTGTCAGGAATTCAAAAATAAAGTACCCAATCAAAAGCAGGAAGAATCCAAAAACTCCCCAGCTGATCATCGTGAGCAGTGAATCATGCTGATTGATGGAATAGCGGAATATATTAGCTACACCGAAGATCTTGCCACCGGTGGCCATCGCAACGGAAATATTCCCTTTTTTGATTTCCTCCCAGTTGCGATATTTGGTCACTAATTCAAAAACAGCCAGGAACACGACGATGCAGAGAATCGATACACTGTAATAACCAGCTGTAACTATAAATTCATTTTCCCAAAAATGATCCATATCCATTCTCCCTGATAATATTTTACCCCACTGCCTATTATAAAGTGTCCGGACGGGGATTTATATTTTTTCATGCATAATACTACTTAAATTCTACTACAGTAACACCTGTTCCGCCTTCTCCTGCATCACCGAATCTTATTTTCTTGACTGAGCGATGGTTGCGAAGGTATTCCTGGACTCCCTGCCTTAATGCCCCGGTCCCTTTGCCATGGATGATATTGACTCGAGGATAGCCGGCAAGCAAGGCATCATCGATATATTTTTCTACTCTCATGAGGGCATCTTCATAACGTTCTCCCCTGAGATCAAGCTCAAGGCCAACGTGGAAGTCCTTCCCTTTCACTATGGCTAATGGTTTTGTTTCTACCGGCTTAGGAGTATTGATATATTCCATATCCGATTCTTTCACTTTCATCTTGAGAATGCCAATCTGTACTTGCCATTCTTTAGCGTTAA
This sequence comes from Mesobacillus boroniphilus, assembly GCF_018424685.1. Taxonomy (NCBI): domain Bacteria; kingdom Bacillati; phylum Bacillota; class Bacilli; order Caryophanales; family Bacillaceae; genus Mesobacillus; species Mesobacillus boroniphilus. The sequence continues at coordinate 2,337,909 of NZ_QTKX01000001.1, forward strand.
CTCGCTCCAAAAGATTTCCTTTTTGGTCAAAGGTCAGTACCTTAACCTCATCCCCTGGCTTGAACTCGTGTTTCGCAGGTTTTGCTTTGCCGCCTTTCTTCACCTGGTTAAGCTCAGGAGTCGCCTCGCTAAGACGCCTTTTAGCGTCAATCAATTCATGCTCCTTGATCTCGGCTCCTTTTTCAAGCCGCAGCTTGCGAAGATCCCGGATGATTTCTTCCGCTTCTTCCTTCGCTTTTTCCAAAATTGCTGCAGCTTTACCCTTTGCTTTTTCGGCTAGCTCATCTTTTTTCTCATCATACTCCGCCATCTGTTTTTGCAAATCCTTGTGCAGGTGTTCTGCATCTTTCAACAGCTGGTTTGCTTCTTCACGGTCTCTCTCAGCCTGCTTCCGGCTGGACTCAAGCGAAGCAATCATGTTTTCGACCTCATTGCTGTCCGCGCTGATATAGGATCTTGCTGTATCGATGACAGATTCTTTCAATCCTAACCTCTTTGAAATTTCAAAGGCATTGCTTCGGCCTGGTACGCCAATCAATAGTTTGTAAGTCGGGCTCAATGTTTCTACGTCGAATTCTACGCTGGCATTGGTGACGCCTTCCCGATTGTATCCATAGGCCTTCAACTCTGGATAGTGGGTTGTCGCAATCACTCTTGCTCCGCGCTGATAAACTTCGTCCAGTATTGAGATTGCCAGTGCTGCTCCTTCCTGAGGATCAGTTCCAGCACCAAGCTCATCAAATAGCACGAGGCTATTGTGGTCAACCTTTTCGAGGATTTCCACGATATTGACCATATGGGATGAAAAAGTACTCAAACTTTGCTCGATCGACTGTTCGTCACCAATATCGGCATAAACTGACCCAAAAACAGCCACTTCTGATCCGTCAAGTGCAGGAATCTGCAATCCTGCCTGCGCCATCAGTGTACAAAGTCCGACGGTCTTCAACGTAACGGTTTTACCCCCGGTATTCGGACCAGTGATGACGATCGTCGTATAATCACTTCCTAAAGTGACGCTATTAGGGACAACTTCATCCATCGAGATCAGGGGATGTCTTGCCTGGAAAAGGTTAATCCGTCCCTCATCATTGACAATCGGTTTAGAGCCCTTAATTTTGCTTCCGTAACGCGCCTTCGCAAACATGAAGTCAAGCTCGCCCATGATGCTGACGATCTGCAAGAGCTCATCATGATGTTCGGCTGTATGTGCCGAAAGCTCTGAAAGGATTCTTTCGATCTCCTGCTGTTCTTTTACACGGATGCTTTGAAGTTCATTATTCAGCTGGACAACAGATTGAGGTTCAATGAACAGAGTCTGTCCGGATGAACTTTGGTCATGGATGATACCGCCATAATGAGAGCGATATTCCTGTTTTACAGGTATGACAAATCGATCGTTCCTGATTGTGATAATGGCATCCGAGAGCATTTTTGACGCGTTTGAAGAACGAATCATGCTTTCCAACTTTTCTCGTACCCTTGCTTCTCGCGTACGCATTTGCTGTCTCAGCGATCTTAGTGCTTCACTCGCACCGTCAAGAACTTCGCCGCCTTCATCTATTGCGTTTCTGATCGTTTCTTCCAAATTCGCCAGCACGACAATTCCTTCAGTATAGCTCAGTAAAATTGGCACCTCGGTAACTTCCTGCAAATCATCGACAAACCGCTTCATCTGCCTGCTTGCATGGACAGTACTTGCCACCTGGACCAGTTCACTTGGACTAAGCATGCCGCCGATTTGCGCCCTTTTCACATGCGGCCATATATCATGGATGCCGCCTAACGGTACATTCCCCTTTAGTCTTAGAACTTTTGTTGCTTCATCTGTCTCTTCATGCAAACGGGATACTTCCGAAAAATCAACAGAAGGCATCAAAGCAATTGCTTTTTCCCGTCCTAACGAGGATGATGCGTGTTCAATCAACTGGTTCCTGATTTTATCAAATTCAAGTGTTTTCAAAACTCGTTGCTGCACAAAAATTTCCTCCTTCTTCTTTAGCGAAGGTTATTAGAAAAGCACAAGCGCCTTGATCAGACCCGACAAGCGACTCGAGCTGCTCAAAGCTAACGCTTTTCGCAAGATACTCGAAGATGCATCTCGATGATGAAAACTGGCTAGGCGCTGGAGCTAGACATTTCTCCAAGAGAATTCTTTATCATCTTTTTTTAAAAAGGCCCTTTATTAATTACGACCGTGCAAGAAATCTAGCAATCCATTCAGATCCAACGCGTTCAGGACGGATGATTCCTTAATCCAGCCTTTTCTGGCGGCTGTTACACCTATTCCCATATGCTCTAGTGTATCCACTTTATGAGCATCTGTATTGATGACAAGCTTGACCCCTTCATCCTGTGCTTTCCTTAAATATTCTGATGCCAGATCAAGTCTGTTCGGATTGGCGTTCAATTCAAGAGCGGTATCTGTTTCTTTGGCCAGCTTGATTAGCATATCGATATCAACTGAATATCCCTCACGCCGGCCGATCAGCCTGCCAGTTGGATGAGCGATAATATCCACATGGGCGTTTATGAGAGCAGTCTTCAAACGGTTCATGATTTTTTCGGTTGGCTGGGAAAATGAAGAGTGAATCGATGCAATGACCAAGTCGAGTTCAGCAAGCAAGTCATCTTCAAAATCCAATGTACCATCCGGTAAAATATCCATTTCAATTCCAGTTAAAATCGTAAAATCATCGAATTTCTTATTCAGTTCCTTCACTTCTTCAATTTGCTTTCGCAAGCGTTCCGGCGTCAGTCCATTCGCTACCTTCAAATACTGGGAATGGTCGGTAATCGCCATGTATTTATAGCCTCTTGCGATACAATCCATTGCCATTTCCTCGATTGAATGGCCGCCATCGCTCCATGTTGAATGCATATGAAGATCACCTTTAATAGCTTCTAGAGTTATAAGTTTCAAATCTTCCTTGTACAGTTCAACTTCCGAACCATCCTCCCGCAGTTCCGGCGGAATAAACGGCAGGCCGAAATATTGGTAAAACTCTTCTTCCGATTTGAATGTAGTGACTTCACCTGTTTCTATATTCTCTACACCATATTCGCTGATCTTCTCTCCTTTTTCCTTCGCAAGCTGTCTCATTCTTACATTGTGGTCTTTTGAACCAGTGAAGTGATGGAGCGCAGTTGCAAATTCTTCAGGATCGACAAGGCGGAAGTCAACGTTCACATCATAATCCAGGCCAAGTGTGACGGAAACCTTCGTATCCCCGGCTGCGATAATTTCTTTTATTTTCGGCAGATTGACAAGCTCGTCCTTCACAGCTGAGGGATTATTCGAAGCAATGATGAAATCAAGATCTTTGATCGTCTCTCTCATCCTGCGCAAGCTGCCTGCTTTTGAGAATTGGTCGATATCATCTATCTTTTGAAGATAAGATTCAATTAATTCCGCAACTGGAAGCATGTATGCAAGCGGCAGTCTTTCCGGCCTTGTGCCAAAGTTTTCAATTGCCGCAAGAATCTTTTCTTCGCTCTTCTTGCCAAAGCCTGCAAGGTCACGGATTTTCCCTGCCTTAGCAGCCTCCTCCAGATCGTGGATACTTTCAACACCCAGTTCCTTGTATAGCTTGGCGATTTTCTTCCCGCCCATTCCTGGAAGCTGAAGCAGTGGAATCAGTCCATTCGGTACCTCTTCCTGTAATTCTTTTAACTCTGTTGATTGACCTGTTTCCATGAATTCCTGGATGACCCCTGCAGTTCCTTTGCCAATTCCTTTGAGTTCAGTCAACTCACCCATTTCTGACATACTGCGCTCATCCCCCTCAAGAGCAGCCGCAGCCTTGCGGAATGCAGAGACCTTAAATGGATTTTCACCTTTTAATTCCATATATATAGCAATCGTTTCAAGTAATTGTACGATATCTTTTTTATTAACAGACACGATGTCCACCTGCCTTTTAAAATTCTCGACCGGATTAAGCCGGACGTAGTCATTGTCTTCTATTTTATAGAAAACAAGCCTCACTGTGAAATCAAATGAAAAATTTTAAGATGAAGGATTAAAAACAGCCTAAAAAAGAGAAGGATTTTCAATTGGATGTTGTTTCTTTTTCCCCATAGGCTTAGAACCCATTTTTGCACTCGTAAAAATCTTAAAAAGCAATAAAAAAGAAAAAACTTCTCCGCAAAAGAGAAGTTATGCAGCCATGTATTCAATCCAAAGTTGTTTAATTTGCTGAGAAAATACAGGGGTATTTTTTATGATGTTTTCGGCTAGAATTGAATCGTTAAGCGGTCCCTGGATCGCCTGGATCGGCAATAAAGCAGCGATGTAGAGAACGATAAACAAAAGCAGGTAAACTTCAACAAAGCCAAGGAACCCTCCTGCCCAGACGTTCAACTGCTTTAAGATTGGAAGGTGAGCCACAAAATCGAGCATCGAACCGATGATTTGAAGCAGGATTTTCACTGCGAAGAAAATGGCTGCAAATGCAATGGCCCGATAATATGCATCTTCTAAATTGGCATTCTCAAATAGAAGATTCAACGTCGAATTGCTGCCCAGGTTCGGATATGGAATCCATAGAGTCAGCTTTGGCGCCAACTGATCATAATATATGTACGCAACGATGAAGGCTGCGATGAATCCAGCCAAATGGATGGTTTGCAGGATGAACCCCCTCTTCAATCCTACAATGAAGCCAATAAGCAAAATAGCTAATACAGCAAGATCAAGCATGCATTTTTCAGTCCTTTAACCTTTTAATTTCCGCTTCGAGCGATTCAACACGATCTTTCATTTTTATGTAATCATTAACGGCATTCACAGCAGTTAACACAGCTAGTTTACTTGTATCAAGTGAAGGATTCGCTGAGCCGATCTCACGCATTTTATCGTCTACCATCGAGGCAATGAGCCGGATATGGCTGGTGCTTTCTGTGCCGACGATCGTATATTGCTGTCCGTATATATCGACAGTCGACTTATTTTTTTTTGTGTCTGACAACATTTATGCCCCCATTCATAAGAATCCTATTTTATACTATAACATGAACGTAAAAGGCTGGGAAGTATTTGCCTGTCAGATCTGTATGATTTTTGGAAGAATATGTCTAACTATGAAAAATGTAAAACAGGGAGTGTAAAGCAATGGGAAATAGTGTCCTTCAAAAAAGTCCGGAAGAAATCAAAAAGATGAAAGAGTATTACAGTAAGTTTCTTATTGATAAGCTTCCGCCTGGCAGCGTTTTTGCCGCCAAAACACCTTCCTGTGCGATTACTGCCTATAAATCAGGAAAAGTATTGTTCCAGGGAAAAGATGGAGAGGCCGAGGCAGCCAGATGGGGAACAGCTTTAGCGCCTTCTGTTAAAAAAGGAGCGGCACCAACGCCAGGATCCCATTTACCCAGGAATATAGGAGAAATGTCCATCATCGGCTCGGACGAGGTTGGCACAGGCGACTTTTTCGGCCCCATCACAGTCGTAGCAGCCTACGTAAGGCGGCAGGATATTCCTGTATTAAAGGAGCTCGGTGTCCAGGATTCAAAGAATCTCAAGGATGATAAAATCATCGAGATCGCCAGGCAGCTTGTCACCTTTTTGCCCCACAGCCTGCTGACACTTCATAATGAAAAGTACAACCAAATGCAAATGAAAGGCATGTCGCAGGGCAAGATGAAAGCTCTCCTTCACAACCAGGCGATCCACCATGTTCTTGAAAAAATCGCACCTGAAAAACCGGAAGCTATTTTGATCGATGAATTTGCAAAAGAGCCAATTTATTACGCCCACTTGAAAGGTCAAAGGAAGATTATCAGGGAAAACGTTTTGTTCAACACAAAGGCAGAAGGAATCCATCTAGGAGTAGCTGCAGCGTCGATGATTGCCCGCTATGCCTTCGTCCGTCATTTCGAAACCCTTAGCAAACGTGCAGGATTCACGATTCCAAAAGGTGCTGGCGCTGCTGTTGACAAAGCAGCAGCAAGGCTCATCCTCGATAAAGGTAAAGATGTACTGCCAGAATTCGTTAAGCTTCATTTTGCCAATACCGAAAAAGCGAAGAAGATCGCACGCGTGTAGCTCCAATTTTTCTGAAAAAAATAAGCTGTTTTTCCAGTTAGCGGAATTATATCTATTTTCCGCGGAATTATGTGAGGGTTTCGCGGAATACAACTAGAATTTCGCGGGAATCTTCCGCATTATCGCGGAATAAAATTTGAACCGGCACCCTAGTAACGCTAATTTGCCGGTTTCCAACTGGGTTTTCGAGGTATCTCCACCATTTCCGCCGGAATCCACCAGGATTTTTTCACAGTATCTCCCCTTTTAAGCTGAATAGGTGAACTTCACATTAAAAAGGCAGCCCGCGGGCTGCCTTTTTAACATTTATCCTCTCAATACTGCTCCAGCTTTTTCTTCAAGAGCTGCAAGGACTTTATTGTGTGCTTTTGCAATGTCTTCGTCTGTCAGTGTTTTTTCCGGATCGAAGTATTTCAGTGAGAATGCAAGTGATTTCTTGCCTTCTTCCATTTTTTCACCTTCGTATAGATCGAACACATTTACTTCTTTTAATAATGAACCGCTAGCTTCTGTGATGATCTTCTCCAGGTTACCGGCAGCAGTTGCTTTATCGACAACAAGGGCAATATCCCTAGTAATCGACGGGAAGCGCGGGATTGCTGTGTACTGCAGCGGTGCTGTTTCTGCTTCAAGTAAAGCTTTTAGCGATAACTCGAATACATAAGTTTCTTTTAAATCAAGCGATTTTTGCATTGTTGGATGGACCTGGCCGATAAAGCCGATGACATTGCCATTCAGCAAAATTTCAGCAGTGCGTCCAGGGTGCAACCCATCAAGTTCAGCTTTCTGGAAATCTAGCTGGCTTTCAAGACCAAGCTTTGCAAATAACCCTTCAACGATTCCTTTAAGGACGAAGAAGTCAACAGGCTTCTTTTCACCCTGCCAAGGATGGCTTTCCCACAAGCCAGTGATGGCTGCAGCAAGGTGTTCGCGCTCTTCTGGAAGTTCTTCGTTGTTGTTTTTCAAGAAAACTGCCCCAGTTTCATAAGCAGCAACGCTGTCGGTCTGGCGAGCGATATTATACTTAAGCACCTCCAGAAGCTGAGGTACGATGCTTAAACGCAAGATGCTGCGGTCTTCACTCATTGGCATTGCCAGTTCAACTGGTTCGCGCTGATCCAATGCGTACTGTGTTGCCTTCTCCGCGCTTGTAAGGGAATACGTGACTGCCTGATAAAGGCCTGCGCCTTCCATGTAGCGGCGGACGACACGGCGCTTTTTCTGGTACTCCGATAAGTGCCCTGGTGTTGAAGAGCCTACAGGAAGAGTTGTTGGCAGATTGTCATAGCCATATAGACGGCCAACCTCTTCAATTAAATCTTCTTCAATTGTGATGTCCCCACGGCGAGTAGGTACTGTTACTGTGATTGTGTCATTATCGACAGATGTTTCGAACTTTAGGCGGGCAAAAATATCCTCAACCTGCTTCATTTCAAGGTCTGTTCCCAACACCTTGTTGATTTTCTGGATTGTTGTTGAAACAACAGCCTTCTTCACATCCAGTGAATCTGCTTCCACTGCGCCCTCAAGAACTTCTCCTCCTGCAAGCTCGATCATCAGTTCAGCAGCACGCTCTGCAGCAGGGCGAACTCTTTCTGGATCCACACCTTTTTCATAACGTGAGCTGGCTTCACTGCGCAGGCCATGGTCCTTTGAAGCCTTGCGGATTGCACCGCCGGTAAAATAAGCGGACTCGAGCAGGACAGTTGTTGTATCGCTGCCAACCTCAGAATTCGCTCCGCCCATTACGCCTGCAAGCGCAACTGGCTCTGTTCCATTAGTGATGACAAGGTGTTCTGGTGTCAAGGTACGTTTGACATCATCCAGCGTTTCAATCACTTCGCCATTCGTCGCGCGGCGGACAAGGATCTCTTTTGATCCCAATTTATCGTAATCGAATGCGTGAAGCGGCTGGCCGTACTCCAATAAAATAAAGTTTGTGATATCAACAACATTATTGTGAGGACGGATGCCCGCAGCCATCAATCTAGTTTGCAGCCAAACAGGTGATGGACCAACTTTTACATTCTTAATCACTTTCGCAACGTATAGAGGATTATCTTCTTTTGCTTCAACGTTGACCTTAATATAGTCGCTTGCTTGCTCTGAAGATGTTTCCGGCTGTGGATTTGGCAGCTTGATGTCCTTGCCAAGAATCGCTCCAACCTCGTAAGCGACACCAAGCATGCTCATCGCATCTGCACGGTTTGGCGTCAATCCAAGCTCAAGGATCTCGTCATCCCTGTTTAAAGCTACTAAAGCGTCCTGGCCAATTTCTGTATCCGGTGTAAAATTGTAAATTCCCTCAGCATACTCCTTTGGTGCCAGCTTTCCCTCGATTCCAAGCTCCTGCAACGAGCAAATCATCCCGTGGGATTCTTCGCCGCGAAGTTTTGCTTTTTTAATCTTGAAGTTTCCAGGCAGAACAGCACCCACTGTTGCAACCGCAACCTTTTGGCCTTTGCCGACATTAGGCGCGCCACAGATAATTTGAACTTTTTCACCGTTTCCAAGGTCAACAAGTGTTTTGTTTAGTTTTTCTGCATCCGGATGCTTCTCGCATTCAAGCACATGGCCGACAACTACGCCCTTTAATCCCTCGTTTAATTTTTCTACACCTTCAACTTCAATGCCGCTCTTCGTTATCTTTTCAGCAAGCTCTTCAGCCGTTACGCCTTCCAAATCGATATATTCCTGAAGCCATTTATATGATACCAACATGGTTTTACCCTCCTAATCCTTATTCTTCAACTGAAAATTGCTTTAAGAAACGGACATCGTTTGTATAGAAATGACGGATGTCATCGACTCCATACTTGAGCATCGCAATACGCTCAGGTCCCATTCCGAATGCAAAGCCAGTGTATTTCTTCGAATCATATCCTGCCATCTCCAGAACATTCGGGTGGACCATCCCTGCACCGAGGATTTCAATCCAGCCGGTTCCCTTACAAACACTGCAGCCTGATCCGCTGCAAATTTTACAAGAAATATCCATTTCGACAGATGGCTCAGTGAACGGGAAGAAGCTTGGGCGCAGGCGAATTTCGCGATCTTCACCGAACATTTTCTTTGCAAAAACTTCAAGCGTTCCTTTTAGGTCGCTCATTCTAACGTTCTCATCGACGACAAGCCCTTCGATCTGCATGAACTGATGGGAGTGTGTTGCATCATCGTTATCTCGGCGATAAACCTTTCCCGGGCAGATGATTTTTACAGGACCCTTGCCCTGATGTTTTTCCATCGTCCTTGCCTGAACAGGAGAAGTATGTGTGCGCATCAATGTTTCTTCTGTGATGTAGAAGGAATCCTGCATATCACGTGCCGGGTGTCCCTTAGGAAGATTCAACGCTTCAAAGTTATAGTAGTCTTTTTCAACTTCCGGGCCTTCCTCTACGGTGTAGCCCATTCCGATGAAAAGATCTTCGATTTCTTCAATGATGCTTGTAAGCGGATGGTGGCTGCCTGTTTTAACAGGCCTTCCTGGAAGCGTCACATCGATTTGTTCAGCGGCCAATTGCTTTTGGACTGCCGCTTCCTCCAGCTCCTTCTGTTTCACTTCGATCTGGCCGGAAATCGCATCACGGACTTCATTTGCCAGGGCACCCATTTTCGGTCTTTCTTCAGCTGATAACTTGCCCATTCCTTTTAAAACTTCTGTGATTGGACCTTTTTTCCCAAGATAGGAAACGCGAACATCATTCAATTCTTTCAGGTCAGCTGATGCAGCCACTTTTTCAAGTGCCTCAGCCTGCAGTTCTTTCAATCGATCCTGCATGGTAAATCCTCCTTCATATTCTTCTTTTTTGAACACAAAAAGACCTCATCCCTTATAAAGGGACGAGGTCAAGGTTATCGCGGTACCACCCTTTTTAACAGGCAATACAATATGTATTACGTGTTCGCTTCATTGAGATAACGGCTTTGTGCCGATGCATCTTTACGCTTATAAAAGCGGTCCCGATGCCAACTCAGGAGGTGAACTTCGCTTGCCTGTTCCATAAAAATGCTTCCAGTCATCGGCATTTTCTCCCTGGATGGCCATCTTCAAGCTACTTTTCTCCGTCATCGTTTTTATAATATTATTTTTGCTGTTTATTATATTATAATCTTGGCGCAGTATCAAATGGTTTTAGAGCCTATTTTGCTGTTTTTAAATAATATAGCAAAATACCTGCGGCGACAGCGACATTCAGCGACTCGCTTTTGCCGTATATTGGGATGTAGAGGTTTTGCGTTGTTTTTGCCAGCAATTCTTTATTTACCCCGCTTCCTTCATTTCCTACGAGCAGGGCGAAGGTTTCCTTATTGTCCACCTCTGTAAAAACCACTCCATTTTCAAGAGCAGTTCCATAAACCGGGATATTCTCAGCTTGAAGTTTAGTGATCCACTCGGAAAGGTCGCCACTTAAAACTGGCAAATGGAAGTGACTTCCCTGCGCAGAACGCAATACCTTCGGATTATACATATCGACACTGCCTTTCCCAACAATAACAGCATCAATCCCGGCAGCATCAGCCGTCCGGATCATCGTGCCAAGATTGCCAGGATCCTGGACAGAATCGATCAACAAATAAGTTTTTCCAATTGTTAGCTTCTGCTTCGCCTGCCGGCATACAGCAAATATGCCCTGTGTTGTCTCCGTATCAGCAAGCTGCTTGCTGATTTCATCGGTCACAACCGTAACAGGAATGGAACCATAATCCAGGCCAGGCGGCAATTCTGTTTTTTCGCTTAAAATAATTTCTTCAACATCTTCTGTTTTCGTGAGTGCTTCTTCAACTAAATGGAAGCCCTCGACAAGGAACATACCAGACTTGTCACGTTCCTTGCGCGTCAGCAATTTCTTCCACTGTTTCACTTGCGGATTTTTATCAGATTGAATGTACTTCAACTCTGGCTCTCCTTTAATATGGCTTGTCAATTTTACTATTATAGCTCAAAACAGATACATAATAAAACCAAAATAGTTAATCCTATAACCATCTTGGTAATTTGAAAGGAGTTTAAGCAAAGGATGAACTTAAACCTTAGGAATGCTGTCATTTCAAATGTAGCAGGAAATTCGCAGGACGAGCTTAAAGATACGATCGTCGACGCAATCCAAAATGGCGAGGAAAAAATGCTTCCAGGCCTTGGAGTTTTGTTCGAGGTGATCTGGCAGAACGCCTCTGCGGAAGAAAAGCAGGAAATGCTGAACGCTTTAGAAGAAGGATTAAAGGGAAAATAATGACTTTGGAAGGACTCCTTCATTTTGAGGGAGTTCTTTTATTTTGGTATGATTGGATTCTCATTACTTTCCCACAAAATTTGGAAAAAGTAGTGATAAAGTTCGATTTCGTAGTGATTAATGTTAATTACGTAGTGATTATGGGCCAAAACGTAGTGATTGTATATAAGACAAACAAAAAAATGTCCAGAAAACTAGTTTTCTGGACACCTTTATTCTAAATTTTACTCAAAAGTAATCTTCTCAACTGTTTCTTTATCAAGACGCTTAATGACTTCTACGATTAGCTTTACAGCGTTTTCGTAGTCATCGCGGTGAAGCATCGCTGCGTGTGAGTGGATGTAGCGTGTCGCGATTGTAATGGACAACGCTGGTACACCACGGTGCGTCAGGTGAATGGCGCCAGAGTCAGTTCCGCCGCCTGCCACTGCATCGAACTGATATGGAATGTTCAATTCATCAGCGAGGTCTGTAACGAAGTCACGAAGTCCTTTGTGCGATACCATCGATGCATCATAGATGATGATCTGTGGTCCGTCCCCCATTTTGCTAAGTGCTTCTTTTTCGGTAACGCCTGGAGTGTCGCCGGCGATTCCTACATCAACGCCGAAAGCGATGTCAGGTTGAATCATTTGTGCGGAAGTTTTAGCGCCGCGTAGGCCTACTTCTTCCTGAACAGTTCCAACACCATATACAACGTTTGGATGTTCTGCATCTTTAAGCCCCTTCAAGACATCGATTGCAATCGCACAGCCGATACGGTTATCCCATGCTTTAGCAAGAAGCATTTTCTCATTGTTCATGACTGTGAATTCGAAGTATGGAACGACCATGTCCCCAGGAGTGACTCCCCATTCCTTCGCTTCATCACGGCTTGAAGCACCGATATCAATGAACATATCCTTAATATCAACTGGCTTTTTGCGCGCTTCTGCAGGAAGGATGTGAGGCGGTTTAGAACCGATTACCCCAGTGATTTCACCTTTACGAGTAACGATTGTCACGCGTTGTGCAAGCATAACCTGGCTCCACCAGCCGCCGACTGTCTGGAAGCGGATGAATCCTTTGTCATCAATACTTGTTACCATGAAGCCTACTTCATCAAGATGGCCAGCAACCATGATTTTTGGTCCATTCTCATTGCCGACTTTCTTCGCAACTAAGCTGCCAAGTCCGTCAGTCGTTACTTCATCAGCGAATGGAGTTATGTATTTCTTCATTACTTCTCTTGGCTCACGCTCGTTGCCGGGAATGCCCTTGGCATCGGTTAAATCTTTTAGCATTGTTAATGTTTCATCTAATTTTGCCATTATTTCGACTCCCTCAATATGTATTTTCGATACCTATTATACTAGACATGCAGGGTATTGTACAAAAAATTCTGCCTAATACCCTTGTCGCTGCCTATCATAATTTACTTCATTTTTCTTAATATATGCCTGTTCAATTTGATCTTCGTTCAATCCGAGCAATTGTGCAAGCTCCATATAGTTTTTAAATAATCGAACGTAATCATCTTTCCTGTGGTTATTCCTGAATTTTTGTACGGACTCGTATATTAAGAGGAACTGATTGCTCGTGTCATTTTCCTCGGTTCTGTTTGAGGTGACCGACTCAATATCTTCATATCCACACTCAATACCCAACGACAGAATAAAGTGGACTCCATCCACAAACTCTTCGAGGATGACATCCATTTCAGATGATGGCTTCACACTCCAAAACTTGAAACACCTCGTCTCATTTGCAAGCTCGCCGATTTCAACAAGCAACGCAAGGACCTTTCTATCAAATAAATCTTCCTGCATTAATCCGTGTTGCGACTCAATATGACTATCAAGTGCTTTTTGCATTTTAAAAAGGGTTTTTGTGTTCATTTTACAGCTCCTACTTATGATTTTGTTGACTTAATGATTAAGTTTCTGACTTCGGGCAGCTTTCCCGCACTTTCCTCTAAATCTGTCCGAACTTACTCTTACTTCGGACATCAACTTTCTTCTGATTCACCCAAAATCTGTCGTAATCGCCAAATCTTATTCTTCAACCTAAAAAAAGTATAAATCAATTATAAAATTGTTGAAACTATTTGGAATCTCATCCGTAAATAAGGAAAGTTCGCATTGGAGGGGCAGTCATGATTCTGCTTTTACGTCTTGTTTTATTGCTTTTATTTGTTTTTCTAATATACAGCGCTGTGAAATATTTATTCCATCCGAAAAGGAAACTGGAGCTTGCTCATGAACAGAAGCGCTTTTTTTTATTGGATGAGCCAGACAATGTCCGCAAGAATTTCTTATTAACATATAAGGGTGTTTTATTTGAGGGTGAAAAGTATTTGGGCACAACTCCGTCTGCTTTTGAGGTTGTTTCCATTTTCATTTGGCCTAAAAAAACGTCGGCATTGAAGGGGCTAGTACTTGAAGATTTCCAATTCATCGAACGGAAAATTCGCGAAAGCTATCCTGTAGCCAAAATCGACTGGAAAAGCCCGATTAAGGAATTCATGGCGAATCATGACCAGGATGAGGAATTATAGGATGTAATAGCGTCCGATATAAAATGTAAAAGCGTCCGATCAATTTCGGACGCTTTTCTTATGTTGTCGTATCAAAAAATTCTCGCCACTTGATGAAGGTGATTTTCTCCCGTAACAAATAGGCTAACAGCAAAAATACAATCATCAGAAAGATTCCTGTTAGTGAGTCAAACTCTCCGACATACTCTCCGAATATCGTATAAAAAATGACGAATGGAATATTCGCAAGAAATGAAGCAAACATAAAGTCTTTAAAACTACTTTTTCGTTCATAAAGGCAAAAGCTTAGAAGCTGATAATGAATCACCGGCACGAGCCTCAACAGCGAGACCTGGGCGACCGTCAAATCTCTGAAGCGCCCTACTAGCCTTTTTTTCAGCCTGCTCAGTTTGTTCATCATCTCTGGAATCTGTCTCATTAAAAAGTAAAATAATATACTTGCTCCCGACAATCCGAGCAGTGAATATACAATTCCGGGTACGACCCCAAACATTAATCCTCCCGCAATACAGACGACTGCCGGCGGCACGAAAACAAATTGGCGGAAAACATGAAACAAGATGAATACAACCGGTGCATACCAGCCTCCAGATTCCACAACGATCAGCAGCATTGACCACGCATCATCCATTCTTGTCACCTGCCTGCGGTCTTTGTTGTTACTAGCTTATAAAAACATACAAGCTGTTATGCCAAAAGCTTAAATAAATATGTAAATATACCAATCTCAATAATAGCTAGCAGAGGCAGTCCATATTTAAACTGCGCATGTTTCGTCTTATGCCTGTAATGCTTCATTCCAGCTGTTGCCCCGGTCGCTCCTCCAAGAAAAGCAACATTCCATAATGTTTTTTCACTTATCCGATAATGATTGTTTCTTGCCCGCTTTTTATCCATTCCCATGATAAAAAATCCCAAAAGGTTCATGACTATGATCAAGCCAGCCAAAGTCCACATCCCCATATCTCCACTTCCTCTTTTAGTACTATGGAATCATTATATCTTATAAAAAGAAAAAACCATCCTCCGGAGAGAATGGTTATTTTCATTACTTGTTGAATTGTTGCTTAGCTGTTTCAGCCAATTGAGCGAATGCTGCTGCATCGCTTACTGCAAGTTCAGCAAGCATCTTGCGGTTTACTTCGATACCAGCAAGCTTTAGGCCGTGCATCATACGGCTGTAAGAAAGGCCGTTCATGCGTGCTGCTGCGTTGATACGAGCAATCCAAAGTTTGCGGAAGTCGCGCTTCTTCTGGCGACGGTCGCGGAATGCATACATTAGGGATTTCATAACCTGCTGGTTAGCAACCTTGTATAATGTATGTTTAGAACCGAAATAACCTTTTGCTAATTTAATGACTTTTTTACGACGCTTGCGCGTAACTGTACCGCCTTTTACACGTGGCATGTAATTTCCCTCCTATATAAATCGAGATCGCTCGAATTTACTTAATGTTGTCAAGCATGTGACGAATACGTTTGAAATCGCCTTTAGACACAAGTGCAGATTTGCGAAGCTTACGCTTAGCTTTAGTAGACTTGTTAGCAAATAAGTGGCTAGTGTAAGCGTGTGAACGCTTTAGCTTGCCAGATCCAGTTTTCTTGAAACGCTTGGCAGTGCCGCGGTGAGTTTTCATTTTTGGCATAGGGACTTCCTCCTCGTTACTTTTCTGTTTTAGGTGCTAGAACTAGGAACATGCTTCGACCATCCATTTTTGGATGTGATTCGATTGTCGCTACATCTTTGCAAGCTTCAGAGAAGCGATCAAGAACACGCTGACCTATTTCCTTATGGGTTATAGCACGGCCTTTAAAACGGATAGATGCTTTAACCTTATCGCCTTTTTCCAGGAACTTGATGGCATTGCGCAACTTCGTGTTAAAGTCATGCTCATCAATTGACGGACTAAGACGGACTTCTTTAGTTGTGATGATCTTTTGGTTCTTACGCGCTTCTTTTTCTTTCTTTTGCTGTTCGAACTTGAATTTTCCGTAGTCCATGATTCGGCCTACAGGAGGCTTCGCGTTCGGAGCAACAAGGACAAGATCAAGATTTACGCGCGTTGCGATCTCAAGAGCCTCAGCTTTGGATTTAATTCCTAATTGCTCGCCATTTTGATCAATCAGACGAATTTCGCGAGCACGAATTCCCTCGTTTAGTAACATCGCATCTTTGCTAATAATTAGCCACCTCCAGGGTTTTATCGAATACATTGTCAAGGAGAAGAAGTACATTGCCAGGCCTACGCCTCATCCTGCTCACACAATGACATACGATATAGTCCGTTTTTATTTTGCAATAAAAAAAGTGCAGGCGACAACACCCACACTTACGAAAACAAAATAATTAGACGTTTACGTATTACCTGCCAACAGCTGAAATGCGTCAGCCAGGTGAGAAGCGGGTGCTTCTTCTTTCCTAAAACTAGTATTCAGTTCACTCTTGCTAATATAGCATAAAGATATTGATGTGTCAAACGAATCAAATTCATTAACTGCAACAAAAAGTATTGTATCAGATAGGAATACAGGCTGCAATACTTTTTTCATGCATAATTAAATTTAACATCAAAAACAGCGAAGAAATTCTATCTACATGGAAATTTGTCAAAACTTAAATCCTTATTTCTTGCTATAATTTATGGTAGAAATAGACAAGAAAGCTGGTGTACATATGTTGACCGCCATCATCATCACTGGTGTGATCACTGGATTACTCGCTGGCACTGCATTGTAGTTTTTCAGAACTGGCTATGGTTTTTCCAATGATATTGACAATTCGCCTGTTACCATTAAATCATGCCGGAATTGCGGTGAGAGAATTCAGCGCAGCTATACGATAAATTTGTGTCCTACCTGTTTCAAACCGATTGAATAATCTGCATAAAAATAAGAGGAGCCTGAGCTCCTCTTATTTTTATGTCCAGCTCCAGCGCTTGTCGGGGCTTACCAAGGCGCTTGCGCTTTTCTTATTTCTTCGCTTCCTTCCTGAATGACTCCAGGAATTCATCAAAGGCAATTGTTTCGGATTTTTGTTCGCCGTATTTACGGACATTGACTGCTTTGTCAGCTACTTCATTGTCTCCGACCACTAGCATGTAAGGAACTTTCTGCATTTGTGCTTCGCGGATCTTATAGCCGATTTTTTCGTCGCGTCCATCGATTTCAACGCGGAAGCCTTCTGCCTTAAGTTTTTCCTTGATTTCTCTTGCATAGTCATAGTGGACCGCTGGTGAAACAGGGATGATTTGCGCCTGAACTGGAGCCAGCCAAGTCGGGAATGCCCCTTTGTACTCTTCGATCAGGAAGGCAACAAAGCGTTCCATAGTCGATACGACACCGCGGTGGATGACGACAGGACGATGGTGCTTGCCATCTTCGCCGATATAAGTCAAGTCGAAGCGCTCTGGAAGCAAGAAGTCAAGCTGGACTGTTGAAAGAGTTTCCTCTTTGCCAAGGGCAGTCTTGACCTGGACATCTAGCTTCGGTCCGTAGAATGCTGCTTCGCCCTCTGCCTCGAAATATTCCAGTCCCATCTCATCCATTGCCTCTTTTAACATCGCCTGTGCCTTTTCCCACATCTGGTCATCATCGAAATATTTTTCTTTATCCTCAGGATCGCGGTAGGATAGACGGAAGGAATAATCATTCATGTCAAAATCCTTGTAGACTTCCAGCACAAGCTCTACTACACGCTTGAACTCTTCCTTGATCTGGTCAGGGCGGACAAAGAGATGAGCATCGTTCAGAGTCATGCCCCGCACACGCTGCAAACCAGCCAACGCGCCGGACATTTCATAACGGTGCATTGTTCCAAGCTCGGCAATCCTTATTGGAAGCTCCCTGTAGCTATGGATGCTGTTTTTGTATACCATCATGTGGTGCGGACAGTTCATCGGTCTTAAAACAAGCTGTTCATTTTCCATTTCCATGACCGGGAACATATTTTCCTGATAGTGGTCCCAGTGTCCGGAAGTTTTATATAGGTCGACACTGCCCATTACCGGAGTGTAGACATGGTCATAACCAAGGCTGACTTCCTTATCAACGATATAGCGTTCGATGATACGGCGGATTGTCGCACCTTTTGGAAGCCAAAGCGGAAGACCCTGGCCAACCTTCTGGGAGTTAGTAAATAAGTTAAGCTCCTTGCCAAGCTTACGGTGATCGCGTTCCTTCGCTTCTTCTAGCAGTCTCAAGTGTTCTTTCAGGTCTTCCTTTTTGAAGAAAGCTGTACCATAAATACGCTGCAGCATCTTATTGTCGCTGTCGCCGCGCCAGTATGCACCAGCAATGCTCAGCAATTTGAATTCCTTCAGCTTGCCAGTTGATGGAACATGCACTCCGCGGCAGAGGTCAACAAAATCTCCCTGCTCATATAGAGTAACTTTTTCATCAGCCGGAATCGCTTCAATCAATTCAAGCTTATAAGGGTCATCAAGCTCTTTGAAAAACTTGACTGCCTCCTCGCGGCTTACTTCTTTGCGGACAATCTCGATGTTCTCATTGATGATTTTCTTCATTTCCTTTTCAATTTCAGGCAAGTCTTCCGGAGACAATGAATGTTCCATATCGATATCATAGTAGAAACCACCCTCGATTACTGGTCCTACTCCAAGGTTAACATCTTTATAAAGGCGCTTGATTGCCTGTGCCATTAAGTGTGCTGAGCTGTGGCGCAGGATTTCAAGTGCTTCTGGATGGTCAGGAGTGACGATTTCGATCGCTGCGTCCTCTTCGATTGGTCTCTTGAGATCATACGGCTGTCCATTGACCATACCGGCAATGGCTTTCTTCTTTAGGCCTGGGCTGATTGAGCTGGCGATATCTTCAGTCGTTGTGCCTGCGGGAAACTCCTTCACTGCTCCATCTGGAAACGATATTTTTAACATGTCTGCCATTGGCTTTTCCTCCTTTTAAAATGTGGCGCGATTATTTGCGCAAAAAATAAAAAAACTCGTCCCTGAAACAGGGACGAGTTTGATCACACGTGGTTCCACCCAATTCCCATTCATGCGCAAAAATTACGCAAAAATGGCTCTGGTTGCGGTAACGGCTTCTGCCGCCAGCTAATACTTGCCTAAAAGGCGTTCACAGCTGGAGTTCAGAGGTGGTAAGCGTTTCTTTAGTGTTAGGAAGTTTTCAGCCTAGCCTTCCCTCTCTGCAAACCTTTGAAGAATGCCCATGTCCTCATCATCACATTTACTATTGATTTATTATGTACGTAATTATAGTTTGTAATGTTTTGAAAATCAAGTGGGCTATTGTATATTTTCACGATTCTCTTTAAAAAAGTTTGCCTTCTCTTCATGAAAAACAGTAACCGGACTGACTTGAACACGTTCTTCAAAAAGATTGATGATTGTCCGCACTAACGGCTGGTGCGGATCGTCCGTGTACAAATAAATGGTCTCAGGTGCAATCGACAGCAATGGAGCAATCGTCCCGGAATCTACATAGACAGGGTGGTTGACTAGCAGCTTGCGGTCAATCGTCTTAAACAACTCACTCCGCTTCATTTCTTTGAATTGCTGATTATAAAAGACCATATTTTCATCAATCACCAAATATAAATGGGTCATTTGCGATTTTCTGTCCTCTAGAAAATCCCTCAGTGTATGCAGGAAAACCTGGTACTCCTGTTCCATCTTATACTCATCGATCGCTATCTCTACCCATTTGGAGAGCTGCTCAATATAGGCCTTCAGCCTGAACATAACAAAGGAATCAAAAGAGAATGAGACTCTTTCATTAAAGATTTCATTGATCGAACTCTTAATCATTCCTTGTTCCTCGACACCTTCCATGAAAGGAGCAAGTTCTTTACGGTTACCTTCTATGACGGAGTATATGATATCCAGGATTTGATCCTGCTCTTCACTGTCCGTATAAAAATAAGACTCTGCCAGAATGGTTCTCAGCCAATCATCACGTTTCACGGTTACTATAAAGTCATAAACACTCTTTTGGAGTAACGGTAAATGTTCTTTTTTATAAAATTCTTCTGGAATAAGCACTCTATTTCGATCTTCATTAAGAAGAATTGAATTCGTTTCCTGCCATGAAGCAAGCCTGGCAACTAAATGTTGATACAAATTCCAGGCATCCTGCTTTTTTTGGAAGATGATTTCAATCAACCATATCCCCCCTCTTAAATAATCCCTGATTATATATATGGGGGACTTGGACAATTTAGAAGTATCCATATAGTCGATAAATGGTTATAAGTGCAAAAAAATGTGCCACAGCTTGATTCGCTGCGGCACATTTTATATTCTGCGGTTTTTGCCCTCAACTTTTACAGGCTCGGCAAGATATCTAATCCGTTCCATGATTCTTGCTGCCTTCAATTGTTCTTCTTCTCCCCGTTGGCTGTGCGTCAAGTGATGCTCCAGACCTTTAAGGTCGAAGTTCGAAGTAAAGAAGGTTGGAAGGTTCTCTAGCATACGGAACTGCAGGATCGTCCCGAGGATTTCATCCCTTGCCCAGCTGCTCATCGTTTCTGCTCCAATATCATCAAGCATAAGAACATTTGCCTTTTTAATGGCTTCCAGCTTGTCATTGACAGTATGGTCACCGATCGCATTCTTCATTTCCCTGAAAAATTCCGGTACATATACAATCAATGAACTGATTTGTTTCTGTGCAAGTTCATTCGCGATTGCGCCAAGTAAATAGGATTTACCTGTACCGAACGGCCCATGAAGGAACAAGCCCTTTTGCTTTTTGCCCGGCTCATAATTCTCAACAAAGTCTTTTGCCACCTTGATCGCCTTGAACCTTCCGGCGTCATCCAGCTCAATATCCCCGAACGATGCCTTCAAAATTTCCTTAGGCACAAAAATGCTATTGATCAGGCGCGCATTCTTTTGCTGCTCATCATGCATGACCTTCTTTTTGCATCGGTCATATTTTACATCAATGAAGTTACCCTTTATGAAAAGCTCTGGCTCATAACCCTTAATCATGTTCTTGCAGCCTGCTAGGCTCTCGCAATCTTCGCAGCCCTTGCTCTGGTTGGAGAACTCATAAAGCTTTGACATACTGCCATCGAGCATTTCCCGGGTGATATAATCCGCATTCTCATCCAGGAATTCCTTGATATGATTATCCTGCATGACCTGCCTCTTAATGGCTTCATAGCGCTCCTGGAAATTCTGGTTATTCGCCAGCTTCTTCAATGTTTCATTAATGTTTTGCAAATGAATCACCTCCGAGATTTGAATTTCTTCAGTTCTTCTTCAAGCTTTTTCTTTTCTATTTCAAAATCAGGGTCCACATCCGCAGTATCTGTTTGATGTTGAACTTCACCCTCGGTCTTTTTCCCAAACCAATCCGGCAAAACTTCTTTACGGACAGGCTTTCTTTTTCCAGATGAAGAAGGTGCTTTCTTCCCTTCTGCCCATTCAAGATACTGCCTGTGCTCACTTTTAGCCAGCTGCATTGCATCCCTGACAGACGATATTTTTTTCCTGGACCAGTGGCTGGCAATTTTTTCGATATAGCCCTTTGTCAGCTTCATATCGGTCTTGAGCATAACATATTGAACTAAAACATTCACGACTCCCGGCAGCAGCTTTTGCTTGAACATCACCTCTTCGATGATCTGCAAGTCTCCTTTGGATGGCTCCGCTCCGCCCGAGAGATCAATCAAAAGTTGACGCGGGGATGTTTTTTCAAAATATAACACCAATTCCTCTTCCTGCGTCTTCGGCTTCTCAATGCCAGCTTTATGCTGGAAGGGCTGGGTTCGATCCAAAAGTGCCGGTAGTTTGTCCTGGTGTTCAAATTGGTACCAGTCACGGGCAGCCTTCCGCAGTTCATCTATATCTATTTCGTTTTCAGCGGTTACAGCACTCAAGACGATGTTCTTCATCTTCAAGGCATCAATCCCATATAGGAAGGCAAGATTGCTGATTGCTTCTTTAACCTTCGATGTAAAAGCTTTTTTAGGTATGAGAGATTCCTGAAGCCCTCCCAGGAGCAAATCGAAATTGAACTCCGCAGGGTCAATCTGTATTTTGGAAGATTCCCCCCTGCCGATAAAGGAATTCCCTTCCTCAGCCTCCAGGTCGGCAGCAGAATCCTCATTATGCATGAGTGCCTGAGTCGGTACAGACAAGAACACATCCTGGAATGCCTTCGTAATCTCCTCATATCCAGGCTCTGATCCAGCCGATTTATCGCTGAAAAATCGTTTGAGCCGTAAAAACTGATTCTTGCCGACTTTGCGATACAAATAGACATTCAACATGCCATCAAGGAAGAATTGTTCAGGAGTCAAAGGTGGCTGCAATTCATAAATGAATGAACGCCCTTCCTCGCCGTTTTTCACAAAGGTCTTCAGCAATCCCATGCCTTCGAGTTTTTGGCGAGCCTGGTAAATATCCTTAAGATTCATATCCATAATCGTCATTAGGTTATGGTGTGTAACAGGCTGTGACCAAAGCCGGTTCTCTTCCAGTTCAGCCCATAGGGTCATATAAAGACTTAAGCAAGCTGGCCCAATCAAAGGCTGGTACAAGAAAGTGAGCACCTTGCGATCGTATTCATGCAATAAACCACCGGATGCAACAATATATTGGTCTACAGGCACAGTCTCTTGCCAATGCTGAGCCATCCTTTTCCCTCCTTCTAAATCGTCAAAAAGAACTGTCTTCACATATATCTGTATTTTGCATCGCGATTTTGAGCTCTTTTCATAGATTTCTAACCTCTAGCTCAAAATTCTAAAAGAGCCCTAAAAAGAGCTGAAGTCCCCTTCAGCTCCGTCAGAACAAAAAGCGCAAGCGACTTGTTCAGCCCCGACAAGCGACTCGAGCTGCTCAAAGCTAACGCTTTTCGCAAGATACTCGAGGAAGCAATTTCAGAGATGAAAACTGGCTAGGCGCTTTAGCTAGATTGAAAATACTTCATGCAATTTCCCTGAACTCCAGGCCTTATGATTGTTCTTTCTTTAATAACTCTTTTAATTCATCAATGAAAACATTGATATCCTTAAACTGACGATAAACTGACGCGAATCGGACATAGGCGACTTCATCAATCTTCGCCAGCCTGTCCATCACCATCTCCCCAACGGCTTCGCTCTTAACTTCTGAAACTCCATGGCTGCGAAGTTCTTTTTCTACTTCGGAAACCAAATCCTCGAGCTCTTTCAAAGCGACAGGCCGCTTTTCACAAGCTTTTATCAAACCGCGAAGGAGTTTTTCCCGATTGAACTCTTCACGTGTACCTTCTTTTTTCACGACAATCAAGGGAATTTCTTCAACCTTCTCAAAAGTGGTAAAGCGAAATCCGCAAGCTTCGCATTCGCGCCTGCGTCGAATTGATCGGCTATCGTCAACCGGTCTTGAATCAAGAACCCGGGTAGAGTTATTTTGGCAAGTTGGACATTTCATCTCGATCAGCTCCGAATATTTTGAAATATAGAATGAGCGAAGGACCATTCGCTTTTTCCACCAATACGTCCATAAGCATTATCCTTAAGTATTATCTTATAAAAAAGATGGGAACGGGACAAGAGGAACTATTGATTTCCATATTTGCCTGAACCAATAAACGTGTTTGTACTGTCCAATTTCTCATAAATCTTCACCAATTCCTGCCTTAAAGACGGGTTGATGCCTGCCAATGAAAACTTTTCAGTAGAGATATGTAAGTCGACCGCGGTCTCAAATGGTTTCGTGGTGATAACGGTTGCCGTTAAAAAGGCAGGCAGCTTCCCCTTCAACTCGGCTGATATTTCCCCATGTTCTTTTGAAACACTCGTTATCTTAAGCGAAGGGTCAGCCTTCAGCAAGTCTTCGACCGTCTGGAACATCTGGTTAAAGTTCGCTTTGTAATAACGCGTCTTCAACTGCTCATCTTTATTGTTTTCACTTGTCCCGCTGAATTTCTCGTACCGTCCGGTTACGGATTTTAATAAAGACATCAAAAATCCTCCTGCAAGTTATTTCTATTAACATTCTACCGTATTTTACGGCAAATTAAAAAGAGGTGTATCGCTACACCTCTTGAGAATTTTCATATTTTCTATTATAGAGCTTTAGCTTGTGCTTGCTTCACATGCACAGGACCCATGCCGCGTGGAATTTCGATATTCTCACGAGTTTGTGCGCCAAGAGCTTCTGCAATATAGTCAGCTGCAATGTTAGGATCCAGATCGCCGCAAGTGTATACATCGATGCTAGCGTATCCGTGTTCTGGGAAGCTATGAATAGTTAAATGTGATTCAGAAATAATGACAACTCCGCTTACACCTTGTGGCGCAAATTTGTGGAAAGCCACTTCGCGGATTTCAGCACCTGATTTTAAAGCTGCTCCAACGAAAGTTTTTTCAATAAAATCCATATCATTCAATTTTTCAAAATCGCAACCCCAAAGTTCAGAAATTACATGACGACCCATTGTTTCCATATTCAATTTCCCCCTCTAACAATATTAGAATGAAATCCTTAGTTTCAATGGCATCTTAACTACCACGGGGGAAAGTTAGTCCAGAGAGGTCCTAACCCTTTAAGTAGCCAATTGGTACCGTTATTAAGAAGTTCACGATGACTAGTATACTTTGTTTATATTTTTTTTGCAACACATGAAATCAAATTTTTTTCATGAATTTTAAGCTTCGATTTTTATAGTTTGATAGATAGCTATTCCATAGCCTTTTAGAGGGTAACGCTTTAAAATCGGTTGGGATCTTAGGTGGTGATCTCCGTTATTCATCAACAAAAAATTATATGAAAATAAGGCATTTAACCAAGACACAAATAAAAAGCTTGCCGATAAGCAAGCTTTTTACGTTATTACAATTATCCTACCTTCACAGTTGCTGAATTGGACATTGTTTGGGCAACATGCTTTGTCAGGTCTACAACCCTGCTTGAATAACCCCATTCATTGTCATACCATGCAAGAACTTTTACTTTATTAGCACCGATGACCATTGTAGACAGACCATCAATGATCGCAGAGTGCTCATTCGTGTTAAAGTCAATTGAAACAAGCGGATCTGTCGTGATATCAAGGACGCCCTTAAGCTTACCTTTTGATGCAGAATAGAAGGCATCGTTGATTTCGTCCACTGTTACCTCACGCTTCAGGTCGACAACAAGGTCAACAAGCGAAACATTTGGAGTCGGTACCCTTAGCGCCATGCCATGCAGCTTTCCTTTAAGCTGAGGAAGCACAAGTGAAAGTGCCTTTGCTGCTCCAGTTGAGGTTGGAATGATGGATTGACCGCAAGAACGCGCCCTGCGCAAATCCTTGTGCGGGTTATCGATATTATTCTGGTCATTTGTATAAGCATGAACAGTCGTCATCAAACCATTTTCAATTCCGAAAGTATCATCCAGCACTTTCGCAACTGGTGCAAGGCAGTTTGTCGTGCATGATGCATTTGAAATGATATCATGTTTTTCAATATTTAATGCGCTTTCATTTACTCCCATAACAATAGTGATATCTTCATTCGTACCAGGTGCTGTCAAAATGACCTTCTTTGCACCAGCATCAAGATGAAGCGCTGCTTTGTCACGGGAATTGAATTTTCCAGTAGCCTCTATGACAATATCAATCTTCATTTCCTTCCATGGTAGCTCAGCAGGATTTCGATTGCTTAATAGTTTAACTCTCTTTCCGTTTACAATCAGATGATCATCAGCAGGGATGACTTCGCCTGCAAATTGTCCATGAGTAGAATCATATTTTATTAAATGCGCCAGAGTTTCAGCTGGGTAGCTTGCATTAATCGCTACAACCTCAAGATTTTCTTCAAGAATGGCTCTTCTGAACACCATTCTTCCAATTCTCCCAAAACCGTTAATCGCAATTCTCGCCTTCATTGTACGGCCCCTTCCGAATTAGTGTTATACTTAATAACCCCTTTGTATGGTATTAGTATAACATATTAAATTTTATTTGTGATAAATAAATGCACACATTTAAAATATAAAATAATTCTGATAATAATAATCATTTAGCGATAAATTTAAATACGCCAAGGCTCTTAGCCTGACTGGGATTATATTGGTTGAAACAAGGATTGAAAACAGAGAAACTGGGATTAAAACATACCTAACCAAGAAGAAGTCGATTCAAGAAACAAAAAAAGAGCCTACTCGGCTCTTAAGATTCCCCATTTACTTAAAAGATCCATCAGCTGCTGCCTCGACTGCTCGATGCTGCCGCTGTTATCAATCACAGCGGCTGCCAGACCGACTTTGTCCTTCAGCGGCATTTGTGATTTGATTCTGGAATTAGCTTCTTCTTCCGAGAATCCGTTCCGCTTCATAAGTCTTTCCAACTGGGTTTGCTCATCCACATAAACCACGATGATTTTTTCGACGAGTCCTGTCAGCTTGCTTTCAAACAGAAGCGGAATGTCCAGGACGACTGCTTTTTCATTTGCCGCTTCAGCTAGCGCTCTCTTTTGTGCCATCCGCTCCCTTACTGCTGGATGGACAATTGAATTAAGCAGCAACCGCTTTTCTTCATTGTTAAAAATGATTTCACCCAACTTTGGGCGGTTTATTGTACCGTTATCTTCTAAAATTTCAGTGCCAAAATGGCTGACAATATCATTGTATGCTTTTTCTCCTGGCTCAACAGCAAGCCTTGCTTCGATATCTGCGTCGATCACGGTGATGCCCATGTCGGTGAACATTGCTGATACCGTGCTTTTCCCGCTTGCTATACCTCCTGTCAATCCGATAACTAATGACATCCTATTTTAATCCTTTCAAGGGTCTGTTAAAGCTTCATCAGCCCAATTATGATCAATAATATTCCCGGTACAAAAGAAAACTTTTGCATCCAGCCGCTCTCCGAAAAATAACTGCCCATTCTCATCCCTGCATACACAAATAATGAACTCATGCAGGCAACTGTCAATGCCAGGTACCCTGGGGAGAATCCTAAAAATGCTGCCCCTACCCCTGCACCGAATGCATCAAGTGACAGAGCAAGCCCGAGCATGACTGCTTCAATTCCATTGATAGTACCCGATCGGTCAAAATCCGCTGTCATCGGCTTTTTCAAAATATTGATGACAATACCTAGTGATTTGATTTCAAGATTAAGGATGATTTTTTCATGACAGAGCAATTCTGTTTTGTCTTCGCGGAAAAATTGGAATAAGACCCATCCGCCTAAAACGATCAAGACAGTGCCACCCAGTGTCTCTGCCATTCCTGGTGAAAAAAAGCTCTCAAGAAAATGCCCGATCATCATGGCTGCCATCAAGACGACAGCCGAACAAACGGCTATTACCGAAATCGATTTAATCGGGATCTTCATTTTCCGCAATCCATACGTTAACCCTACACTGAAACTGTCAAGGCTGACAGCGAATGCAAGTAAAAGCAGGGAGATTGTTTGTGCCATTAACTGAGCTCCTTCCTGTCAATCGCTACGTTAGTATATGGAAGGAGCCCAGTTATGGTGAGAAAATCAACAAGCCAATATACAAGAAAAGCGCAAGCGCCTTGGTAAGCCCCGACAAGCGTTGGAGGGCCGACCAGTGAAGTCGTTCTTTGACTTCATTGGGCGGACCGAAACGTCTCGAGGGGCTAGGCGCTGGAGCTGGACAATTCTCGAAGTTGAAATGATATAAATCCTGATATTATTATTTAAGCTTTTGGCACGATGGGCAGTAATGAGTACCCCGTCCGCCAACGACGGTTTTTTCCAATGGTGCTCCGCAAACCTTGCACGGTTCGTTTTTACGACCATACACAAAGAGCTGGAGCTGGAACATGCCGATCTGCCCTTGTGAATTCACGTAGGAGCGGATGGTGCTGCCGCCTTTCTCAACAGCTTCAGACAGAGTGCTGACTATTTCCCTGTAGAGCACAGACTCCTCTTCTGCAGTCAATGAATTAGCAATCCTTTCTGGATGGATTTTCGCACGGAAAAGTGCTTCATCTACATAAATATTCCCCAGTCCAACAAGGATTTTTTGGTCAAGCAGAGCAGGCTTTATTTTTCTATTCGTTTTTTTAAGTTTTTCCGACAGCCATTCCACTGAAAAATCTTCTGAAAAAGGTTCTGGACCTAAATCAGCGAGAGGCTGGGTTTCAAATTCTTTCCCTTTTTCATAAAGGTGCATCGTCCCGAATTTCCTGACATCCTTATAGCGCAATTCTGATCCATCGTTAAAATGGAAAATGACGTGCGTATGCTTATCCACAGGGTCCTCAGTATTGAATACTCCATATTTCCCTTCCATCCTTAAGTGGGAAACTAGCGCGAAAAATTCCGTGTAAAAGATCAGGAATTTCCCCCTCCGGCCAATCTCTTTTATCGTCTGGCCTTTCAGTGCGTCGTTGAACTGCTCGACCTCATTCGGACGCTTAATCATCTTTGGCCAAAAAACGGAGACCTCTTTGATTTCTTTTCCTATCGTCAGGACCTCTAACGTCCGCCTGACGGTTTCGACCTCTGGTAGTTCAGGCATTTTATCCCGCCTTTCTCTGTAAAAATCCTGTTGCAACTCCTACTTTGCGTCATACCATGTTGGGCCATATGAGAAGTCCACCTTTAACGGTACCTTCAATTCAATGGCATTTTCCATGACTTCTGGCACAATCTTTTTCAATAACTCGATTTCACCCTCAGGTGCTTCAAAAATCAATTCATCATGTACTTGAAGCAACAGTCTTGTCTTAACGCCCTCTTCGCGGAGTCTCTCTGCCATATCAATCATTGCCTTCTTGATAATATCTGCGGCACTTCCCTGGATCGGGGTATTCATAGCGGTACGTTCCGCAAAACTTCTTATGTTGAAATTGCGGGCCGTGATTTCCGGGATGTATCTGCGGCGATGCAATAATGTCTGGACATAGCCCTTCTCCTTTGCATCCTTGACGATTTCATCCATATATTCTTTCACTCCAGGATAGCTTTCTAGATAGCGTTCAATGAATTCGCCAGCTTCCTTCCTTGTGATGTTCAGACTCTGGGATAATCCATAATCACTGATACCATACACAATCCCGAAGTTGACCGCTTTTGCATGCCGGCGCATATTGGAGGTGACTTCATCTTTCCCTACATTAAACACTTCCATCGCGGTCTTAGTATGGATATCCATATCATTCCGGAAAGCATCAATCAGTTTATCATCCCCCGCAATATGTGCGAGGACACGCAGTTCAATTTGGGAATAGTCCGCAGCAAAGATGACCCAGCCTTTTTCAGACGGAACAAAAGCCTGCCTGATTTTACGTCCTTCCTCAAGCCTGATTGGGATGTTCTGCAGGTTAGGGTCTGTTGAACTCAGTCTCCCTGTTGCTGTTAACGCCTGGTTGAATCTTGTATGGACTTTTTCAGTCTCTTTATTGACGACCTTTTGCAAACCTTCAATATATGTTGATTGCAGCTTTCCTAGCTGGCGGTAGTTAAGAATTTCTTCAATAACTTTATGCTTTGGCGCCAATTTTTCAAGGACGTCCGCTGAAGTAGAATAACCTGTTTTCGTCTTTTTCGCAGCAGGAAGTCCCAGTTTTTCAAAAAGGATGACACCTAATTGTTTTGGAGAATTGATATTGAACTGCTCACCTGCCATCTCAAAAATCTTTGTTTCGATTTCTGCAAGGCGGCCCTTGATCTCTTCGCTCATTTTTCCAAGACGATCCATATCCAGTTTGACACCCTGATACTCCATATCTGCGAGCACCAGCGACAATGGCATTTCCAGGCTGCTGAACAAATCATACTGATCATTGTCCCATAGATCCTGCTCAAGCTTTTCTTTTAATGAAACAAGTACATCCGCCTTCCGGACCAGGTGCTCTCCAAGGATTCTTTCCTCCGGAATTTTCCGTTTAGCCCCTTTTCCATAGACAGCTGCGTCAGCCTGCACGCTCGTGAAGCCATGCTGTTTTGCGATTGCGGCCAGGTCTTCCGGTGACTCGGAAGGATTGATGATGTAGGATGCGAGTGAGACATCGAAGTCAGCGCCCTTCAGATGGATGCCATGATGTCGCAATGAGACCTCGGAACGTTTCGCATCATAGACAGTCTTTTTGCTTGATTCATCCTCGGCCCATTTCTTGAATTCTTCAGATTCCAATGCGATTTTTACAGGCAGGTAGAAGCTGCCATTTTCATTTACTACCGCAAATCCGATAATATCGGCATAATGGTAGTTATCTTCGAGTACTTCAACATAAAAGCCGTTTTCTTTCGCAAAAATACCTTGCTCAATCTTATCAAGTTGCTTGAACTCGATTTCTTCAAGTTCTACATTTTCGGCTTCTGTAACTGCTCCCAGCTTGTCCAGAAGAGAATTGAAGCCGAGTTCCTTGAACATTTTCACAAGCTTTTCGTTCTCAGCTCCTTCATACTCAAGTTCACTCAACTCTAATCCTACTGGTGCTTCACGCGTGATGGTTGCGAGTTCTTTGCTCATGACAGCCTGGTCTTTGAATTCCTCAAGCTTTTCCTTAAGCTTTTTTCCGCCGACTTGATCAATCGAGCCGATCAGATTTTCAAGTGTGCCGTATTCCTTTAACAGCTTGATTGCCGTTTTCTCCCCTACGCCAGGAACACCTGGAATATTATCAGATGCATCACCCATGAGACCTTTCATATCAATAATCTGTTCCGCACTGAGCCCGTATTTTTCCTTGATATGCTCAGGTGTATATTCCTCAATATCGGTGATCCCTTTTCTTGTAATACTGATTGTCGTCTTGTCAGAACTCAACTGTGTTAAGTCCTTATCACCTGAAATTACCTTTGTTTCGAAGCCATCTTTTTCAGCTTGCAAACTCAGAGTACCGATAATATCATCAGCTTCATAATTCTCCAGCTCATATTGCGGGATGCCATATGCCGTTAGCAATTCACGGATAAACGGAAACTGCTCTGAAAGCTCTGGCGGGGTTTTTTGCCTTCCGCCCTTGTATTCACTGAAGGTTTTATGTCTGAAGGTCGTTTTCCCTGCGTCGAACGCTACAAGAATATGTGTAGGCTTTTCATCCTCGAGAATTTTCATTAGCATCATCGTAAAGCCATAAACTGCATTTGTATGTATCCCTTTTTCATTGTTCAATAATGGCAGTGCAAAAAACGCACGATACGCAATACTGTTTCCATCTATCAAAACAAGCTTCTTTGACATGTCATTCCTCCTCCTTAAAGACACTGTACTTTTCTGGTATGACTCTATATAGAAAAAAAGACCGTTAGATTCCTTCCTATTTTATCATGAGAGATAATAGAAAGAAAAATAACGGCCTTTTGGTTGGCTCTATTAATTTGTGTAACCCATCAGCATCCTTGCGTACGGTGAATCAGATGGGAGGACAATAACGGTTTCACCGTTGATTGTCTTTTTATAGGATTCCAATGTGCGGAACATTGTGTAGAATTCCGGGTCTTTGGAGAAGGTCTGGTTGTATACTTTAGCAGCTTCCCCTTCCCCTTCGCCTCGGATGGTTTCAGCATCAGCTGTAGCTTTTGCGATCAGCTCCTTCACTTCCCTGTCCGTCTGGGCAATGATTCTGTTTTTCTCGGCATCCCCCATAGAAAGGTATTCCTGTGCCTTTGACTCACGCTCAGAGATCATTCTCGTAAATACCGACAATTCATTTTCTGCCGGCAGGTCAGTCCTCTTCATGCGGACATCTGTCACAACAACACCATAATTCCCGCCATCAAGAAGCTCATTGACTTTTTCTGTCACCCTATCATTCAATGATCCTCGGGATGATTTTTCATCATTGATGATTTCATCATAGTCCAGCTTACCGAGCTCAGAACGGACAACCGAATAGATGAACTCCTCCATTCTTGATTCCGCACCCTCTAGCGTCCTTGCATTTGAAATCATCTTTTTAGGATCTTCAATTCGCCAGATCGCATAATTGTCAATCAACATTCTCTTTTTGTCCTTCGTGTTGATTTCCGCCTGTGAAACATCATATGTCATCTGGTATTTAGGCAGTGTTGTAACACTCTGGATAAACGGAACCTTGTAATTTAAACCAGGTTCTTTGATAATCCTTACGACCTCTCCAAACTGCCTTACGACTTTATACTCTCCTTGCTTCACGATAAAAACATTAGTGATAATGAAGACTAGCAGGGCAATAAGGATGACCAGGAAGATTCCGAACTTAGTATATTTTCGCCAGGATCCACCACTGCGTTCATTAATATCAATCACGTTTTGATCAGCCATTATTCTTTTCACTGCCTTCCTGCTCTGACTTCGGTTTATCTGCTTCAAGCGGGCGAATCGGGAAATACTTCATTGTATTGCCATCATCATTCATGATGTAAATTTCTGTTCCAGGCAGGACTTGCTCAAGCGTCTCCAAAATTAAACGCTGTCTTGTGATATCCGGATTAGATTTGTATTCAACATACAGCTTGTTGAATACCGCAACGTCACCTCTAGCCCCTTCGATCCTCGCCGCTTTTTCCCCCTGTGCCCTTGAGATAAGCGCATCCTTTTCCCCCTGAGCTTCGTTCAACTTCTGATTTCTGTATTTCTTTGCTTCATTTATTTTCGTGTTCATTGTTTCACGCGCATCTGTAACATTGGTAAAAGCCTTGCGCACTTCTTCATTTGGCAATTCAACATCTTGTAGTTTCACACCAAGGACAGATACACCCATATCGTACTTTTCAATCAATGATGACAATAAATCACGAACTTCTGCTTCAATTTCTGCTTTTCCTGAAGTCAATGCATCATCAATTTGGGAACTTCCGATAATGCTTCTAACAGACGCTGAGGTAGCATCATACAAGATTTCTCTTGGATTATCTGCGTTATACAGGTATTTTTCCGGATCTGTTATTTTCCATTGAACAACCAGATCGGCAAGGACGATGTTTTCGTCACCAGTAATCATTTTTGTTTCATCAGGAAATTCCTTGATTTCTCCGTCCTTTTCCTCATAACCAAACTGGAGGCTGAACGTTTCCTTTGATAATTTCTCGACACTTTGGATTGGCCATGGCAGCTTGAAGTGCAAGCCCGGTTCGCTTATACCTTCCTCCACCTTGCCAAACGTCAAAATGACCGCCTGTTCTGACTCATCGACCGTATACCACGTCGTGAACGCCGAAAGACCCAAAATAATGGCCAGAACGACAATCCCGCTCGTTACGTAAATCTTTTTTAAGCTAACCATCTCATCCCCCTCTTCCTATGCTTCTGTCTATGTTTGTTTTTACGTTTATAAACCGTAAAAGTTTCAAAAGAATGATAATTGAAATACAGTTTTGTTACAATGGTGTTTTTTGTATAATTTATTTGAAATGAAAAAAGCACAAGCGGGGTCGGCTTGTGCTTCTTTCTGGCTCCTTGGATGAAGGGGTTTTCACTAATGATTGTAGCAAGGAAGTGTTAAGGGAAAATAAATCTGTTGTTAAGTGAATGTAAATTTAGGACTATTTAAAAGCAGCATTATATAAATGCCCAAAGCAGGGTGGGTGACCTCAAATGGGCACCTAGGAAATTTCTATAAGCTCGAAACGGGGTAAGAGTACCAAAAAATGGCGCATAGAAAAACACTTTCTAGTCTGTACTAAAAAAAGCCCAATTCAGTTACGAATTGGACTGCTAATTGTTGCCTAATTAGATTTTGTACTCAATTGAATTTTCGACTGCTTTTCCCTATTAAGGCAGCTTCTTAAATAGCTTGATGGCAAAGGTGGTTCCTTTGCCTATTTGGCTAGTGACCTCGATGTGTCCTTTATGAGCTTCTACTATGTGTTTAACAATGGCGAGGCCAAGACCTGTTCCGCCTGAGTTGCGGCTTCTCGCTTTATCCACTCGATAGAAGCGTTCGAATATCCTCGGTATTTCACTTTTCTCAATGCCAATCCCTGAATCTTTTACCTCGACAGCAACGGTGTCTTCCCGGGGATTTATAGATATTTCAACCCTGCCGTTATTTGGCGAGTAAGTGATGGCATTGCTGACAAGGTTAATCAGCACTTGCTTCAGCCTATCTGCATCTCCTTCAATGACGGCATTATCGCTTGTTTGAACGAGTTTTAGGAGGATATCCTTTTGGGCTGCTTTTCCTTTTAAAATTTCAATGACTTCATTGGCCTCTTTAACAAGATCAACCTTGCCAGTTGTCAGTCGGAAGCCATGCTGCTCTATCTTAGAAAGGTCGAGCAATTCCTGAATCAGTACCTGGAGGCGGTCACTTTCTTTTAAAATGATTTCCAGGAAAGCTTCCAGCGTAGCTCGGTCATTCATCGCCCCATCCAGCAACGTTTCCGAAAATCCTTTGATTGAGGTGATTGGCGTTTTAAGCTCATGCGAGACATTAGCCACGAAGTCCTTCCTCATCTGCTCCAGTTTTTTCAGTTCGGTAATGTCATGAAAAACGAGCAGGATTCCCTTCCAGACATTGTTTGTCCCGATGATTGGAACTCCATATACTTCGAAGTGCCGCCTTTCGATTTCCATAGGCAACACGACTTGTTTCCGTACTTTTTCCTCGGTCATGAAAATCTCTTCTACCATCTGGGTAATTTCTTCATGCTCAATGACTTCATAATAAAGCTTGTATAGGTATTCAGCAGGCTCTACATTAAAGATTTCCTTGTACGGCTTATTAATCAAGTTGATAAAACCCCTGCTATCAATCAGAATCAAACCGCTGCCCATATTTTCAATCAGTGTGGTCAATCTGTCCTGCTGGGATTCTTTCAGCTTCATCAGTTCCTGAAGGTTTCTTGCCAGGATATTGACCGATGAACTCAGCATACCCGTTTCATCAATATGATCCTCATAAGTCCTGGCCCGATAGTTCCCTTTTGCCAGCTCGATGGCCACATTTGTCGCAGACTCGATAGGTTTCGTATAGCGATTAGTGATTCTTGTACCAAGAAGGATGATCACAATCAAAGCCATGCCAAGACTAATGGTAAGAATCCACCAGATTTGGCGATAAGCTTTCTGCAATTCATCAATCTTTGTTGTTAAAAACACATACCCTTCTTTTTTACCGTCATGAAGGAGAGGATTCCAATAATAATGCAGATCAAAACCGCCACCTACCTCAAGGTCACTCTGTTCCTTCGGGGTGTCTTCCACGATGTCGCCGATAATTTCCCTGTGACGGTTGATTTTCGTGCTTGATAGTTCACCCGTGTCATATTGGATATCACCTTCAAGATCAACAATCGTGATTCTTGCATTAAGCAGACCGCTCATCCTTGAGATTTCTTCGTTATCCAGCGATGCGAGCCCTCCATTTTGCTCGATATTGGAGGTCAAAAGATTGATTTCAATCTCCAGTCGTTCATTAAATGAATTGATATAATAATTTTTGAATAATTGCCCTAAAAGCAGCCCAAGGCCTATCAACACGATGATGATCAGGGTAATGAGGGCAAATAAGAGACGAGTCCGGTACTTTGTCATTCTCCCTTTGGTTCCTCCAGCTTATATCCAAGGCCTCGAATGGTTTTGATATAGGATGGCTTCTTTGTGTTTTGTTCGATTTTTTCACGCAAGTGGCTTATATGTACATCTACAATTCTTGTATCGCCGGCAAAGTCATAATTCCAAACAGCACTTAGCAACTGGTCGCGTGTAAGTACCCGGCCCTTATTCTTCGCCAGATAGAGAAGCAATTCGAATTCTTTCGGAGTCAGCTCGAGTAATTCTCCCATAA
This sequence comes from Mesobacillus boroniphilus, assembly GCF_018424685.1. Classification (NCBI taxonomy): domain Bacteria; kingdom Bacillati; phylum Bacillota; class Bacilli; order Caryophanales; family Bacillaceae; genus Mesobacillus; species Mesobacillus boroniphilus. Next base: position 2,373,372 of record NZ_QTKX01000001.1, read on the forward strand.
AATAAGCTTCATAGAATTCCGGCATGATTTTAAGCTCGCCAATTTTGATTTGCCCCGCGTCCTCCTGCTTTTCTTCCACTGTTTCGGGCTGTGTCTGCGTCCTTCGGAGAATCGCTTTTACCCTCGCTACAACCTCGCGCGGACTGAATGGTTTGGTCATGTAATCATCAGCGCCTAACTCCAGGCCAAGCACTTTATCAAACTCGTCATCCTTTGCCGTAAGCATCAAAATCGGCACATTGATTTTCTGCTGCCTGAGCTGTTTGCATACTTCCATACCATCCAGCTTCGGGAGCATAAGATCCAAAATCATCAAATCTGGTTTCTCATCTGCTGCAAGGCGGATCCCTTCCTCACCGTCCATGCCAGTCACTACCGAATACCCAGCCTGTTCGAGATTATATTTCAGCAGTGTCACAATAGATTGTTCATCGTCTACAACCAAGACCTTCTTGTTCATATGAGCCTCCAAAAAAAGTTATTACCCCTGTTTCATCCAATAGCTCTATTTACATTATAATATCAACCCAACCGATAAAATCAAATTTAAAATTAAAAAGGGATGCACAATTATTGTACATCCCAAAAGTTTAAAAGTTTTCTAATGCTTTTCCGTCCATACGCTGGACTGGGTATGGAGGACAGACGAGCAGTTGCCCCTTAACCACTGTCTCATCTTCTTCATTTTTTCCTGTAACTGAAATCTCAATGTTATGCTTGCTTTTGATTACTTCGGTTACTTCAAAAAGGAATTGGACTGTCCCATAATGGTAAACAGGCTTCACATACTCAATATCCTGCCTGAGAATATGGCTTCCTGGTCCTGGAAGGTATTTTGAAACAGCCGAAGTGATGATCCCATTCAGCATGATTGCAGGAACAATCGGCTTTTCATAAGGTGTCTGTGACGCATAATCATGCTGGATATACAAAGGATTGGCATCATTCGTCAATCCTAAATATAAAAGGAGATCTTTATCTTCGATTTTTTCGGTTAATGTTAATTTTTCTCCGACAGTGATTTCTTCTATTTTCCTGCCAAGCTTACGTTTTCTTCCGAGCAGCATAGCGTTTACCCCTTTGCAATAGAAGTTCAGGAATGTTCATTCCCATCTCTTGTCCCAAATTCATATACTTTATAATTTTTGTAAAAAAATCGGGGAATATTCCCCGATTTTTTTTAATAGTAAACTGTTAACGATTAAGCAAGTACTGCCATAACGTTGCGTACTGCTTCTGCAGACTTATCAAGTGCTGCTTTTTCTTCTGAAGTCAATTCAAGCTCGATTACTTTCTCGATACCGCCAGCGCCAAGGATTGTTGGAACTCCAAGGTAAATTCCTTCGTATCCATACTCTCCTTCTAGATATGCAATGGAAGGCAATACGCGTCGCTGATCCTTCAAGATAGCTTCGCACATTTCAACCAGGGAAGCTGCCGGCGCATAGTAAGCGCTGCCATTCCCAAGAAGGTTGACGATTTCGCCGCCGCCTTTGCGGGTGCGTTCTACGATGGCATCAAGGCGGTCTTTAGGAATAAGCGTCTCAAGAGGAATGCCTCCTGCATATGAATAACGCACAAGTGGAACCATGTCATCGCCGTGGCCTCCAAGAACGAAACCTGTAACGTCTTTAACAGACAGGTTTAATTCTTGTGCTACAAATGTACGGAAACGGGCAGTATCCAATACTCCCGATTGGCCGATTACGCGATTTTTAGGAAATCCTGACTCTTTGAAGATTGTGTAAGTCATCGCATCAACTGGATTAGTCAATACGACGATGAAACTATCTGGGGAGTGCTTAGCGATTTCCTGGGATACACTTTTCATGATTTTCTGGTTCGTCTGGACAAGGTCATCACGGCTCATGCCAGGTTTACGCGCAATACCAGCTGTTACAACAACGATATCTGAGTCTTTCGTATCTTCATAGCTGGAAGTACCGGTAATGTTCGCGTCAAAGCCTTGGACTGGGCTCGCTTCAAGCATATCAAGCGCTTTACCCTTTGTAGGGTTTTCCATTTGAGGGATATCGACTAATACTACATCCCCAAGTTCCTTCTGTGCTAACAAGAATGCTGTTGTTGCTCCTGTGAATCCTCCACCAATGACTGAAATCTTTTTGCGTTTCAATGACATAAGGCTTCCTCCTCAGAACGAATATATTTTTAAAAATATATGTTATTTATGTAAAGGCTATCCTTAAAAAGGATAGCCTTCCGCACATTTTAGCCCATGTTCTTGATCAGTTCGTCACCGAACTCAGAAGTCTTGACTTCTGTAGCGCCATCCATCAAACGTGCGAAGTCATATGTTACAACCTTAGAAGCGATTGATTTTTCCATAGACTTGACGATCAGGTTAGCAGCTTCAGTCCAGCCAAGGTGTTCAAGCATAAGTACACCTGAAAGGATAACTGAAGATGGGTTTACCTTATCCAAACCAGCATATTTAGGAGCTGTTCCGTGAGTCGCTTCGAAAATAGCGTGGCCAGTTTCATAGTTGATGTTTGCTCCAGGAGCGATACCGATACCGCCTACCTGTGCTGCAAGTGCATCAGAAATGTAGTCACCGTTAAGGTTCATTGTTGCAACAACATCGAACTCTTTCGGACGTGTAAGGATTTGCTGAAGGAAGATATCCGCAATCGCATCTTTCACGATGATCTTGCCAGCAGCCTCTGCGTCAGCCTGAGCTTTGTTTGCTGCATCCGTACCTTGTTCTTCCTTAATCTTGTCATACTGAGCCCATGTGAATACCTTATCACCGAATTCTTTTTCAGCAAGTTCATATCCCCAGTTTTTGAACGCGCCTTCTGTGAACTTCATGATATTGCCTTTATGTACAAGCGTTAGTGACTTACGGCCTTCTGTGATGGCGTAATTGATCGCTGAACGTACAAGGCGCTCTGTTCCTTCTTTGGATACAGGCTTGATACCGATACCTGAAGTTTCAGGGAAACGGATTTTATTTACACCCATTTCGTTCTGCAGGAATGCAAGAAGTTTCTTCACCTCGTCAGATCCGCTTGCATACTCGATACCCGCATAGATATCTTCAGTGTTTTCACGGAAAATAACCATGTCAGTGTCCTGAGGACGCTTTACAGGTGAAGGAACTCCTTCGAACCAGCGAACAGGACGCAGGCACACGAATAAGTCCAGCTCTTGACGCAATGCAACGTTAAGAGAACGGATTCCGCCACCGATAGGTGTTGTTAAAGGACCCTTAATCGCGATTAAGTATTCATTGATTAACTCTAATGTTTCACTTGGAAGCCACTCACCAGTTTGGTTGAATGCCTTCTCTCCAGCAAGAACTTCTTTCCAGACAATTTTACGCTCACCCTTGTATGCTTTTTCAACAGCAGCATCAAGAACGCGTACAGAAGCTGCCCAGATGTCTGGACCTGTACCGTCACCTTCGATAAAAGGAACGATTGGATTGTTTGGTACGTTTAATACTCCATCTTTAACTGAGATTTTTTCACCTTGCATATTATTCTCTCCCTCCAAAATCATTCAACATTGAAATCTTCAAAGCTTTTTGTCTGGTTCCGATAAATGCGGTGCCAGACAAGAATCAAAGGTTAGCAGGCTTGAATTGCCACTAACCTTTCAAATTGTAAGTCAGGCATCCTTTTAACTAACAGGAGTTCAAAAGTATGCTTAACTTCCTTACTCTCCTATTACAGCAATTTTTCACTAAAAAGTAAAATATTGCTCCTTTATCTCTAATAATTATCTCTTTTCGATGGCAACATATTCTTGTTTGCCAGGGCCTGTATAGTCTGCACGAGGGCGGATCAGGCGGTTGTTGTCATACTGCTCAAGGATATGTGCAAGCCATCCTGATACACGACTTACGGCAAAGATTGGCGTGAACAGGTCATGGTCGATGCCAAGGCTGTGATATACAGATGCTGAATAGAAGTCAACATTTGGCGGCAGGTTCTTTTCACCTGTCACGATTTCTTCAATCTTAGTGGACATTTCGTACCAGTGAGGTTCACCAGTTAGCTCAGTCAGCCTCTTGGACATTTCTCTCAAGTGTTTCGCACGAGGATCTCCCTGGCGGTAAACACGGTGTCCAAAGCCCATGATTTTTTCTTTGTTCGCAAGCTTGCCGCGAATTGCTGGATCAACATTTTCAAGAGTGCCAATTTCAGTCAGCATTTTCATAACTGCTTCATTTGCTCCTCCATGAAGAGGTCCTTTCAATGCACCGATCGCAGCTGTAACACCAGAGTACACATCAGACAGTGTCGCAACGCAGACACGTGCAGTGAATGTTGAAGCATTCAATTCATGGTCAGCATGCAGCACTAGCGCCTTATTCATTGCTTCTACTGCTACTTCATCAGGCTCATCCCCAGTTAGCATGTAAAGGAAGTTTGCCGCGAAGTTAAGGTCTTCTCTTGGCGCGATAGGCTCAAGACCTTTCCTTACTCTTGCGAAAGCCGTAACGATCGCTGGCATCTTAGCCTGGAGGCGGATCGCTTTGCGGTAATTCGATTCTTTTTCCATTACATCAGCTTCATCGTCATATAATCCTAAAAGAGATACAGCCGAGCGAACGGCAGCCATCGGATGGACTTTGTCAATCGGGTACATTTTGAAATGTTCCAATACTTCTTTTGGCAATGCCGCATTCTCTGCAAGCTGCTTCTTCAATTCGTCCAATTCTGCCGCTGTAGGAAGCTTGCGATGCCATAATAAGTAAATCACTTCTTCAAAACTAGCATTCTCAGCTAGATCATCAATGTCATAGCCTACATAAGTCAGCGTGTCGTCGATAATAGAGCTGATAGAAGATGTTGTTGCCACTACCCCTTCAAGACCACGTGTTACTGTCATACTCAATCTCTCCTTTGTAGTTAATTTCCCCATATCCCATTTTGTCTGTATGTGAATTGCTGTTAAAAACAGCGATCAGAAAAAAAGAAATTTCTGACACTTTATACGAAAAGCCGGACCATACGCCGGCGACAGACCGATTCCAGCCGAAATGCCATCTATACGATGCTCTGGGTATCGAGCGCTTGCTCAGGCAGCCGGCAAAAAAGAAAATGCTTACATTTTGTTAAATTGAAAAAACCGTGGATACTCACTCCATCCCCAGGCCTATGTAGGGGGATGGAAGCAGTTACAAGTCCTATTATAAACAATTATCTGACATTTGTGAATGAAAACAACTTAAATCAATATAAAATATTATTTTACAAAAAGGCTATTTAAATACTTCAAAGATTTTCATTGCCGCAAATGCGATACCGGCACCAATCAAAGGACCTACTGCTACTCCTTTGAATAATGAAACGGCCAGAATTGTTCCCAGGACGAGTGCGGTTGTTATATGGGGATCTTCTGCCAGCAAGGTAACTCCACCCTTAGCAAGCAGAGCAACTGCCATTCCTGAAATCAGGGCAATCCATGCATAAAGTGATTTGAAAGCACCACCTAAATCCTTGAAGCCAATATCACCGCTGGCAATCGGTGCCAGGACAGCAATAGTGATAATCGTAACTCCCCAGTTAATGCCCTTCCCCTGGAGCAGGGAAAATGTCTTAGCTTCAAAACCAGCAAGCTTCATCACAAGCAAGACCAGGACCGCAATAATTAACGATTGGTTTTTAGCCAAAAAAGCAATCGCCAATAAAGTAAATAAAAAAAGCATAGGCTCAAGCATAAATTGTCATCCTTCCACAGTTAAAACTATTGTAACATAATTAAAAATATTACACCAAGCAAGTAGGATAAAGATTGCTGCACCTACTGATTATACGCTTTAAGTGTTTGTATAAATGCAGAATTCAATTGGGACTCAATCCGCTTTCGGCAAGATTCATTATATGTAATCTATGTAGGTTTGCACATCTTTCTATGCATCCCTGGTTCAAAAGTCTCCCCCCAAGCTTTGTTCGAAAAGCAACATTCACTTCGAAGAAAGCCTTAATCAAAGATATTTTGGTTTTTAAAGGATTTTTAAAAATTAAATCGAATCTTTTAAAATGATAAACCGTATATTTTAGGAAACTTTCAGGACTGGCATCAAGCTTTTAAGATATACAAACAGTATTGGCAACCAGTGGCCCATTCCAAAAGGAGGAACCTGTTTGAATCCCATATATCTACATAGGACATTACGCTTTATTTACGTGATAGGTGTCGTTGTGGCTGGCGCGCTTGCACTTTTTTTCGTTTCCAAGGTAACTTATCCATTCATCATCGGCTTCCTTATTGCTTTTATGATGAATCCGCTCGTCAACTTTTTCCAGACACGCGCAAAAATGCCCAGGGCACTCGCAGTATTCATTTCCCTTGTGCTGATCATGTTGGTGTTCGCTGGGTTGATCACATTGCTTGTGGTCGAGATTGCTTCTGGCGCTGAATACCTTGCAAAAGTTGTCCCTGAACATCTGATTACATTGATTGATTATATTGAACATTTATTTGCTGCTCAACTTATCCCACTTTACAATCAGCTAACCAGTATGTTCCAAAGCCTTGAGTCGGGGCAGCAGGATACCATAGTGGATAATATCCAGAATGTCGGCGCCACCTTCGGGACAACGGCAGGGAATTTTATCAAGGACTTTTTTGAAAAAATCCCAAACATTCTGTCCTGGTTCCCGAATGCCGCGACGGTCCTTATTTTCTCATTATTAGGGACTTTCTTCATAAGTAAGGACTGGTATAGATTATCCGCAAAGGGTACCAGGTTTTTGCCTAATCGCGCAATGACGAGCAGCAAGACCGTTTTTGACGATTTAAAAAAAGCATTATTCGGCTTTGTCAGGGCTCAGGCAACACTGGTTTCGATCACTACCGTCATTATCCTGATTGGTCTGCTGATCCTTCGTATCGATTATGCCATCACAATTGCCCTGGTTACCGGTATAGTTGACATCATTCCATATCTTGGTACGGGGGCTGTTTTTGTCCCGTGGATCATTTATGAAGCGATAGCCGGTGAGATGAGTACTGCAATCGGTTTAGGCGTCTTATACATTGTCGTACTCGTCCAAAGGCAGGTAATGGAGCCGAAAATTCTTTCATCAAGCATTGGGCTTGACCCGCTGGCCACCTTGATCGCCCTGTTTGTCGGTTTCAAGACCATCGGCTTCCTGGGATTGATTGTCGGTCCCGTAATCCTGGTGATTTTCAATACTCTGCAACGTGCTAATGTATTCCAGGATATTTGGGCATTCATTAAAGGCAAAGACGAAGTCATCTAAAATAAGGCTGAAAAATATTGTATAGACATGGTAAAGTATCTATTTTTGGAACCCAATAATTTCGAAATGCAACAATCAAAACAAAACGCCAACCTCAGTGGGGTTGGCGTTTTCTATTTGTCCAGCTTCAGCGCCTAGCCCCTTGAGTCACTTCGGCCCGACCAATGAAGTCAAAGAACGACTTGACTGGTCGGCCCTCCAGTGCTTGTCGGGACTGACCAAGGCGCTTACGCTTTTCTATGTTAACGAATTACTTTGATCGTACCTTTATCGATCCAGTTACGGAATAATTTTAGCATTAATGCTTTGAAAAATTTCCTGGTCGGTGGTGCCAGGAGTAAAAATCCCAGACTGTCAGTAATGAAGCCCGGTGTTAGAAGCAGAGTACCGCCAACGAGGATGCTCACTCCATCCAGGATGACATCTCCAGGCATCATGCCTCTCCTTAACTGGTCCTGAGTTCTCCTTATCGTTTCCAAACCCTGCTGCTTTGCCAAAAAAGCCCCCAAAAAACCCGTTAGGATGATAAGCAGAATCGTCGGCCAAATACCGAACGTTTGACCTGAAAGAAGCAGAACACCAATCTCAGCAGCCGGAACAATAACTAAAAACAAAAAAATATATTTCATTCTCCACCTCAATGTTTTGGAATAGCGTGTCCTTATATTATACGGTCCCCGCTGACGATAATACAATAATATGATTGCTGGAAATCGCTAAAAGTATGAACTGGCGGCGCGAACACTAAGGACTGATTCCGTTAAATATCCGAACATGGATCGACTTCAGACAGTACCGGCGAGAAACACCGATGTTTTGTCCGAACATTGGTTAACTTCGGATATTTCTAGCAAGATCACCCGCTGTTTTGTTCGAACCTATTATGACTTCAGAATCTCCAAAAATAAAAGCGTGAAATCCGGTATGATTTCACGCTAAATATATTTTAAGCATTAACGATATTATAAAACGCTGGCATGCCCTTTGTAGATGACTCCTCTTGCTGAGTCAACCGTAATTTCCTGGCCATCTTTAAATAGTTGCATTGCGTTTTCTACGCCTACAATGACTGGGATTCCAAGGTTTAATCCGACTACTGCCGCATGGCTTGTCAAACCGCCTTCTTCAGTGATCAGGGCGCTGCACTTCTCGAGTGCTGGGACCATTTCACGGTCTGAGCCGATTGTTACGAGGATGCTGCCTTGTTTTACCTTATTGATTGCTTCTTGTGCATCCTTTGCTACGACTACTTTTCCGTATGCAGATTTGCGTCCGATACCTTGAGCTTTTGCAAGGATATCGCCTACTACATGGATCTTCATCAGATTAGTTGTGCCTGCTTCTCCAACCGGCACACCCGCTGTGATCACTACAAGGTCACCGTGGGATACAAGACCGCTGTTCACACTTTCTTCAACTGCAACTGCCAGCATTTCATCTGTAGTTTCAGCTTTCTGGCCAAGCTGCGGATAGACTCCCCATACAAGTGCCAGGCGGCGGACTACATGGTCATTGGAAGTTGATGCAATGATTGGTGCCTTAGGACGGTATTTAGAGATCATACGCGCTGTATGGCCGCTTTCAGTCGGTGTAATGATTGCATTCACTTCTAGGTTTAACGCTGTATGTGCAACCGATTGTCCAATAGCATCCGTAATATTGTGTTCAGTGTCTTTACTTCGGGCAGATAACAATTCTTTATGATCAAGTGCTTGTTCTGCTCGTGAAGCGATATTATGCATTGTCTGCACAGCTTCAACTGGGTACTGTCCTGCAGCTGTTTCGCCAGAAAGCATGATAGCATCTGTACCGTCAAAGATCGCATTTGCTACGTCACTTGCTTCCGCTCGTGTCGGGCGCGGGTTGCGCTGCATGGAATCAAGCATCTGGGTTGCTGTGATTACAGGCTTGCCAAGTGTGTTACATTTCTTAATTAATGCTTTTTGTACAAGAGGTACTTCTTCTGCTGGAATTTCTACTCCGAGGTCTCCACGGGCAACCATCAGGCCATCTGAAACTTCAAGGATTTCATTGATGTTGTCGACGCCTTCCTGGTTTTCGATTTTAGGGATGATTTGTATATGGGAACCCTTGTTTTCTTCAAGAAGCTGGCGGATTTCCAATACGTCTGTCGCACGGCGCACAAAAGATGCTGCGATAAAATCTACACCTTGTTCAATACCGAAGAGAATATCCTTTGCGTCTTTCTCGGTGATTCCTGGCAGGTTAACAGATACACCTGGTACGTTCACACCTTTTTTATTCTTAAGCGTTCCGCTGTTCATAACTCTAGTTTTAATTTCATTGCTAGGCTTGTCGATGCTGATAACTTCTAACCCGATTAAGCCGTCATCAAGGAGAATTTTCGCCCCTGGGTGTACATCATCAATCAACTGGTCATAAGTAACAGAGAACTTTTCAGGCGTTCCTAGAACTTCTGTCATGGAAACGATGCACTCCTGGCCAGTCGTTAGCTCAATCGCTCCGTTTTCCATATCGTTCGTGCGGATTTCAGGGCCTTTTGTATCAAGAAGGATACCTACATTCTTCCCTGTTTTACCTGCAGCTTCTCTGATATTCTTGATACGTGCTGCGTGTTCTTCGTGATTTCCGTGTGAAAAATTAAGGCGGGAAACATTCATACCTGCTTCTATCAATTGAACCAATTTGTCTACACTTTCACTAGCGGGACCAATCGTACAAACAATTTTTGTTTTGCGCATAGCTTGCAACCTCCTGGTTTACTGTAAAGAGATTTAAATAGAAAGCTCTTTTGATAATTTATATAAGTTCAAATCAACAGTATGCTCTTTTGCCAGAGCTTCAATGATATCGTAATCGACCATCTTGTTGTTTTCCATTCCGACAGCACGTCCGCCTTTACCTTCCAATAAAAGCTCTACTGCCCGTGCTCCCAGCCTGCTTGCGAGTACACGGTCGAATGCTGTAGGTGTTCCGCCGCGCTGAACATGGCCAAGGACGGTTACACGTGTATCAAAGTCAGTCTCTTCCTGTAATTGCTTCGCGAAATCATAACCGTTCATGACACCCTCTGCTACAACAATGATACTGTGTTTTTTACCACGTTCATGACCTTTTTTAAGACGGTGAGCTATGTCCTTCATGTCATGGGGATCCTCAGGAATCAGGATTGTTTCCGCACCGCCTGCCAGACCAGCCCATAATGCAAGGTCTCCAGCGTTGCGTCCCATAACTTCTACAACAAACGTTCTTTCATGTGAAGAAGCAGTATCACGGATTTTATCGATTGCATCGATGACAGTATTTAGCGCAGTATCAAATCCGATTGTGAACTCAGTTCCTGGAATATCATTGTCAATTGTTCCAGGAACACCGACACAAGGGTATCCTTGCTCAGTCAACGCTTTTGCCCCTCTGTAAGAACCGTCTCCGCCAATGACGACTAGTCCGTCAATACCAAGCTTATTCAATTGCTCGATTCCTTTTTGCTGGCCTTCCTTCGTCTTGAATTCTTCGCTTCGAGCCGAATAAAGGAACGTTCCACCCCGGTGGATGATATCACCAACTGAGCCAAGCTCCAGCTTCTTAATATTTCCGCCCATCAAGCCTGCGTATCCGCCAAATACACCATAAACTTCTACATCATGGTAGATCGCTTTTCTAACAACCGCACGAACTGCAGCATTCATGCCGGGCGAATCCCCGCCGCTCGTCAAAACACCAATTCTTTTCATCTTTTCACCTCATTCAGTATGTACTCTACCAAAAACAAATCACTGTAGTATTCTGATATTAGCTTGTCTTATTATAAACAGAATACCCGGGAATATTTCTAAAATACCACGTAGATTACCTTATCTCAACTGAATCCTCAATATTGACAATAAGACGGAATTATCATGTAATTGCAAGCGCTTCAATAGGTTTAAAAGGCTCTATTAGTATCTATGTTGCCTTCCCTCAACCCTATCATGGCCATCTCCACTTTAGGTGAAGGAATAGCCTTCTATGTATTCCAAAACACGGTATACATGTTAGTGTGAAAAACAACCTCAATGCGTAAAATAGCGTGTTTATCCCAAAAAATAAAACGTGCGGTTGCGCACGTTTTATTTTACCCCTATAAATTCAGTTGGAAACGAAAACTCTCCAATTCGTTTATATTTTTCATAGCGCTGGCTCAGCAGTGTATCTTCATCAAGGACAAGCAGTTCCGACATCGAATCTTTTAAAACTTTATCCATATACTTTGCCTGCTGCTTTAGATCTTTATGTGCCCCGCCCTTTACTTCGGGAATGATTTCATCAATGATCCCAAGTCCTTTAAGGTCTGGTGCTGTAATCTTCATCGTTTCGGCCGCTTTTTTTGCCAAAGAAGAATCTTTCCAAAGAATAGCCGCTGCGCCTTCAGGTGAGATAACTGAGTACGTGGAGTTTTCCAGCATATGAATGTAATTGCCGACTCCAAGTGCCAGTGCTCCACCACTCCCGCCTTCACCGATGACGACACAAATTACAGGAACCTTCAGCCCTGCCATCTCGAACAGATTTCTGGCAATCGCCTCACTCTGTCCCCGCTCTTCTGCAGCTTTTCCAGGGTAAGCCCCCTTCGTATCGATGAAGCAAATGATCGGACGCCTGAATTTTTCAGCTTGCTTCATCAAACGCAAAGCTTTCCTGTAACCTTCAGGATGTGGCATGCCAAAATTCCTGCGGATATTTTCCTTTGTATCTTTTCCACGCTGATGGCCTATGACTGTCACGGGATAGCCGTGGAACTTGGCGATACCGCCAACAATTGCTTCATCATCTCCATATGACCTGTCACCGTGACATTCGAAGAAATCGGTGAATAGCAAAGAGATATATTCAAGTGTAGTCGGGCGATTAGGATGGCGGGCAATCTGCACCCTGTCCCACGGTTTCATGTTCTCGTATATTTCAGATTCAAGCTTTTGGAGCCTTGCTTCGAGTTTATCTATTTCAGAAGTGAGATCTACATCCGTATTCTTGGTGAATTCCTTTAGCTCACTAATTTTTTTCCTTAATTCCAATATCGGTTTCTCAAATTCTAGTTCTCCTGCCATTCGAATGTCCCTCCTGGCTGATGGATTTCAAGTATTCTCGCGACTTGATCTTTTAAGTCTGTTCTCGAGATTACAGCATCAAGCTGTCCGTGCTTCAGCAAGAATTCCGATGTCTGGAAGTCTTCCGGCAGCTCTTCACGGATTGTTTGTTCAATGATCCTGCGTCCTGCGAAGCCAATTAAAGCTCCGGGTTCTGCAAGATTGTAGTCCCCAAGCGATGCAAAACTCGCTGAAACTCCACCTGTTGTCGGGTGAGTCATGATTGAGATGATCAACCCGCCATTATCACTGAACCTTTTCAAAGCGACGCTTGTTTTCGCCATTTGCATCAAACTCAGGACACCTTCTTGCATCCTTGCACCGCCTGATGCGGTAAAAATAATGAAAGGAATTGACAATTCATCGGCCTTTTCGATTGCCCTCGTAATTTTTTCCCCTACGACAGACCCCATACTTCCCATCCGGTAAGTAGCATCCATTATTGCAATCGAGACATCATACCCGTTCACACTGCCCAGGCCGGTAACTACTGCCTCATTCAAGCCTGTTTTTTCCCGATCCTTTTCAAGCTTTTCCACATAGCCTGGGAAACCGAGTGGATTGCCTGATACCATCTCTCGGTCCAACTCACTGAAACTGCCAGCATCCAAAAAGCTTTTGATCCGTTCAGCTGAATTCATCTGATGGTGGTAACCGCACTGGAGACACACCTTGCAATTTTTATTCAGTTCTTTCGTATACATGATTTTCTTGCAGTTCGGGCATTTAGTCATGATTCCTTCAGGAACATCCTGCTTCGCTGCTTCAGAAGGAATTGTCGCGTACTTCTTCTTTTTCGTTTTCGTAAAAAGTTCCTTAAGCAAGTTATAACCCCCTCCGAATAATACTGGTTGTTTTGTAATATCCTAAATTTAGGAATAAAGCACTAGGTGGCCAGACCACTATTTCAAAAAAGAAAGAGAGGCTGCCCTCCAGGCATCATAGGCATGTCCACAAGTATATAACATCCTTTCTTCAAAAGATGTTACTTCATGTCGTCATTCTGTCGACATTTTCCGCAGCATGCGATACCTTTCCAGGATCAGGTCTCCTCTTTTTGTTTCAAGCGAGTCTACCAGTTTGTGATAATCTTCTTTTTCAGCCGGTGATACTTTCAGCTGAAGCGCATTATAATAATCATTCAATATATACCAAATTCGATAAAAAAGATGATTGTCAGCATGTTCGGCAATTTTCCTGAAAAATTCCTCGTCCTCAAAATTATGGTCATCTATCCAGACCTTTAATCTTCCGATTTCATCTTCCTGAAACTTTTCAGCAGCCAGGTTAAGACAATCGACCTCAATCATATTTTTCGTTTCTATCACATCAAATTTAGCTTTTTCATCCTGCAGGATAAAGGTGCTTAATAATTGGACAAGCTGATTGCCTCGGAAGTCCCTGATAAACGTTCCTTCTCCTCTTCTCGTCTCGATTAGGCCGAGAAGCTCAAGGGCACGCAATGCCTCGCGAACGGAGGAGCGCCCGGCATTCAGGCGCTCTGAAAGCTCACGTTCGGATGGAATTTTATCTCCTGGCTTTAAGCCGTCTTTATTAATCATTTCCCTTAGCTGCCTGACGATTTCCACATATACTTTTGTGTTTTTTTCAGGCTGTGCCACTAAGAGATCACTCACCTTTTCCAATTAATGCAAGACGCATAGTACGTTCTTTGACTTCTTCCGGATCCACTTTAATGCGCGCGACTCCTGTTTCCATCGCTGCATTCGCAACAGCCGCCGCAACAGCAGGTGCTACACGCGGGTCAAATGGACCAGGAATGACGTAATCACTCGAAAGCTCGGACTCCTCAATCAGGCTTGCGATCGCGTCAACAGCAGCCACCTTCATCTTTTCATTAATATGGGTAGCCCTGGCATCCAATGCACCGCGGAAGATTCCCGGGAATGCAAGTACATTATTCACCTGGTTAGGGAAATCGGATCTGCCTGTACCTATTACTGCCGCTCCTGCTGCCTTGGCTTCCTCAGGCATGATTTCCGGCACCGGATTTGCCATCGCAAAAATAATCGGGTCATTATTCATCGTTTGGACCATTTCAGAAGTCAATGCTCCAGCGACGGAAACTCCGATGAACACATCCGCGCCCTTGATGGCATCCGAAAGGGATCCTTCAACGTTGTCACGGTTCGTGAATTTAGCAACTTCGTCCTTGATTGCATTCATGCCGTTAGGGCGTCCTTCATAGATCGCTCCCTTCGTATCGCACATGATTATGTCACGGACTCCGTATGAATATAAAAGCTTAATAATTGCAATTCCCGCAGCTCCAGCTCCGTTTGCAACCACTTTAATTTCGTTCATTTTTTTGCCGACGATTTTCAGCGCATTCACGAGACCTGCCACTGTTACTATCGCAGTTCCATGTTGATCATCGTGGAATACCGGGATATTCGTTTCTTTTTTCAAACGTTCTTCTACAGCGAAGCAGTTTGGCGCTGCGATATCTTCGAGGTTGACTCCACCGAATGTCGGCTCAAGCAGTTTTACAGTTTCAACAATTTTATCAACATCTGTTGTATTCAAACAGATTGGAAACGCGTCGACACCAGCAAAGCTCTTAAAAAGGACAGCTTTTCCTTCCATTACTGGAAGCGCGGCTTCAGGACCGATATTTCCAAGACCCAAAACTGCTGTTCCATCAGATACGACCGCTACCATATTGCCCTTCATTGTATAATCATAAACGGTTTCTGGCTTATCATATATTTCCTTGCAAGGCTCCGCCACACCAGGAGAATAAGCAAGACTCAGATCTCTTGCATTCCTTACAGGTACTTTTGATTTTGATTCTAATTTTCCTTTGTTTACACGGTGCATGTGCAAAGCTTCTTCACGTAAAGTCACTCAGGTCCACTCCTTAGTTATAGGCTTTCTTCGCCAAAGATCGTCGCTTTCGTCCCACTCACTGTCGGCTCATTAACTAATTCGTTAACAGCGCGAACGAGGATGACAGAATTTCTTCCAGAAGTGACAATAACTTACGAAAAAATACCTGGTTATAGAAAAAGTTGCCTACTTCAGTGGTCTGACCACACATATCCTTTTCCAATATAACACATCTATTATACTTGTAAAGAACTAATTTTTCAGGACGACATTAGTGTCACCCAATACCTTCTTTAAATCTCCCATACTTCCCTGTTCTGCGTTAACACTGAACTCGCTCGGCAGCAGCAGTGATTTCTCGGTTTCTTCGTTATAAACGATTACCGGAACAGCACCATGATGTTTTTTCAATAAAGCTTTGACTTCGTTCATCTTGCCAGTACTGTCTGTTCCCCTGGAAATCCGCAAATATAATACCGGTTTTTTTTCTGCTTCTTTATCAAGGTCGAGCACTTGTTGCACGATAAATTGGCTCTTCCCCTCTCTTTCATCGAACTTTCCTTCTAACAGCGCCATTTTCCCCTGGCCCAATACATTCCCATACTGCTTATATACAGATGGGAATATGACAGCATCCGTTTCCCCGCTTGCATCGCTAATGGTGAGGAAGGCCATTGCTTCTCCTTTTTTCGTCCGGATTTTCTTTTCCTCAGTGATATAGACTCCAAGCCTTACTTTGCTGCCCGGAGATTTTGAGGCAATCTTTTTAACACCGGCTGTCTTGAATTCCTTTTCATAAATCGAAGCAGGGTGCTTGGATAAATAGACTCCGAGTACGTCCTTTTCCAGGCTGAGCTTGTCTTCAATCCGCATCGGGTCGACCTGGGTATACTTTGGCTTCAAGGAAAACTCTGCTTCAGCGAACATATCAATCTGGCCGGAGTCATCAGGAGCCACAAGCTGTGCGTGTTCAATCGCAACATCAACAGTGGCTAAAAGAACAGCGCGGTCCTGGCCGAATTCATCGAAGGCCCCTGAATAAATCAATGCTTCGAGCACTTTTCTTGAGGCAGCCTTTTGAGGCACCCGGATACAAAAATCGAATATATCCTTAAATGGCTGGTTTCGTCTCGCCTGGAATATTTCCTTGAGAGAGGCGATTCCTACTCCTTTGATTCCTGCGAGGCTGTACCGGACCGCGTCCCCCTCTGGCTGAAAGCTGAAAGCACTTCTGTTGATCGATGGAGGAAGAAGTTTGATTTCCATTTGCTGCAGTTCTCTTGCATACTGTGCGATTTTCACATCATTGCCAATTGCCGAAGTAAGCAGCTCAGCCATAAAGTAAAGCGGAAAATGAGCTTTTAGGTACGCCAACTGGTAGGCAATCATGCTGTATGCAACCGCATGGCTGCGGTTAAAGCCGTAGTTAGCAAATCGGACAATCAAATCATAGATTAAATTCGCTGTTTGCGTGTCATATCCTTTCTTTATAGCCCCATTCACAAAATGTTCACGTTCCTGGGCAAGGACTTCCTTCTTCTTCTTTGAAACGGCTCTCCGCAGCAAGTCCGCTTCACCCAAGGAAAAGCCGGCCATTTGTGATGCAATCTGCATGATTTGCTCCTGGTAAACGATTACCCCATATGTATCCCGGAGGATCGGTTCGAGGTCCTTATGATAATAGTCTATAGGCTGTCTTCCATGCTTGCGGTCAATGAACAGCGGAATATTTTCCATCGGGCCTGGACGGTAAAGCGCGTTGACTGCAACAATATCTTCAAACCTTGTTGGTTCCAGCCTCGTCAGTACCTTTCTCATTCCTTCAGATTCCAGCTGGAAAATACCGGTCGTCTCTCCCCTTCCAAGCATCTTGAAAGTGTCTTTATCTTCAACCGGAATATCATGAATGCCCAGCTTGCGCCTTGTTTTCTGCTGGATGGAATGAAGGATCGAATCTATTAAAGTCAGATTCCTTAATCCAAGGAAATCCATCTTCAACAGACCTATTTCTTCAAGATGGTCCATTGAATATTGGGTCAGGAATACTTTTGACTGACCGGATTGGATCGGCACGACATTAGTAAGTGGCAATTCGCTGATTACTACACCCGCAGCGTGTGTGGAAGTATGCCGCGGCAAACCTTCAAGCTTGATTGCCGTTTCAAGGATTCTCTTATTCTTGGAGGATTCTTCAATGAAATCCCTTAACCCAGCAGATTCCTTGATCGCATCTTTCAGGGTGATGCCAAGCTTCGATGGAACGAGCCTTGAAAGCCGTTCGAGCTCCTTCGCGTTCAAGCCGAAAACGCGGCCAACATCCCTTACTGCAGCCTTCGCAGCAAGGGTTCCAAAAGTTGCAATCTGTGCTACATGTAGCTCGCCATATTTGGATGCGACATATTCAATAACCTCATCCCTGCGATTATCCGGGAAGTCGATATCGATATCAGGCATCGAAATACGTTCGGGATTCAAGAACCTTTCGAAGAGAAGATTATGTTCAATCGGGTCGGCATCGGTTATGTACAATACATAAGAAACGATTGAACCAGCCGCCGAACCACGTCCCGGTCCTATCAGGATTCCCCTTTCCCTGGAGTATTTTATGAAATCCCACACAATCAGGAAGTAATCGCTGAAGTTCATTTTTTTAATAATTGACAGTTCATATTTCAGTCTGTCTATATGTTTTGGGGACGGATTCCCATAACGCTTTTCAAGTCCCTGAAAGCACAGTTCTTCGAGCATCCCATCTGCATTTTTCCCTGGCTCTACAGGGAACTTTGGTAGATGCCTTGTTTCAAAGTCAAGCATGACATTGCAATTCTCCGCTATATTCAGCGTATTCTCCAATGCTTCAGGATACTCTGAGAACAGCTCGCCGATTTCTTTTGCTGGCTTTAGGTAAAATTCGCTGCTGCCCAGCTTTTCACGGGCATCATCCTGGAGTTTCTCACCATTCCTGATTGCCAGCAGGCACTCCTGGGCAAATGAATCTTCTTTTTCCAGATAATGCACCTGGTTGGAGGCAGCCAGTGGCGTGTTGGTTTCCGTTCCCAACCTTGCCAGCTGTTCGACTAACTCCTTTTGCCCGGGAAGGCCCTGGTCCTGAATAGATAGGTAAAAGTTATCCCTGCCAAAGATTTGCTTGTATAAATCCACTGTCTGCAGTGCTTTCTCTCTTTCACTGTTTGTTAAAAAATATTCTATTTCTCCCTGGGTCCCAGGAGTTATCGCAAATAAGCCTGAAGCATAATGCTTAAGCCATTTCACCGGTATTCCCTCGGGTGATTTCGTCTGTACAGCACTTGAAATCTTGATCAGGTTCTGGAATCCCTCATTGTTTTTCGCGAGAAGCACAAGCGGAAAGGATTCGTGTTCCAATGTTGGGCTGACAACGTCAACAGTCAGGCCCAGCAGAGGTTTGATCGAGTTCCTCAGGCATTCTTTATAAAATGCGACCGTTCCGTACATTACATTGCGGTCCGTCAGTGCGAGTGCTGAAAATCCTTTTGCCCTGGCATCGCGGACGAGCTGCTCTACTGTCGCCGTACTCGTGAGCAAGCTGTATGCACTATAGACATGAAGGTGAATAAATGGCATTTCTCTCACACCCTTAAAGGTTCTTCTTCTTTCATTATAGGCTTTTAAGGTAAAAAAAGAAAATATGTTCTCCTTTTGTTCAAGGAAGTTTAAACATATTAAATGCAGATTGTCCATATGATGAATTACGAGGAAAAAATCGATTTTTTATTGAAGGGTGTTTACTATGAACCAGCCATTTATCCCGGGTTTATTTGAAGCGTACTTTATTGCACTTGGTGTTTTGCTTGGCGGCTCTTTGATAGGAGGATTGGCCGCTTTTTTAACAGGCCAACCCTTAATGACGGAAATCGCCCGTTTTTCCGGCTCCATCAGGATCTGGGCCATCATCGCTGCGATTGGCGGAACATTTGATACAGTTTACAGCTTTGAAAAAGGGCTGTTAGACGGAGAAACAAAAGATATTTTCAAACAGTTTTTATTGATCCTGACTGCTATGGGCGGTGCTCAAACTGGTGCTCTGCTCATTGACTGGCTTACACAGGAGCATATTTAAAATGAGAATCCCCCCTTATTACCGCAGGCCTGATTGGCAGAGATTTTTTTCAGGTGTAGCAGTTGGTGCACTAGTTAGCTGGATATTGTTTTTATACATTAATGGTGCTTGGATGGAAAAGCATGCAAAAAAAATTGAGCAACAGAAAGATGAGATCACCGACCTGAAAAGCGATATCCAAATCTGGATGGCGGATTATGAAGAACTAAACAAAAAAAACCAGCAAAAACTGACTGTCCAGGAAATCAAGGTGAAAATCGTCAATGACAAAAAGTATAAACAGCTCGATACGCTGAGCATTTTCGAAATAGAGGAGGAGACCAAGGGACAGTTGAACATGCTTCTTGCCAAGGATCTGGATTCGGTTTTTAAAAGCAGGGATTTGATCACCAGAGTGATAGAAAACAAATCCATCAAGGTGAATGACAAGCGCTATAAACTGAAAATCAAGTCAATGGTCATCTATACTTCTGTCAGCATCCAGGTGGAGATAAGCCTTGATTGATTTGACCGTTGGTGTTGTTGCATTAATTAGGGGAGAACATCGGAAAGCTTTCGATTAAGGTCTTTATTTTGACAGCTTTGGAGCGTTCTACATGGAAGCTGTCACGATTCCGGGGTTATTTTGACAGCTTTGAAGCGTTCTACATGAAAGCTGTCACGATTCCGGGGTTATTTTGACAGCTTTGGAGCGTTCTACATGAAAGCTGTCACGATTCCGGGGTTATTTTGACAGCTTTGGAGCGTTCTGCATGAAAGCTGTCACGATTCCGAGGTTATTTTGACAGCTTTGGAGTGTTCTGCATGGAAGCTGTCTAAAACCTCCAAGAAAACATAGGGAATTCCCTCCAGTTGCCATCAGTTTGTGTGACTCCTGATAATACCGGGAAATATAAAAAGAAATTCGAAGGTATAGACTGGAGGGATCCATATGACGTTTAACAATGGAGCAGGAAATAGCGGCAGTGGTGTCGGGGGCGGTGTCTTCCCTGCGTACGCCATGAATAACCGTGACCGAGAAAACCAGGTGAAATTAACTGAGGACCAGTATGATGTATATGTGAATGATGATTTTATCGGTAAAAAAAGCCTTAAAAATCAAGGTGAAAATCTTTCAGACATCGATGATTTCTTAAAGCTGCAAGGAATCAATGATTTTACATCTTCCCTTGACGGTGACCACTACAAGATCATGAGCGATGGGTCGAATGCGGAAATCGCAGATGCATTAAATGTTTATTTTCATAATAGATAAATGAAATTAGTAAGGTGCGCTTCAGTATTGAAACGCACCTTACTTTTTGCTGATTGACGTTTTATTCCTGGCAGGCATGAATTAAGTCATCAAGAACTTTATCGACATCGTCCCATGAATAGATGGATGCTCCAGCAGCCAATGGATGGCCTCCGCCATTGTAATTCCTGGCGATCGTGTTGATCACAGGACCTTTGGAACGGAGGCGTACCCTGATTTGATCTTCTTCCTCAATGAAGAAAACCCAGGCCTTGATTCCCCTGACATTCCCCAGTTCACTGACAAGCAATGATGCTTCAGATGGCTTGACCGAATACTGGTCAAGCAGTTCCCGTTTCATCACAACCTTGGCGGCACCATTTTCCAGCAGCTCGAAATTCTGAAGGATGTACCCATTCAACTTCACCACATTAGGAGCCAGTTCATACATTCTGTCATACAGCTCGGTACGCGAGAAGTTATAGTGGATCAATTCCCCCGCGTAGGCAAATGTTTTATTTGTCGTGCTTGGATACAGGAAGCGGCCAGTGTCGCCAACAATTCCGGCGTACAGCAATCTGGCTGCCTCGTCAGACATCTTCAGGCCCCTATCCTTGAAAGTAAGATAAAATTCATAAATCATTTCACTGGTAGAGCTCGCAGAAGTATCTACCCATTGCAGGTCTCCATAAGGGTCTTCATTCGGATGATGGTCAATCTTCACAAACTGCTCCCCTAAGCGATAACGTTCATCGCAAATTCGCTCAGCATTCGCAGTGTCACAGACAATGACTAGCGCACCTTTAAAAGTATCGTCCGATATAGAATCAAGCCTTCTCAAGTAATTAAGCGATGGCTCCTCTGTGCCGACAGTGAAAATATTCTTTTCCGGATATGAAGCCCTCAGGATTTCAGCCAACCCTCCTTGTGAACCGTAAGCATCAGGATCCGGTCTCACATGGCGATGGATAATAATCGTTTCATAATTTTCAATAGCTTCAAGTATTTGCTCTTTCATTAAAATGCTCCTTCACCTTTTTCATATCTTAATTATGAACATATTTTTTGGAAAAGAAAAGCAGGAAGACATTTTGCGTGGATTGTTTAGCTGGAAAAAAAGCGCGTTTTTTTCCAGTTTGCGAATAAACGGGAGGTTTTTGCGAATGAATTCTATTTTTTACTAATAAAACTATTTTTTTGCGAATAAATCCAATTTTCCGCGAATAAATTCTATTTTTCACGAATAAACAATAGGTGAGTACGAATTAACTCCATCTCACATTACACTCCATAACACCACAACCTATGCATTGGGCCAATGCATAGACTACTGTATGGCATTCTGCCTAAATTAACGGTAAAATAGGAGTGATTCTGAATTTGGAGGAAATGCAATGCCTATTTTAGTATTATTGATTGTTCTTTCATTTGTCTTTTATATCTTTTACAAAATCAAATATGTTCGCAGTAAGCGCCCAGCTGAGCGAAAATGGCTTTCGGCCAAGTCCAGCATTGCTCTAGGATTGTTCGTGGCACTGTTTGGTATCAATCAACTGTTCCTTTTCCAGACTACTGTCACATATATCGTGGGTGTTATTTTCATTGTTATTGGTTCATTGAGCGTCTGGGGCGGAATTAAAGCATATAAATTCTACCTTCCGCAAGCTGCCAAGGAAGCGCAGGAAAATTAAGCACAACAAAGCCGATCCGGTTAAGGATCGGCTTTATTTTATCCATCAATCAATTTAGTGTCTGTCGATTAGCTGACACATCATCATGGCCTTCCCTACCAGAACTCCGTCATTGAAGGCTTCGATATCGACCTTCCCGAACTTCCTTCCTACCTCGAGAACCTTCGGATAAATCTCTATTACACTGTCAATCTGCACAGGCTTCATAAAATAGATCGTCATATTCTCGACAACCAAATCGCCTTTTTTATATCCCCGCAGCACACGGTTCGCGGCTTCTGTGACGATTGTCGTAAACACGCCATATGAAACCGTCCCAAGGTGGTTCGTCATCTGCGGAGTCACCTGGCAGCGGAAAATGTCTTCATCCTTTGTTTTCCCTTTTGATAGGACCAGCTGGTTTGTAACTGTATCATCAAGCGTCTCCCCTACCTGTGGCTGGCGCTGGATCATTTGAAGAGCTTTCAATACATCCTGTCTGCTGACAATGCCTTGAAGCCTGTTGGCATCATCCACAACCGGCAGTACTTCAATGCCTTCCCACACCATCATGTGGGCAGATGAAGCGACACTCGTCGATCCGCTTACTGTCATGGGATTCTTTGTCATGATTTTCTCAATTAATGTATCCTGTTCATGTCCCATTACGTCTTTCGATGTGATCATCCCGATTACTTTCATATTCTGGTCCACTACTGGAAAGCGGCTGTGCATTGTTTCATCCTTGTGTCGGTACCAATCTGATACCCGGTCATTAGCCTTAAGGAAAATCGTTTCAGTAACCGGTGTAAGAATATCCTCCACAAGAATAATTTCTTTTTTTATCAACTGATCGTAAATTGCACGGTTGATCATTGTCGCTACTGTAAAAGTATCATAACTGCTGGAAATAATCGGCAGCTGCAGCTCATCTGCCAGCTTTTTTACATGGTCTTCCGTATCAAAGCCCCCGGTGACTAAAACAGCTGCCCCTGCCCTTAACGCATGCTCATGCGCTTTGTCTCGGTTCCCGACAATCAGCAGGTTGCCCGCTCCCGTATAACGCATCATCGCTTCGAGCTTCATGGCCCCGATGACAAATTTATTTAATGTTTTATGAAGTCCGGCTCGGCCGCCCAGTACTTGTCCATCGACGATATTGACAACTTCGGCAAAAGTAAGCTTTTCAATGTTCTCTTTCTTTTTCCGTTCAATCCTGATGGTGCCGACTCGTTCAATCGTGCTGACATACCCTTTATTCTCAGCATCTTTTATTGCTCTGTATGCAGTCCCTTCGCTTACGTTAAGCGCCTTGGCGATTTGGCGTACCGATATCTTTTCTCCTATTGGCAATTCATCTATATATTGAAGTATTTGTTCATGCTTAGTTGCCAAGACTTTCACCCTTTTTAATAATTTTCCGTACAAAGTAGTTCTATCCATTATCATTATAAGGTTTTAAAGGGTTGGATTCAATTTAATTAGGGTTCAAGAGTTTTTTATCGCAAAATGCGTTTTTTTATAAAAGGTTCTGTTAAATTAGGCTGTTGATTTCCGTTCCAGGCGCTTCGCTTTCCGCGGGGCGTGCGGTGAGGCTCCTCAGCGCTAAAAGTGCTTGTGGGGTCTCACCTGTCCCGCTGATCCCGCAGGACATTGATTGACTTCCTCGAACTTGCCCACGCACGATGTAAATGCGTTAGCATTTTTGGAGGAGTCTGCGCGCCTTCCACTACAATCAACAGGATTTAAAAACAACAATTAGCTTTCACAGCCTATATAAAAGAAAAACTGGCTGATCCACTCAGCCAGTATAAACACGTGATTTTCTTTTTTGGTTGATTTCCAATCCCCTGCTGGCAGTCCGGCCACGTTTTTTTGGAGTGTATAAAAAGGCTGCCAGATTCCCTGCAAACACTAACAAAGCCAGGAAAAGCCACGAACCGGCAAACAAAGCTTCTTTACCTCCAACCTGGAAGTTAAGCTCTGGCATCGCTATGTAAAGCATCACGCCGCATAACAGCAGGTATAGCAAGTATCGATTTTTCTTCATTTTCCCCCTCCTACAGGTTGTCTTACATTATATCTATGCTTCCAGAGCTAAAAAAAGCATGTTAAAAAGAAAAAGCTGCACAACTTTTTGTGCAGCTTGGTGACGGTTACAGCTCGATTGCCTCTCCAACTTCAAGGACGGTGCCTTTGTTTTTCTTAAGCATTTTTACAAAAGCATGTGGATCCTGCTTGATTGGCGGGAACGTATTGAAGTGAATCGGCACTACTTCCTTGGCATTCAGGAATTCTGCCGCTAATGCAGCATCTTCTGGTCCCATCGTAAAATTATCACCGATCGGCAGGAATGCAAGATCAATCGGATGCCTCTCGCCAATCAACTTCATGTCAGAAAATAAGCCTGTATCACCCGCATGGAAGACGGTTTTGCCTTCTGCCATGAACAGAATTCCTGCTGGCATTCCACCATAAATGATTTCATTGTTTTCAGTGACCATGCCAGTGCCATGAAATGCTGGCGTCATTTTTACTTTGCCAAAATCAAATTCATAAGCACCTCCGATGGACATACCATGAGTGTTCAAGCCCTTCCAGCTTAAATATGTAGCAACTTCAAAGTTGGCGATTACAAGTGAGTCATGCTTTTGAGCCAGCTCCACCGTATCCCCCAGATGGTCCCCGTGGGCATGGGTCAGGATGATGACATCCGGCTTCACATCCTCCACCTTCAAATCAGTTAGGTCATTACCAGTGATAAATGGGTCAATCAAGATTGTCTTCCCATTTGTTTCGATTTTAACAACAGAATGGCCGTGATAAGATACTTTCATATTATCGCTCCTTTCAATCATCAATTAGATATTTCAACGTTACTTGCTTATCTCCTGCTTCATTTTTCTGTTTACCCACAAAACCTGGCCTTTAAAAGTTTTACTTTTCAACCGTGAATTGCTACTCTCATAGTGTGATGTACATATCAGAGGAGGAATTTCTATGACTGAAAGATTGGCTGCATTATCAGGTTGGATGAAGGACAATAGTGTCGATGTCACTTTTGTTACATCTCCTGACAATGTATTTTACCTGAGCGGATTTTTAAGCGATCCTCACGAAAGACTGCTCGCTGTTGCTGTATTCCAGGATGCTGAACCATTCATGATTTGCCCGGCGATGGATAAAGAAAATGCGAAAAACGCGGGATGGGGACTTGAAATCATCGGCTACAGCGATACGGATGATTCTATGGAGTTGGCATACAATGCAATTAAAAAGCGCGTTCCTTCCATCAAGAAAACAGCCATCGAGAAGGAACAACTTAATGTAGAGCGCTATGAAAAAATGGCTGGCCTTTTTGGCGGATCTGAATTTGTTTCAGCAGAAGAAAAACTTCGCCTAATGCGCATAGTAAAAACCGAAGAGGAATTGCAGAAGCTAAGAAAAGCGTGTGAGCTAGCTGATTTTGCCATCCAAACAGGAGTTAACGAAATTCAAGAAGGCAAAACCGAGCTTGATGTACTTGCAGCGATTGAATATGAACTGAAGAAAAAAGGCGTTACAGAGATGTCGTTTTCAACGATGGTCCTTACTGGTAAAAATGCAGCGGCTCCACATGGTACACCAGGCCTGACAAAAATCAAAAAAGGTGACCTCGTCTTGTTCGACCTTGGTGTTGTGATGGATGGTTACTGCTCGGATATCACAAGGACCGTTGCTTACGGTGAGATTAATAAACAGCAGGAAGAAATTTATAACACCGTATTAAAAGCACAGCTGAAAGCTCTTGATACTGCACGAGCTGGTGTTGCATGCTCCGAGGTTGACCTTGCTGCACGCAATGTGATTGAAGAAGCCGGATACGGGGATTACTTCCCTCACCGCCTCGGACACGGACTTGGTGTCAGCGTACACGAGTATCCATCATTGACAAGCACTAATCCTTTATTAATGGAAAAAGGAATGGTGTTCACTGCCGAGCCGGGAATTTATGTACCAGGCGTGGCAGGTGTAAGAATTGAAGATGATGTGGTCATTACCGAGGATGGAATCGAAATTTTAACAAAATTCCCTAAAGAATTGGTATTTGTATCGTAAAATGAAGAGCAAAATCGCCTGGATTTCGGATTCAGGCAGTTTGCTTTTTTCAAATACAGCGAGAACTTTGTTTTTATAGCGAAAATCTTTCAGTTATAGCGATAAAGATTTTTTTATAGCGAAATATTCATTTTTATAGCGAACTGTAAATTCCGAGTGATTTTTTCCAATTTAAAAAGAGCAGCCTCGGCTGCTCTTTTTTTAGCGATTATCCACTTTTTCAGGATACATATCATGGTTCATCATCCGGTAATCAGCCATTTCTTCGTACTTAGTACCAGGCTTGCCATAGTTAGTATACGGATCGATTGAAATTCCGCCTCTTGGCGTGAATTTGCCCCAAACCTCAATATATCGAGGGTCCATTAGCTTGATCAAGTCGTTCATGATGATGTTCATGCAATCTTCATGGAAATCACCGTGGTTCCTGAAGCTGAAAAGATAAAGTTTCAGCGATTTGCTTTCGACCATCAACTTGTCCGGAATGTAGCTGATATAAATGGATGCAAAATCAGGCTGGCCTGTGATCGGGCATAGACTTGTGAATTCCGGTGTGTTGAATTTCACAAAGTAATCGCGGTACGGATGTTTATTTTCAAAAGTTTCAAGGATATCAGGGCTGTATTCAAACAAGTATTTTGTCCCCTGATTGCCAAGCAATGTCAAATCTTCCAATTCCTCGTTTTTTCTTCCAGCCATTTTAAAAGCCTCCTATTATAATTGCAAACGCTTTTTGAGGCCCAGGAACCCTGCTTATCAAATAAAAAACCACATCCTCTGGGATATGGTTGAAATAATCAAAGCCATAGTTTTTTATAGAGGGTGTCCGCTATGAACCTCTCCCGCGATTGCAGGATAATTTATTCGTTTTTATATAGCAACTATAATGAAATACGATTTCAAAGTCAAAAGAAAATTTTTGAAAAGAAATATGACAAATTCATGTACTTCCATAATTTATTTTTACATTTGTTCACGAGGTTATTTACATATGTTCACCTACCTGCTATATTATTTATGTAAGTAACACATAATAAATCTGTGCGATATATTTTCTTTGTTATGAAAGCGTTTCAACATAATTTTTTTACGGAAAGGGTTTGAATTTAATGACAAAAGATTTAGCAGGTATGATTGACCACACATTACTTAAAGCAAATGCAACCGAAGCAGAGGTTGTAAAACTAGCTGAGGAAGCAAAAGAATATAAATTTGCTTCTGTTTGCGTTAACCCGACATGGGTAAAGAAGGCTGCTGAAATCCTTAAAGATGCTGAAGGTGTTGAAGTATGTACAGTTATCGGCTTCCCTCTTGGAGCTTCAACTCCTGAAGTAAAAGCATTCGAAACTACAAATGCAATCGAAAATGGTGCCACTGAAGTGGACATGGTCATCAATATCGGCGCATTGAAAGACAAGCAGTATGACTTGGTTGAAAAGGATATCAAAGCGGTAGTTGACGCAGCAAAAGGCAAAGCATTGACTAAAGTCATCATCGAGACTTGCCTTCTTACTGATGAAGAAAAAGAAATGGCTTGCAAGCTATCTGTAAAAGCAGGAGCAGATTTTGTAAAGACATCCACTGGATTCTCAACAGGCGGCGCAACTGTAGAAGACATCGCTTTAATGAGAAAAACAGTCGGCCCTGATGTGGGTGTAAAAGCTTCCGGCGGAGTAAGAAGCCTTGAGGATGCTCAAAGCATGATCGAAGCTGGTGCTACAAGAATTGGCGCAAGTTCTGGCGTGGCAATCGTAAACGGCCTGACATCTGACTCTTCATACTAAGAAAAGCGTAAGCGCCTTGCTCAGCCCCGACATGCGCTGCCCGCCTTAAAACGCCACGTACTGTGGCTGGCGGGTCTAGCACATTGTGAGCCACGGAGGGCCGACCGGTGAAGTTGTTCTTTGACTTCATTGGGCGGACCGAAGCGACTCGAGCTGCTCAAAGAAGCCTTCTCAGGGATGAAAACTGGCTAGGCGCTGGAGCTGGACAATTCTCGAAGTGAATACTAATAAAGATGGGAATGGGGAATGGACGATGGATAAAAACACGCTTGTTGAAAAAGCAATTGAAGCAAGAAGCAAAGCATACGTTCCATATTCTAAGTTTCAGGTTGGCGCTGCAATCGTTACAAGCAATGATCAAGTTTATCTAGGCTGTAATATCGAAAATGCCTCGTATGGCCTGACGAATTGTGCTGAAAGAACCGCAATTTTTAAGGCTGTATCCGAAGGTGATACAGAAATCAAGGCGATTGCAGTCGTAGGGGATACTGATGGTCCTATTTCTCCATGCGGTGCCTGCCGCCAGGTTATTGCAGAATTTGCAACTGACGATACAAAAATTTACCTTGCAAACATTAATGGCGATGTGAAGGAAACAACAATTGATGAAATCCTTCCTGGTTATTTCACATCCAAGGATATGGATAAGGTAGATATGTCCAAAAAGATGGATTAAGCTATATTATTAAAAAGTTAACAAATGGGCAATTCCTTTATTCTGAATGGATGATGGAATTGCTCTTTCTTATTCGACAGTTTTTAGCTTGATAAAGGAGGTTAGAGCCGACCGCTCAATCTGGCCGGCATACATCATGGGAGACGCAGGTTTATTATTATCAGGCGCTGCACTTTTCCTGAACAGCTTAATGCTCTTAGGAAGAGCAAACACGAAAAGCGTGGCAGTATTCAACTTATTCATCGGGGCAATGCAGGTCATTGTGCCATTCTATTTGATAATCGCATCTGATCAAAGCAACTGGACGATCTATAGTCTTGCCAGCATTTTTCTGTTTGGCTTTACTTATTTATATGTAGGAATGACATTATTGAAAGATCTTGATGGCACCGGCCTTGGCTGGTACTCCCTTTGGGTTGCCGTCATTGCAATCATCTATGCATTCGTCGCTTACGTTCATTTCGAAGACATTGTCAGCACCCTTACATGGCTGATGTGGGCCTACCTTTGGTTCCTGTTCTTCCTGTCAATGGGAATGAACAAGCAAATAGATGCGTATATCGGCAAAGTAGCCATGGTACAATCCTGGCTGACTCTGACATTCCCGGCATTGCTGTCCATGACAGGCTTATGGAAAACGGAACAGGTCATCAATGCCTGGATATACTTCTCGATTGCCGCTTTTGTTTACTTTGCTTATATTACATTAAAGCTTAAGAAAGCATCTGCTCACACTGAGAAATTCGCTTAACTATCAAAAAAAACGTCCTGCCGATTTAATTTGGCAAGGACGGTTTTTTCGATTTTACTTCGCAAGTACGTTTGTCAAAACTGGAACGACCTGCTTCTTGCGCGAAACGACGCCTTTAAGTGTCGCTGTATTGTTTTCCAATGTAACGTTGAAAGCTTCTTCTACAGCTGTGGCTTTTTCACCAATCGCCAGTGCTGCAGAATCATTTGTTAAAATATCGGTGATAACCAACAAGAATAGACCAAGATTCTTTTCTGTCACTTTATTGATCAATGCTTCTTCAAGCTCTACTTTGCGCAAAAGAACATCATTGACATCAACTGTGTTTACCTGTGCGATTTCAACCTTGGAATCTCCCATCTGGAATTCCTTGGCGTCGAGGGAAATAAGTTCTTCGATTGTTTTGCTGCTAAGATCAGCACCAGCTTTTAGCATTTCAAGACCGTATTCTTCAGCGTCCACACCTGCGATTTCAGCCAATTCACGTGCTGCTGCCACATCTTGCTCAGTGCAAGTAGGAGACTTGAACAATAAAGAATCGGAAATGATAGCAGAAAGCATCAGGCCTGCGATATTTTTATCGATTTCCACATTGTTTTCCTTGTACATCTTATTCAAGATTGTTGCAGTGCAGCCCACTGGCTCAACTCGGAAGTATAACGGATCACTTGTCTCAAAATTAGCGACACGGTGATGGTCAATGACTTCCACAATCTGGACATCAGCAATATCATCGGCGCTCTGCTGGCGTTCATTGTGGTCAACCAGGATGACCTGGCCCACTTCTTCAGAAACCCTTCCAACAAGACGAGGCGCATCAGCCTTGAAGTGATCAAGCGCATATTGAGTTTCCCCATTAACCTGGCCCAAACGCACTGCTTCCGCATCGGCACCAAGCTTTTGCTTTAAGTTAGCATAGGCGATGGCAGAGCAGATTGTATCCGTATCAGGGTTTTTATGTCCAAAAACAAGTACTTTTTCCATGATGACACTCCTCAATAACAAATTATCACGGTCGTTCTGCTAGAGAACCCGTATATCCCATAAATAATATACGCTAAAATTGAATTATTTTAAACAGCTTTGTCCAAAATTAGCTATTTCACCGAAATAAAAAGATCCGGATTAGATGGCTCCGGATCTTGATGAATTAGATTTGCTCTAACAATGTTTTTGTTTCAGAGTAAACGAGGTTGTGTGCTTCAGCCACTGCCTGATAAGTAACGTAGCCATTAAGTGTGTTGATGCCCTTTAACAGTGCTTGATTGTCCAGGCAAGCCTGCTTGTAGCCTTTGTTTGCGATTTGTACAGCATATGGCACTGTTACATTAGTCAGCGCTATTGTGGATGTTCTAGGAACTGCACCTGGCATGTTCGCAACTGCGTAGTGAACAACTCCATGCCTTTCATAAGTTGGGTTGTCATGTGTCGTGATTCTATCAGTTGTTTCGAAAATTCCGCCCTGATCGATTGCGATATCGACAACGACTGACCCCGGGTTCATCGACTGGATCATTTCTTCTGTTACAAGCTTGGGAGCCTTCGCGCCTGGAATCAAAACTGCACCAATTACAAGGTCAGATGCTTTGACTGCCTCAGCAATGTTCAAAGGATTTGACATTAGAGTCGTAATGTCAGAACCGAAAATATCATCCAGCTGACGAAGACGGTCCGGGTTCAGGTCGATCATTGTAACCTGAGCGCCAAGTCCGACAGCCATTTTCGCTGCGTTCGTGCCTGCAACGCCACCACCGATAATTGTTACTTTTCCTCTTTGTACGCCTGGAACGCCTCCAAGAAGGATACCTTTCCCGCCATGAACCTTTTCAAGGAACTGTGCACCGATTTGTGTAGACATACGGCCAGCAACTTCACTCATAGGTGTAAGTAATGGAAGAGAGCCGTTAGCCAGCTGTACAGTTTCATATGCGATGCCGACAACCTTGTTCTCAATTAGAGCCTTTGTCAGCTCTGGTTCTGGAGCCAGGTGTAAATATGTAAATAGAATCAAGCCTTCACGGAAATAACCGTATTCTTCTGCAAGAGGTTCTTTAACCTTCATGACCATATCCTGTGCCCATGCTTCTTGTGCACTTTCAACGATTAGCGCTCCGGCAGCTTTGTAGTCCTCGTCTGTAAAACTTGAGCCAATTCCAGCTCCTGTTTCGATATAAACCTCGTGTCCGAAGTTCACAAGGTTAACTACTCCTGCAGGCGTCATAGCCACACGGTTTTCATTGTTTTTTATCTCTTTAGGTACACCGATACGCATTATTGCATACCTCCTATAATAATAATTGCCCTACCATTTCAACCCTGCCACCACTATATCATTTTTTCAATTTATGATATAGGAAAAATAGAACAAAGACACTGGGATGAAAACACTTTCATTTTAGTAGAAAAAAAGGCTTTTGGCAAAACAATTCTTACAAAACTCCCTAAAATATACTATTCTGTATATTTTTAATTTTAAAGAAAGTATAAAAGGCTTGCTAAGAGCAATGATTCTTAGCAAGCCACCTCTTTCCATTTAGCCAGTTTTTTTAAAATAAGGGGTTGTAAGTACGCGTTTGAAAAAGCAAGTTTCTTTGCGAAAACAGTTTCTATCTATTTTCTTCGTTGTTTTCTACTGCTGATTTCATCTGTTCCTGCGGGACTACTCCGCTGTTGTATGAATCCATGATTTGCTGGCTTACCTGCATGACACCTTGATCATCATAATCATAAAATGACCGCCCTTGCTGTTCCCTTTTGTCCATATGACTTCCTCCTTCAATATGATGCTTGCATCTATAGTTTTCGTTGGATTGTCACAGCTATACCAAGGAAACTGTTGTATAATATAGGTAAAGGAGGCGAGAACTATGGCACTTTATTATAAGAATATTTTAGTTGCCGTTGATGGTTCTAAACAAGCAGCATGGGCTTTTAAAAAAGCCATTGAGATCGCAAAAAGAAACGACGCGAGTCTTGTCATGACCCACATAATCGATTTACGCACCTTTGCTACGGTTGAGGCATATGACCGCACCATCTCAGAGCGTGCGACCCAGTTTGCTACAGAGTTGATGGAAAGCTACAAACAGCAGGCACTCGAAGCTGGTATCAAAGACGTAGAGTATGACATCGATTATGGTTCACCAAAGGTCAAGATTGCGAAAGATGTTGCGAAAAAATACAACGCCGACCTGATCATTTGCGGAGCAACAGGAATGAACGCAGTGGAACGCTTCTTTATCGGAAGTGTCTCCGAGCATATCACCCGCTATGCATCATGTGATGTCCTGGTTGTCCGGACTGACAAAGAAAATTAAGCTTACTAACCATACAAAAAGCACGCAGCATTGAAATGCTGCGTGCTTTCTCTATTAATTCGAGAATAGCCATTTATAGTGATGTTTTTGCTTTTTCGATTTGGAGTTTTACCTGTGAAAAACCTGTGCCTCCAGCGCTGTTACGTCTTTCCACGACGTTATAAGGATTCAATGCCTCGTAAATATTTTGATCAAACAGCGGGTTCATGGATTTATATGCTTCTATTGGCAGGTCTGCAAGATAGCATCCTTTTTGAATGCATTCAAGGACAAGCTTTCCAACGATTTCATGTGCTTCACGGAAAGGTACTCCTTTCGCCGCCAGATAGTCAGCCAGCTCCGTTGCATTTGAAAAATCATTCTTGACCGATTTGGCCATCTTCTCCTCTTTCACCTTCATTGTACTGATCATGCCAGCGAATATTTTCAGGGAGCCCTTCACTGTTTTGACAGTATCAAACATCCCTTCTTTATCTTCCTGCATATCTTTGTTATATGCTAAAGGCAGTCCTTTCAATACCGTCAAGAGTCCCATCAGGCTTCCATAGACACGGCCTGTTTTACCGCGAATCAGTTCAGCCATATCCGGATTCTTCTTCTGCGGCATGATGCTGCTGCCGGTTGTAAATGCATCTGATAGCTCGATGAACTGGAACTCCTGGCTCGACCACAGTATGATCTCCTCACTCAAACGTGATAGATGCGTCATTAAAATAGAGCTGCCTGACAGGAACTCAAGAATAAAATCACGGTCACTTACAGCATCCAGGCTGTTTTCATATATGCCCTCAAACCCCAGAATTTCTGCTGTCATATGGCGGTCAATCGGAAAAGTAGTTCCTGCAAGCGCACCGGCACCAAGCGGTGATAGATTGATTCTTTTCATGCTATCTAGATAACGCTGTTTATCCCGGTCAAGCATCCAAAAGTAAGCCATCAGATGATGGGCAAATGAGATTGGCTGTGCTCTTTGCAAATGAGTATAGCCTGGCATCAGCGTCTCTATATTTTTTTCTGCCTGATGGACCAAGGTTCTTTGGAACTCAGTAATCAGCTCGATGATTTCGGATACCTGCTCTTTAAGATACAAATGCATATCCGTCGCAACCTGATCGTTCCTGCTCCTCGCCGTATGGAGCTTGCCGCCGGTTGGACCAATCAATTCCGTCAGGTGATGTTCCATGTTCAAATGGATATCCTCAAGCTTAGCTGAGTATTCCAGTTCACCTTTGACCGCTTTTTGCCTTAATTCTTTCAAACCTTGAATGATTACAGCCGCTTCACCCTCCGTAATCACTCCGCATTTCGCAAGCATTGTGGCATGGGCCATACTGCCGTCAATATCCTGCTCCGCTAGTTCCTGATCAAAGCCGATCGATGCCCCGAATTCATCGACCCATTCCTCAGCTGACCCGGTGAATCTGCCTCCCCATAATTTCTTCACACTGTCACCTTCTTGCCCTGGACCATGCTATGGACAACTGTTGGCAGTCCCCACAGATTGATGAATCCAACAGCAGCACTATGGTCGAATTCATCGTCCGCAGTGTAAGTGGCCAATTTTTCATTGTATAAAGAATACGGTGACTTTCTGCCTTCGATGATTGAATGGCCTTTGAATAGCTTGACTCGGACAGTACCAGTTACATGCTTCTGGGTTGATTTCAGGAACGCTGCCAGTGCTTCCTGAAGCGGCGAGAACCATAACCCTTCGTAAATCAATTCTGTCATCTTTTTCTCAATTACCGGTTTAAAATGAGCTACCTCTTTTACAAGCGTGATATCTTCAAGTTCCTTATGTGCTTTGATCAATGTCATCGCCGCTGGAGCTTCATACACTTCACGCGACTTGATGCCGACAAGACGGTTTTCCACGTGGTCAATCCTTCCGACACCATGCTTACCTGCAACAGCGTTAAGCTCTAGGATCAATTCTGAAAGTGGATATGCTTTGCCATCAATTGCTGTTGGTACACCTTCGACAAATTCAATCTCGATGATATCTGGTGTGTCCGGCGTGTCTTCCAGCTCAGCGGTCAATTCATAAGCTTCGACTGGCGGCGCCTGCCACGGATCCTCCAGAATGCCGCATTCATTGCTTCTTCCCCAAAGGTTCTGGTCGATTGAGAATGGACTGTCAAGATTGATTGGAATCGGGATGCCGTTATTTGCTGCATAAGCGATTTCTTCCTCACGTGACCATTTCCAGTCGCGAACCGGAGCAATCACCTTAAGATCTGGGTTCAATGCTTTGATTGATACCTCAAAACGTACCTGGTCATTTCCTTTTCCTGTGCAGCCATGCGCAACAGCAGTTGCACCTTCCATTTCAGCTATTTCTACTAGTTTCTTAGAAATCAATGGACGTGATAATGCAGATACCAGCGGATATTTCCCTTCATATAATGCATGGGCCTGGAGGGCGAATAGTGCATAATCATTGGCGAATTCTTCTTTGACATCCAAGACGTATGATTGGATAGCGCCGACCTTCAAAGCTTTTTCTTTTATGAACTCAAGATCTTTTCCTTCACCAACATCAAGGCAGCAAGCAATCACCGCGTAGCCCTGGTCCTTTAGCCATTTAATAGCAACAGATGTATCAAGCCCGCCAGAATAGGCAAGCACCAATTTATTTTCAGTCATTTTTTTATCTCCTTTTCAATGTGGATATTTATACATTTAAATAAATGTTTATTCATTGTTACTAAATTAACAGGTTTTACAGAACATTTCAAGTTGAAATTTTAGTTTTTTGGTAGGAAACTTCTGAGGGACTAGTGTAGAAGAGGAAATAAAAGTATAGTAGAATGAAATTAATGATTACCGGAATGGGGGCTCCTTTAGAAATGGAACAATATTTTCTTTTTAACAGCAGACTGGGCATACCCCTGCCTGACCTAAGAGAAAATTGGGAAGATTATGACCTTAATACACGGCACGCGATTCTCCTCCATTGGGAAAAAATTCGCGGCAGCATCCCTGACCGGATCGCAGAGCTTGAAAAAACAATCAACCTTAAGCAATCCCAGCTTTCCGATGAAAGCAACTTCATCCGTTCCTGTGAACTGAACAGTGAAATTGCTGAGCTGGCGTCAATCATCAATGACCTATGGCTCTGGTACCGCACCCAGCAGGAGATTTCATCGGAGAAAATGCATCGATAAACTTTTAATTGCATAAAAATAGCCTGGAGCTGCTCCAGGCTATTTTTGGTGTCCCTGCTTTCCATTTCTTTGCTTTCGGACAATATTTATTGCGCTAATGAGTAAAATAACACCCAGCACCCGAATCAGTCCATTTCCAATGGGACCTAACTGATGCACAGTACTGCCAATCAAAATACTTCCTACTACTGCAAAAATTAAGGCGATCACGAGTCTGATCATATTGCCCTCCCAATGATGACGTAAGGTTGTCCCTCATCATTAGGGTAAAAGGGCTCTTTTATGACGCCCCAGCCCAGGCTTTCATATAAACGACGGGCAGAGCCATTATCCAGTTGGGTTGTTAAAATCGCAGTCTTTTCTCCTGTGCCTTCAAGCAGGCGGTTTACCAGTTGCTTACCCAGCCCTTGATTCCTAAATGCAGGATCCACCCCCAATTCAACGAATTCAAAACAATCCACCAGCCATTTTTGATACTCTTCTGGGTTAAAAGCTTTTGATAGCAACCCATGATAATACTGTCCCGGTTGAGAAAAGTAACCATAAGCATAACCAGCCACTTCCCCCTGCTCGGAAATTGCCACAAAACCCCTGTAGCCCTTATAACCCTAATGCCTCACCACTCGATTGATGATGGATTGATCTTCCTGATTCCATACTTTTTGATATAAGATCGCTACCTGGCGCAATAACTCTTCATCTCTACTAATTTCTCTATACTCGAACATTTTTTAGGCCTCCCCCTGAACTGTTTGACAGCTATGCTTGTGATCAGCTCAAACGTGTCACGATTCCGTGGTTTTTTTGACAGCTTTGCTTGTGTTCGTTCCAAACCTGTCACGATTCCGTGGTTTTTTTGACAGCTTTCCTTGTGTTCGTTCCAAACCTGTCACGATTCCGTGGTTTTTTTGACAGCTATGCTTGTGTTCGTTCCAAACCTGTCACGATTCCGTGGTTTTTTTGACAGCTATGCTTGTGTTCGTTCCAAACCTGTCACGATTCCGTGGTTTTTTTGACAGCTTTGCTTGTGTTCAATCCAAACCTGTCACGATTTCGTGGTTTTTTTGACAGCTTTCCTTGTGTTCAATCCAAACCTGTCACGATTCCGTGGTTTTTTTGACAGCTTTCCTTGTGTTCGTTCCAAACCTGTCACGATTCCGTGGTTTTTTTGACAGCTTTGCTTGTGTTCGTTCCAAACCTGTCACGATTCCGTGGTTTTTTTGACAGCTTTGCTTGTGTTCAATCCAAACCTGTCACGATTTCGTGGTTTTTTTGACAGCTTTCCTTGTGTTCGTTCCAAACCTGTCACGATTCCGTGGTTTTTTTGACAGCTTTGCTTGTGTTCAATCCAAACCTGTCACGATTCCGTGGGTTTTTTGACAGCTTTGCTTGTGTTCAATCCAAACCTGTCACGATTTCGTGGTTTTTTTGACAGCTTTCCTTGTGTTCAATCCAAACCTGTCACGATTCCGTGGTTTTCTTGACAGCTTTGCTTGTTTTTCTCTCAAACCTGTCCGAACTTCCCTCTGCTTCTGCCCGCTTTTCTCGTTGTTCGCTCTAATCTATCCGAAATTGAACCTGCTTCTGACCGGTTCGAAATTGTCCTTTTATAAAAACATCCATCTTCCCTTTTATCTGGAAACTCCATACAGTTATTCGTCCATTTTTTCTAAAATCCTTTTTAGCCACAAAAAAAGATGAAACCCTTAAAGATTTCATCTCTCATGTGAATTATAAATCCTTCGTCAGTTCTCTTACTACGTGTCCGATTTCGGGAATGATCAGCTTTTCCATTGCCAGGCGAACAGCACCTGTTGATCCTGGTGTCGAGAAGACAGCCCGGTCATTCACGACTCCGGCTGCAGCACGCGATAGCAGAGCAGCAGAACCGATATCCTCAGTATAGCTGAGCATGCGGAAAATCTCACCGAATCCAGTAATTTCTTTTTCAAAGATGCTTTGAACTGTTTCAATTGTGACGTCACGTTTGGCGATTCCTGTGCCGCCATTGGTAAGCACGACATCCACATCGGAATTGCTGCAGCCTTTCAGAACTTCCGATTTAATTGGTTCAGCCTCATCTTTGACAATCACGTAATCAACGATCTTATGCCCTGCAGCCTCGAGCATTTCCATCATCAGCTTGCCGCTTTTATCCGTATCTGGCGTTCTTGTATCGCTTACTGTTATGACTTTGCAGCGCACCTGGCTCGGTGCTGCCTGCTTGTGCTCCTGTGTACTCATAACCCTACAGTGCTCCTTTTTCTTTGAAATATCTCATCTGGTAAAATTTATGCGCAAAATCAGTGACCCTTCTCGTCAATTGATAGTTTGCCCCCGCGCCGATTGCCATGCTGATCACCGGCATGCCCTGGACATGCTTTTTGCGGAACATCAGGATCGCCATACCCTTGAAAATCTGTTTGATTGGCTGTTCTAGCCATGTCACGTCTGTCAGGTCATCATTGCCCTCATAAAAATAATAGTCTTCTGCCTGTTCGAGATCATTCTTCAACTCTTCCCAGCCAGCGCTCTGCATCCTTGAAGGCATTGTCGCAGTATGGAAAACCTTTAAAGCGACCATCATTTCATATGGAGTATTAACTTCGAATCCATAGGTCATTGCAACCAGCTGGACAATCCGTAAATTAATGACTGCCATCGCCGGGATATCTGCTCCAAGGACAAGATTTCCTCCGCTGCCCGACATTCCACCCTGTACAAAGGAATAGAGCCTGTGGCGGGCAATTTGCTGCCTGGCAATGAACTCAAGCTGTTCAATCGGCAGCTCCCTTAAATCCTGAATGGTTTCGAGATCCGGCTGAAAAACCCGTCCCGCAGAAAGAATCCGTTCCTTGGCATCCATCTGCAGCTGTGAACCCTGGATTAAGGAGTGAAGATGGAAAAGCCAGCTGTCGAATAAAGTGAAAAAGCGTTCCTGCACCTCTTCTGGCAAAAGCGAAAAAGACCGTTCAAGATATCGATCATACGCTAATTCAAGGTCATTCGGTTCATAATCATAGAGATTGTTTTCCCAAGCACTTAATTCATCCAGTACCTTTTGTTCCCGTTGAGTCAAAGGCATTGAAAAACCTCCAGCATATCTGAATTTTCTTCCAGTATAGCACAAGAAAAGCGGAAGCGCCTTGGTCAGCTCTGACAAGCGCTGGAGGGCCTGACAGTGATGTCGTTCTTTGACTTCATTGGCAGGACTGAAGCGACTCGAAGAGCTAGGCGCTACAGCTGGACAAAAGAAAAGAAGAAGCGCCTCGGACAGCCTCGACAAGCGCTGCCCGCTTAAAACGCCACACCCTGTGGCTGGCTGGCCAGCAGCACGTCCTGTGCATCAAAGGGCCTGACAGTGATGTCATTTTTCGCCTTCATTGACAGGATCGAAGCGTCACGAAGAGTTAGGAGCCGCAGCTAAACAGCCTTCTCAAGGGGCTTGGCGCTGCAGCTGGACAAATTCCCCCACTATATAAAAAGGCAGAAGCATCTGCGCTTCTGCCTGAGATAGTGATTTATTTTGCCAAACGCACAACATCACGCGCGATCATGACTTCCTCGTCTGTCGGGATGACCATGACTTTTACTGGAGAGTGCGGGTAGCTGATGAATGCTTCTTCGCCGCGCACTTTGTTCAAAGCTGGATCCCAGTAGATTCCCATGAACTCAAGGCCCTGCAGGACACGGGCACGG
The DNA here is from genome assembly GCF_018424685.1 of Mesobacillus boroniphilus. NCBI lineage: Bacteria > Bacillati > Bacillota > Bacilli > Caryophanales > Bacillaceae > Mesobacillus > Mesobacillus boroniphilus. The sequence goes on from NZ_QTKX01000001.1 coordinate 2,413,063, forward strand.
ATTGCCGAACTGTTTTCTCCAATACCTGCCGTAAAGATGATGGCATCAACACCGCACATGCGGGCTGCATATGAACCGATGTATTTATGGATTCTGTCCGCGAAAACTTTTAATGCAAGCTCAGCACGTTCATTTCCTTTTTCCGCTTCGTCTTCGATGTCGCGAAGGTCACTTGAGAATCCGGATACGCCAAGCATTCCGCTCTCTTTGTTCAGGACATCTAATACTTCATCAGCGGTTTTATCCGTTTTTTCCATGATGTATGGAATCAAGGCCGGGTCGATGTTACCTGAACGAGTACCCATCGTCACGCCTGCAAGAGGAGTGAAGCCCATGGATGTATCGATTGATTTACCGCCCTCAATTGCCGCAATACTTGCTCCGTTTCCAAGGTGGCATGAAATCAGGCGCAGGTGCTCAACCGGACGGCCTAGCATCTCTGCTGCACGCTGGGAAACATACTTATGTGAAGTACCATGGAAGCCGTACTTACGGATACCGTACTTCTTATAGTAGTCGTATGGAAGGCTGTAAAGGAAAGAGTTCTCAGGCATTGTTTGGTGGAAAGCAGTATCAAACACAGCGACCGCCGTAACATTCGGAAGTACCTGCTGGAATGCGCGGATACCAGTCAAGTTAGCTGGATTGTGCAGTGGCGCAAGCTCGGAAAGCTCCTCGATTTTTTGTAAAACCTCTTCGGTGATCAAGACAGAATCACTGAACTCTTCACCGCCGTGAACAACACGGTGGCCGATTCCTTCGATTTCATCAAGAGACTGAATGATTCCTAATGATGTTAGTTTATCAAGAAGGATTTTTACCGCTACCTCATGATTCGGGATATCGGTAACTTCCTTGTTCTTTTCTCCATTTACAGAGATCGTGAAAATTGAATCTTTAAGACCAATTCTTTCAACGATTCCTTTAGTGATGACGCCTTCACTTGGCATTTCGAACAATTGGAACTTTAGTGACGAACTGCCGGCATTGATTGCAATTATTTTAGACATTTTGTACCGCTCCTTTTATATAACAACCTGATTAAAAACCCAGTGAAATAGTACACCATTATTGTGTGCCACAGGCCGCTATTATATCTCTCATTTTCCCATTTAAACACTGTCTTTTTCACATTTCAAGCAAAGCTTTTCCAAATAGGAAATGAGTTTTTATTCAGATACTTCTAATGATTAGAAAAAAATATTGCCATGTTTTATATACCCGAAACAAACGAAAAGAACCGGTAATGATCCGGTTCTATTGCTGAGCCGTTTTATTTTCGGTATACCATTGATCGATTTTATTCAGCATCCTGTTCACGGCTGCTCCGTCCGATAGTTTTGGAAGCTCGGCAAGGAGTGCCTGTTGTGGTGCTTTCACTTCTTCACCGTTTTTCTGCAAAATAAGGATACTTTTAGCTGCCTGCTTATTTTTAAACAATGAAGCTGGAAGCTGTAAAACACCCTGGACAATCAGATATTTTTTAATGAACTCATGAAGCATCGGCGCCTGTTCACTTTCAAAAAGACCATTAGGAATCATTAAGAACAAATACCCGCCTTCTTTTACATGTTTTGTACTTTGTTCGATGAACATGTGATGGGAGTACGTATGGCCTTCTTTTGCTTTTACCTCATATTGCTCCGCTCGAAGGTCATTTGGATAGTAACCCACTGGCAGGTCACATACGACTGCATCCGCAGGATCAACAAACAATGGTTCAAGGCTGTCCTGATTGAAAAATTCGACCGGATGCTTTTGTAGATTGGCATTTACGAAAGCCAGCCGGATCAGCAGGTCATCAATTTCAACACCGACAGACTCGATTTCTTTATCAGTCTGCTGGTTCAATACCGTAGCCAGCAGGTTCCCGGTTCCGACCGCAGGGTCAAGGAGCCTGAATGACTTCTTAGCGACAAACTTGTTGACTAGATAGCCAATGAACATGCCGACAGAATCAGGTGTCATTTGATGGTTAGGCTGGACATGCTCCTTCATCCCCTTCAAAATCGCAAGCTGGAAGCCTTTGCGGATTTCTTCTTTGCTAAAGGAATCAAGGCTGATCTCCTTATATACTTTTTCAAGCCGTTTCTTTGTAACTTCATTTAGTTCGTCTTGAAGCACTGTGCCCTGGAACATGTTTTCCCCGCTTTCAGCCAGCGCCTCTAAATATGTAGATGATAACTCTTCTTTTAAAATATCTGCAGTAGTATTGAATGCAGTAAATAATTGTTCGACCGGAGTCACACTCACTTTACTTCCTCCTGATTTGAATAGATATTTATTTATTTTATCTGTGTTTTGCATTGTGTACAAGGTATATGGCTGTTTAAAAGAAATTCGGTTACCGGAAGAACCAGCTTAACTGTGCACAGAGGTTCTATCGGAATCCATAATCTCACTTATTCAAAGCAAAACAAGCCGCAGTTTCTTTCTGCGGCTTGTTCCAAAATTGTATATTAGTTTGCTTGCTTTGCAGCCTCTATTGCCGCTTCGTAGTTAGGGTGATCAGTTGCTTCGCTTACATACTCAACATATGTTACTTTGTCGTTTGAATCAACAACAAATACTGCGCGAGCTAGCAGGCGTAGTTCCTTGATAGCTACTCCGTAAGCTTCTCCGAATGAAAGTTCTCGGTGGTCAGACAAAGTCTGGACATTTTCGATTCCAGCCGCACCACACCAGCGCTTTTGCGCGAAAGGAAGGTCCACACTGACTGTCAAAATCTTAACGTTATCAAGGTTTGCAGCTACTTCATTGAAACGGCGAGTCTGTGCGTCACAAACTCCTGTGTCAAGTGAAGGAACAACACTGATTAAACGTACTTGTCCTTTTGAATCCTGAAGTGTCACTCCAGAAAGATCGTTTGCAAGCACTTTGAAATCTGGTGCCTGGTCTCCAACCTTTACTTCATTTCCTAGCAATGTAACTGAGTTCCCCTTAAATGTAACAGATGCCATACCTGCTCATCCTCCTTGTCCATTATATGTACAGTGTTAATATATCTTTTAAAGAATCTTTTTGCAATTATTTAACTAAAGGAACAGCGTCCCCAACATACATAGATAAGCTGCCTTTCCACTGGAAAAGGCAGCTTCCTGCAAAATTATTGATATTACCGTTACATCGTAAATCAAGCTACTTAAAATTCAAGGTCTGTTTTCGGACCGTTGTAATCAGATTGAGACTGAGATTGGGCTTGATTTTTGTTTTGGCTGCCATCCTGGCTGTTCTGGTCTTTCTTTGACATCATTTGCTGGATTTTTTCCACAGCCTGTGGGGCCAGGTCAAGGATCTTTTCATACAAATGAGTACTTTCGTCAAGATGAAGCATTTTTACACCTTTTGAGCTTACAATCAGGAAAGCAATTGGCGTGATTGACACACCGCCGCCGCTTCCTCCTCCAAATGGGTGCTGGGATCCTCCGGATTGTCCTCCAGAGCCGCCTGATCCCCCAGAGCCACCAGAGCCGCCGGAACCTCCCTTCGAGCTTTCCAAAACAAATTCACTTCCACCAGCTGCGAAACCGAAACCAACCTTTGAAACTGTCAGGATTACACTTCCATCCGGTGTTTCTACTGGGTCCCCAATGATTGTGTTGACATCAATCATTTCTTTCAAGCTTTCCATGGCAGTTGTCATTAGTCCTTGAATTGGATGGTCGGACATTCCTGTTTCCTCCTTATTTTAGACAGAATTAGTATTATCACCAGAAAGAGCGGATAATGGCTTTGATTTAAAATCAGGCCAGCCGCCTTTCCAATATTTAACCAGCTTTATTCCTGCTAAAATAGCATGCCCGACTCTCACTTGAATCATACATTTAAAACTAGTAATTGAAACAGTTTGCTGGAAACTTGGTGTAATCGTCATGACAGGCATCTCTTTCATTTTCATATAGTTGCTTAGAAGCCCAATTACACCGCCTTTGACTGCCCAAAAAGCACCAGTAATCACAGCTGTTGCTGCTGCATCCGATACGCCTACCATAGTGTGCCATTCAATATTCTGAATCGTAACCTTCTTTAAAAAATGCCGGACTATTTTATGGAGACCGGCGATGTGGGTGATCATCTGCCTGATATCATGCAGGCTATTAAGTAAATCATTTTTATCAATCTGAGTGGTTTTTTGTTGTTTCATATTTTCATCAGGTCCTGTTTCGACCTTTTGCTCTGCGACGATTGTGGGAGAATTTTCATCGATTTTTACTACAGGAACTTCTATCTTAAACTTGATTAATCCGCCCCATGCCTTAATTGTCACCTTAAAATGATCATTATCATTGCCGTGGAAATAATCTAAAAGAATCTTAACTTTAGTAAAAAGGATTATAATCGCCAGCACCGTGAGAAGCAGTATGGCAAGCAGCACCCATTTCATCATCCTCCACAACCTTTCAGCTTATTATTATCAACAAGAAGGCAAAAAAATAAACCTGCCGCAGCAGGTTCATTTTAGCGTGGTTCATATATGACTGTTGTATCGGCAAACAGGTCATGCAGCCCCTGTTTCTTTTTTGTAAAAGCAACGACCACATATAAAACCATGATGGTCGCCGAAATGAAACGTCCGATCCACTCGCGGAAAATAACGGTTCCCCAGGTAAGATCCTTGCCGTCCAGCTCTACCACTTTCAAACCAAAGACCATTTTTCCGAGGGTTTGGCCTAAGAACTTTGTCATTAGCACAAAATACAAATAGAAGATGACTGCTGTCGCGATGGCCATCGATGAAAAAATCCCATCCTCAATCAACGATATATCCAGCGCCCGGAACACAGGATTGATTATCATCCGGTTAATGCTCCCAATTACAATCAAGTCAAGCAAATACGCCCAAAAACGTGTCCAGAAACCTGCATAGAGACCGGCGTATATATGATTCTCCGGTTCAACCTTGCCATTTTCAAATTCCTCAGCTTCTGGATTGCCCTGGGTTTGTATATTGCTAGATTCAGACTGGGGTGCTGGACGTTTCGTTACAGTCAAAAAATCTGATTTGTCATCAGTGATCCCGGATCCATCCATGATTTCTTTCGCTTCAGATTGAGATGGTACATTGTCCCGATCTTTAAAATCATCCGAATTCATTTTTTATGCCTCCTTATTCCGCATATAAATACATTAGGCGTGGAGAATTAGGCTGGGACAATAACTTCATTAAGCCTGCCATTTCTGCGTCTTTCCCCATGAACTTTTGAGCTCCCATGCTGAAGAACGAGCCAAAACCCATGCTTTCTGAGTACTTTACGACAGTAGCATCGCCAAGCTTTTCATCCTTCCTGACACTCTCGATGACATCATCAAGGTAACCAAATCCGTCGATCAAATGCAGCTGCTTCGCCTGACGTCCATCATAAATCCGGCCATCCGCAATTTTCTTGACCTGTTCAATAGACATATCGCGTCCTTCTGAAATAACTTTGACAAATCCCTCATATGAGTTGTCGATCATCGATTGGAGGATTTCTCGCTCATCCTCTGTCATTGGTCTCGAAGGGCTCATAATATCCTTGTATGGTCCACTTTTGATTGTCGTGAATTCAACTCCATACTTTTCTGCAAGCCCGGCATAATTAACTCCCTGCATGATGACACCCAGCGATCCAGTAAGCGTTTCAGGGCTTGCAAAAATTTTGTCAGCGGGCGCAGATACATAATAACCTCCAGAAGCGGCCATTGATCCCATTGACACGTAAATCGGCTTTTCCGTTTCCTTCTGGATTTCCTTGATTTTGTCATGAATTTGCGCACTTTCCACGACGCCGCCTCCAGGAGAGTTCACTTGAAGGATGATAGCCTTAACATCTTCTGCTTCCTTGACATAATCAAGCTGTTCCATAAAAGCTTTATGATTGTATAGTGGACTTTCAAAGAATGATTCAGCATCTCCCGTATCCTGGATCACCCCATTGATGGACAATACCGCTATTTTGCTCAGCATGTCACCTTCTTCGATAATTTCTTCCGCAAACAGTTCTTCCGATACTGCAAACATATCCGTAAAAGCATTTTCTGCGTCACTGAAAGCGAATGTAGACAGAAGATTAATAACTGTTGATGCAATGAATAATCCGACGGCTATCCCTAAAGCAGCCCACCTTTTACCATTCATCTTGAAGCCCCCTTGTAAGTTTCTCGTACTTTCAAAACCTTATGAAAAAATGATAAACTGATGTCAATAACATTTATTTTAGCAAAAGTTTTTAAAAGTGGGTAAAAATATGGAAGAAATACATAATGTTTGGAGGAATTTATAATGCCAGATCGCCGCAATATTTATTTTCACCATAAACCAGACACAACCATGCTGGAAAAAGTTGAGCCTATTTATGAACTTGCTCGCCGCTATGATTTCAATATCGTGAACGACCATCGCACCGCAAATATCATCGTAAGCATTGGTGATGATGGTACCTTCCTGCAGGCTGTCAGAAAGACCGGATTCCGAGATGATTGCTTGTATGCCGGTATTTCAGTCACTGGGTCCTTGAATATGTACTGCGATTTCCATCTTGAAGATACTGATAAAATGATTGAAGCGATCACCACTGCACAAATCGAAGTCAGGCGCTACCCGACCATTGAGGTTACAATCGATGGAGATACAACATTTGGCTGCTTGAACGAGTTCAGCGTCCGTTCAGCAATCATCAAAGCTTTTGTGATGGATGTATTTATCGACGACAAGCATTTTGAAACCTTCCGCGGTGACGGAATGATCGTCGCAACTCCTACCGGAAGCACGGCGTATAACAAGTCTGTCAATGGAGCAGTTGTTGATCCACTGCTGCCATGCATGCAGGTGAGCGAGCTCGCTTCAGTTAACAATAACCATTACCGTACCCTAGGCTCATCCTTCATCCTTAGCGGTGACAGGAAGCTTACCTTCAAGGTTGCCCAGGACGGAAATGATTATCCAATCATGGGAATGGATAACGAAGCACTGAGCATCCAGCATGTCGAAAAATTCGATGTGAAACTGAGCAACAAAATCATTAAGACTGTCAAACTCAAGGACAACTCTTTCTGGGAAAAAGTTAAGAGAACTTTTCTATAAGCAAAAAGAGCTGCGGAATTCCGCAGCTCTTTTGTTCGTAATCTTTGTTGCTTTCTAAAAAATAAGTAAACAGCCTTTACATTGGCAGTCCTTTTTCTTTTTTCCACTTAATTGTCAATGCTGCTGCCAGCTTTGTCCTTGATAAAGAGTAAAGAATCAATGCCGACCAGATAAAGGTAAAGGCAAGCAGGTGGACTGTCGAGAATGTTTCGTAATAGACGAAAACTCCAAGAATCAGCGTCAATGTTGGTGCAATATATTGCAGGATACCAAGTGTTGCGAGCGGAATCCTTTGCGCTCCTTTGGCGAAAAATAGCAGAGGAACTGCAGTAGCCGCCCCTGCACCTGCGAGCAACAAGGTAGTCGACAATGAGCCGGCAAACAGTGAGTTCGTTCCCTGGTTTAGGAGGTAGGCAATATAAATGGCTGCGAGCGGCATAACGACCAATGTTTCTAGCGCAAGCCCGACAGCAGAATCTACTTTAATCAATTTCTTCGCCAACCCGTAGAGGCCAAAGGATATTGCGAGTGATAAAGCAATCCAAGGGAATTGTCCGTAGGAAATTGTCATGATCAACACACCGATTGCTGCCAGCCCGAACGATACATATTGCAGCAAGGATAGGCGTTCCTTCAGGAATACCATACCAAGAAGGACACTTACGAGCGGATTGATATAATAGCCAAGGCTTGCTTCGATCATCTGGTCTGTATTCACAGCCCAAATATACATGAACCAATTCATACTGATTAGCATTGATGCCACAGCCAGGGCGGCTAATTGCTTTTTGTTTTGGGCCAGCCCGCGCAATGTCCCTGTAAAAAGCCCCCATTTCTTATTAAGGACCAGAATTACAGCGATGAAGAAAAACGACCAGAATACACGATTAGCCAGGATTTCATCAGCGTTTACATGATCTAAAAGCTTCCAATAAACTGGAAGAAATCCCCATAATATATAAGAAAAAGCTGCGTATAGGACACCAGCTTGTTGTTCGGTCCTTTTATCCATCCGAACAGCCCCCTAATCTTTCTAGACTCGAAATAATATCATTATAAAGGGGAAAGCTGCGGACTGACAATCTTTTTTTAGGACCAATAACAGACAATTTATGCAAACTGGTTAATGCCATAAAGCAAAATAACCCCGACTGGGTTATTTTGCTTTTCGTGGTTTAAGCTTAAAGTTATAGCCAAATGTCTCTTCGGCAGAGGATATTTTATAGCCGAACCCTGACTTGAAATCCAAAAATATTTGACTTGGAAGAGATTCCAGCGATTTCTTTGGTACAAAAAAATTAATACCGCTTTCTGTAATCATTTCATCATCAGCCTGCTTTTCTTCTATTTGCAGTTGAATGTCCGTAGCGATCGAACATGTCCCAACAAACTCTGCTAAAATTCTTATTCCTTCTCTATCGCCAAATTGGACCTTGTTTAACTCTTCCAAAGCAGCGTCTCTAATTTCGATATTCATAATTGATCTCATCCTTTCTAAATTAAATATACCCAAGTTTTCATCCTCAACGCATTCTCTAACTTTACATAAGGACTTAACCTAAATACAAAAAGCAGACCAAACGGCCTGCCTCTTGTTACATTATTTATTTTGCGCCTTCCAATTCCTTTTTGCGTAATTCTATCCGGCGAATTTTACCGGAAGTGGTTTTTGGTAGTTCTTCAAGGAACTCTATCTTTCTTGGATACTTGTATGGTGCCGTCAATTCCTTCACATGCTGCTGCAGCTCAGCAACAAGGTTTTCCTGTTCAGGGCTGACGCCTTCACGCAGGACAACAAAGGCTTTTACGATATGGCCACGGATTTCATCCGGCGATGCTACTACAGCACATTCTTTTACATAAGGATGTTTAACAAGTGCATCCTCAACTTCGAAAGGCCCGATTGTATAGCCAGAGCTGATGATGATGTCATCGCCGCGCCCCTCAAACCAGAAGTAGCCTTCTTCATCTTTGCTCGCTTTGTCCCCTGTTACGTAGTAATCGCCACGGAACTGCATTGCTGTCCGCTCTGGATCCTTGTAATAGTTCTTGAACAACGCTGGCGTTTCAATATGGACAGCAATGTCCCCGACTTCACCAGGAGCACAAGGCTCACCATCTTCATTAATAATCTCGACTCGGTTTCCAGGTGTTGGCTTGCCCATCGACCCTGGTCTTAATTCCATTCCTTTCGTCACGCCGACAAGCAATGTATTTTCTGTCTGTCCATAACCGTCGCGAACCTCAACATTGAAATGTTTTTTAAATGTATCGATTACTTCACGGTTAAGCGGTTCTCCCGCGGATACGGCACTGTGAAGTCCAGGCAGATTATAATCTCTTAAGTTTTCTACCTTCGCCATTAGACGATATTCCGTCGGTGTGCAGCAAAGGACATTCACATTGTATTTTTGTAGAAGTGATAAATACTTTTGTGGCTCGAATTTCCCCTGGTAAACCAGGCCAGTTGCTCCGGTTCCCATAACAGATAAAAACGGACTCCAGATCCATTTTTGCCAGCCAGGACCTGCAGTGGCCCAGACATTGTCACCTTCCTCGATGCCAAGCCAGTTTGTCGCTGCTGTGCGAAGATGCGCATATGCCCAACCATGTGTATGGACAACTCCTTTTGGATTGCCAGTCGTTCCTGAGGTATAGCTAAGAAATGCCATGTCATCTCTTTCTGTATCTGCCAGCGGAAGTTCCTCCGATGCCGTTTCCATTTCTGCATCCAGATGGATCCATCCTTCTTTTTCATCTCCAATAACGAACTTAGGCAGTTTATCCGCTTCCTCGATTCCAGCGAATTCCTCTGCAAAAGGAGCATAGCTAACGACCGCTTTTACATCGCCATGGTTGATCCGGTATTGAAAATCTTTCGTTCTAAGCATTTCCGAACTAGGGATGACAACTAACCCCATTTTCAAGGATGCAATATAAACCTGATAGGCTTCAATCAATCTCGGGACGACGACCAAAACAACGTCACCCTTCTGCAAGCCATGTTTCAAGAAAACGTTTCCAATCTTATTCGCATTATTCAGAAGTTCCCGGTATGTAATTTCTTTTGTGCTGCCTGCTTCATTTTCCCAGATAATCGCTTTTCTTTCCTGGTCCTGAGCATAACGCTCCATTTCAGATACAAGATTATACTTTTGTGGCGCAATCAATTGTTCCCTGTTCATACTCTTCCCCCTAATAATGTTTTAAGGCTGGCTTCGCTGATGCGACTACTTGCCTTCTTATCCCCAATCCCTATTATACAAAATTATTTAAAAATTTAAAATTATATGATAACACTTTTTCAATATAATAATCTTTTCCACAAAAAAAGAGCAGGGCATCTGCCCTGCTCCTTGTAGCCATATTATTAATTTTTAATTAGCGAGAGAATCCGCCACCAAGTTGTTGTTCAGCCATTTGAACCAAACGCTTAGTGATCTCTCCACCTACAGAACCGTTAGCGCGAGAAGTAGTTTCTCCGCCTAGCTGAACACCAAATTCAGTAGCGATTTCGTACTTCATTTGGTCAAGAGCTTGTGATACTCCAGGTACTAGAAGTTGATTTGAGCTGTTGTTGTTTGCCATGTGTTTCACCTCCTTGTGAGTATAGAATGTGTAGAAACACATGGCTTAATTCAATTCTTTAACTGGTAATTGTTCACAAATTTTTAACAATCTAAAAGAAAAGCGAAAGCGCCTTGTTCAGCCCCGGCAAGCACTGGAGGGCTGACCGGTGAAGTCGTTCTTTGACTTCATTGGGCGGACCGAAGCGACTCAAGGGGCTAGGCGCTGGAGCTGGACAAAGAAAAGCGAAAGCGCCTTGTTCAGCCCCGGCAAGCACTGGAGCTGAACAATTCTCGAAGTTAAAAATATATACTTTCTGTTACTAAAATAAATCATCCATTGAATCGTCTAATCGTTCCGAAGCCGGTTGGAGGATCAAACGCTCGGTTCCCTCAACCGCTTTTTGGATTAATTCATCGAAGTCGAAGAAGCTTTCAAAGTTTTGAACCTTATCCAGCTTTGGCTTTGTTTTCGGTGAAGAAGGAACAAAAACGGTACAGCAATCCTCATAAGGGCGAATCGATATGTCATGGGTATCGATTTCATGGGCGATATCCATTATCTGAAATTTATCCATCGTAATCAATGGTCTGATGATTGGTGTATTTGTCACTTCATTAATTGCATACATACTTTCAAGCGTCTGGCTTGCAACCTGCCCAAGACTTTCACCAGTGATGATCGCAAGTCCGCCTTGTTTTTCCCTAATGGCGTCTGTTATGCGGAGCATAATTCTCCTTGTCGTTGTCATCGTATAGTTTTCCGGTATTTGTTTGTGGATGGCCTGCTGGATTTCAGTGAACGGTACAATATGAAGGGCGAAATGGCCGTTTACCTCAGCCAGTTTTTCCGAAAGGTCGATAACCTTTTGTTTTGCACGCTCACTTGTAAATGGCGGACTGAAGAAATGGACGCCTTCAACCTCGAGACCTCTCTTCATTGAAAGATAACCTGCTACAGGACTGTCAATACCCCCAGAAAGCATCAGCATCCCTTTGCCTGCAGAGGCAGCAGGCATTCCGCCGGCACCCTTTATCGTTTCAGCTGAAATATAGGAAGCTTCTTTCCTGATTTCGATTTGGAGATTTATATCCGGGTTACGAACGTCCACTTTCAGCCCTTCAATATTCCTTAAGATATGGCCGCCAAATTCAGAATTAATCCCGTTTGTGTCCAATTCAAATGTCTTGTCCGAACGTTTAGCGCTTATTTTAAAGGTCTGGCCCGGTTTATGGATTTTCCTGAAAAGCTCAAGAGCAGCATCTTTCATTTTTTCAAGATCTTTGTCAACTTTAACTGCAGGGCTGAAAGATTGTATCCCGAATATGGCCTTTAGCTTCTCTGCAATCCCTTCGCTATCCTCACCATTTAAAAGGATGAACATGCGGTCACGTTCTGCCTTGATGGTTGCATTCGGATAGTCGCTTAATGCTCTTTTAATATTTTTTCTTAGACGATCGATGAATTTATTCCTGTTTCTACCTTTAGTCGATATTTCTCCATACCTTACCAATATACGGTCATACATCATTTCTTTACTACCTCGCTTAAATGTTTTACTGTCTCAGCAATTGCCTTTGCGGCTATTTCTGCTTCTTCTACTGTATTGCTATATGTCAGGCTGACCCTGATCGCGCTTTCCGCTTCATCTTGAGGTACACCCATTGCCAGTAAAGTCTTGCTTGCAGCCTTCTTTTTTGAGGAGCAGGCGCTTGTTGTTGAAACATATATATTTTTTTCTTCTAGCGCATGCACGAATGTTTCAGCCTTTAATCCCTTGACTGAAAAGTTCAGGATGTGAGGTGCACTATTCTCCCTGGGAGTGTGAATGGTAATTCCCTTGATTTGGCTGATTCCACTTCTTAATCTTTCCATCGCAGCTTTCATTTGATTCAGCTTTTCTTTGCTCTGTTCAAATATCATCCTTAGTGCCTTTGCCATCGCAACCATGCCCGCTACATTTTCTGTCCCGCTCCGCTGCTTCCATTCCTGATTCCCGCCGGAGAATAATGGAGACAGGCGGACCCCTTCTTTGATAAACAACGCGCCTGTCCCTTTCAGGCCATGGAATTTATGCCCCGAGATAGTGGATAAATGGATTCCAGCTTCATAAAAGTCCAATGGCACCTTTCCTGCTCCCTGAACGAAATCAACATGGAAAAACGCTTTTGGATACTTTTTAAGCAAGGTTCCTATTTCCTTTATAGGCTGAATGGTACCGACTTCATTATTGACATGGATCACTGACACAAGGATGGTATCATCACGCAATTCTTTCTCGATTGATCCTGCGCTGATAAAGCCGTTACCATCAGGTTTTACATATGTTATTTCATAGCCAAGCGATTCTAACTGTACCATAGCATTGTGAATGGAAGCATGCTCAATACTTGTGGTAATGATATGCCTTCCTCTTTCCCGGTGAGCCATTGCGATCCCTTTTACTGCAAGGTTATTGCTTTCCGTTCCTCCGGATGTGAACAGGATCTCTGCTTCCTTTACATTCAGCAGCTTGGCGACCTGGGAACGTGCCTGCTGAAGGAGCTTCTCTGCCTGGCCGCCGATTTTATGAAGAGATGAAGGATTTCCGAAAAAATCCTCTGAGACCTTAATAAATGAATCCAATACTTCCTTATAGGGTTTAGTTGTGGCACTGTTGTCTAAGTAAATCATCGAATCCCCCCTTGTCCAATACATTTATGCTAACTAAAAATCTTATCATAAGAAGTAATCAATGGAAAATAACCTGGAATTGATTATTAATAGTATTCCCAAAGGGCATGCATCTCCCAAAAAAACAGGTCTCCATTCGGAGACCTACGTTTTTCATCACTCTTTTTCAGATAACATTTTCTCGATTCTCTTCAGAGCACCTGGTTCCACTTCCTCGATTGAAGTGGCCGCCTGTTCAAGTGCATCCCGATAATCGTAATTCCGGAAATTCTCTTCTGCTTCGCGAAGTCCCCGGTCAACCGAAGGATATCGGCTGCGGTACCTGTTGCCATATTGAATGACTCGCTCAGCCAGCATGACTGTCTCGACGATTTCTTCAGTCGAAGCTTCCAGCTTGTCAACTGTCAGTACAGAGATTTCAAGGTATTGTTGGACAACAGGGATATCCAGCGGCTTTTCCTCAAGCTTTTCATTGACTTGTTTGATGCTCTCATTGGCATCTTCAAGAAGGTATTTGTATTCCTGTGACAAACCAGGCATATTGCTTTTAGAGACGATACGGATCAGTTCAGAAATCTTTTTCGCCAGATCCCTTACTTTATCCCTTGCCGCTATTTCGTCCTTCCTGAGTGCACTTAACTTTTCCATCAATACTTTTTGCTCTTCGACAAGTGCATCCAGCTGCTGCTTCGCTTCTTCAAGCTCCACTTTTATCAGGCTTTGCGCTGTATCGTTTTCAGTGATTCTGTGATCGATTAATTCAAAACGCTTAAGCAGGCCCTTGAGTTGTTGTTCAACATTTGTTTGCGCCGACAACTCTTTATCATTCAGGTGGTAACTCTCCTGGATATGTTTTGTCTCTTCTTTCAACGTCTTGCTTTCTGTTATTGCTTTTACGAGAGTTTCTTTTGCCTCGTATTCCGTTTTGGTGATATATTGTTTAGCCAGGACTTCTTCTTCAAGGAGATCGAATAACTTCTCAACGCGTTCCTTCAGCCCCTGAATGCCCTGTTCTGCCATTTCAACATCGCCATTTTCCAAGGAAGCCCGATATTCAGTCAATTCCTTTCCGATTTCCTCAACCTCTTTATCTGGGTTCAGATGGTCAAGTACATATCCCTGTGCAGTCATCTCCCGGACTCCATCTTTCAGGTCGCTGACTTGGGCAGGGATGACCGACTGGCAATCATGCAGCAGCGCTGGAATGGATTCCATCTTCCCGGATACCTGTTCAAGCATTGCCTGGATGGACAGGACTACTTCCCTTGCTTCAAGGTAGTTGCCATTCTCCGTCTTCTCATCAAACTCGATGAATTTTGCCTGGATGTTTTCAAGCATCGCTTCGAGACTAGCCTCAGCGCTTCCGAAGCTGTGGCGATGCGATAGAAGATTTTTCTTGTTATCCCTGTATTGCTCCTTAAGGCCATCAATTTCCTCGCGGTTTTTTTCTTCGCTTCCGACCAGTTCATTCAATTCGCCGAGGATCTTTTTAATCTTATCCTCTGTTTCCGTTAGCTTGCGGTCAATGACAGCAAGAGATTCCTTAGCCTTTTTGAATCTGTATTTATCAATGTACTCTTCTGCGTCAAATAAATAATCCTCGATGCCGGGCAACTTGGACGTAACAAGTTCATCCCACTCTTGGCGCCAGCGCTCGAATAGCTCCTCAGTCTGGCCCGTCATGTTCAATTGTTTTACCTTTGACATTTCATCCAGCACTGGCCGGTTCATGATATCGATTTTCCATGATT
Organism: Mesobacillus boroniphilus; assembly: GCF_018424685.1. Classification (NCBI taxonomy): domain Bacteria; kingdom Bacillati; phylum Bacillota; class Bacilli; order Caryophanales; family Bacillaceae; genus Mesobacillus; species Mesobacillus boroniphilus. The sequence continues at coordinate 2,428,117 of NZ_QTKX01000001.1, forward strand.
CATACCGGTCGACCTCACTGTAATACTTCCGTTTCATAAAATATCCGATTAAAAAAACAATTATTAATAAAGCAATTCCGCCAATTATGTACTCCATTGTTATCCCCCTGGCCTCACAAATTCCAAGTTCTGAATCCTTCTATATAAAATGAATTTATAAATGTGTGTATAATGTATTTATATTACCATGTAAACGACAATTTTTGACTATTAAATTCATATTTTTTGTTGAAATTATCCGAATTAAGCCGATTTAACTTGAAATCTTGCATAAGAGGAGGCCAAAAATCATGAGAGATGGCCATATCCACACATCTTTTTGCCCGCATGGCACTAAAGATTCGATAGATGACTACGTCCAGAGAGCCCTGGAGCTTGGCTACACAGAAATCACCTTTGCCGAGCACGCCCCTTTACCTGAAGGATTCATCGATCCTACACCGATGAAGGACAGCGCAATGCGTTATGAGGATTTGGACCGATATTTTCAAACAATCGAAGAAGCCACGGAAAAGTTCCGAGGGAAAATAAAAATCAATACCGGTTTTGAGATTGATTTTATCGAAGGATACGAGGTTCAGACTGTCAATTTCCTCAATCAATTCGGACCTCGTCTCGATGATGCCGTTCTGTCAGTGCATTTTTTGAAAAATCCTACCGGGGGATATGACTGCCTTGATTACAGTCCGGACAACTTTGGGGAGATGGTGAAAGATTATGGGTCTGTGGAAAATATCCATCTACACTACTATCAAACTGTATTGGAATCCATTCTTGCTGACCTGGGGCCATATAAGCCAAAAAGAATCGGACATATTACCCTTGCGAATAAATTCCGCATAAAATTCCCAATCCAGCAGGAGTTTACTGATGAGATTACTGAAATACTGGAGAATGTTTCGAAGCATGGCTATGAGCTGGATTATAACGGAGCTGGTACTGCAAAACCTTTATGCCGTGAACCATATCCTCCAGAATGGGTCATCAATGAAGCCCAAAAGCGTGGAATCAGACTGGTTTACGGATCAGATGCGCACCAGGTGAAGGAGCTTGGACAGGGAATTGATAGCATGCTTATTAAGAAAAGCGCAAGCGCATCGTTCAGCCCCGACAAGCGTTGGAGGGCCGACCAGTGAAGTTGTTCTTTGACTTCATTGGGCGGACCGAAATCGAAATGTATAGCCGACTGTCCAGAAACACAGAAACTGGAGACTCCGACAAAGAAGCGCTTTTTGCTTCTGCCGGCGGAGTTGAAGTTTCTGTGTTTCTAGGAGGCGACACTAGACATGCGTCTCGAGCTGCTCAAAGCTAACGCTTATCGCAAGATACTCAAGGAAGCACTCTCAGGGATGAAAACTGGCTAGGCGCTGGAGCTGGACATTTCTCGAAGTAGAATTAATATATTCTTATCTCAATAAATAAGGAAACCGGAAGCTTTACCGGTTTCCTATATGTTAATCAACAATTTCTCCTGCACTTGATTACCTGTACAAAGGGTTCCTTTAATCCATTGTGAAATCTCATAGCTGTATTTGTCAGCAAAGTATTTTTCATGAGGCTGCACATGGAGAACCTCCGTCACATAGTGGGTATTCAAAAATGGCATCGATAGCAGTCCTTTTAACTGTAGAATACTGAACTGGATGGAATGCTTCTTAAATTCCCCGTTCGCCATACCAGCTTCTAGCACCTTTTTAAACATATAGCGTTCTTTCACATGGTAGGTCGACATAATTTCCCTGACAACCTGAGAATCTATCGTCATCTCTCTTAAAATAAACCTTGTCAATTGGATATTTTGGCATTGGTATCTCAATACATTGTCAACCATCGCCTTCAGGCAGATCTCCGCACCGCACTCTAGCAACGAAAAGCCCTTTTCCAATTCTTCAAGATAGCTTTCGAAAAAAACGGTAAAACAATTTTCGAGGAGTCCATTTTTATTCTGGAAGTAGTATGAGATATTCGCTGCATTTACATCTGCCTTTGCTGCAATATCCCTCACTGATGTCCCATTGAACCCCTTCGTATTGAATAAGTAGATGGCCGCATCAATAATCGCAGCTTTTGAATTTTTTCTCATTGCTCCACCCCTCACTTTCCGCAATTAACCTTATTGTTTACCTTTCTGGAAATGATTTAAATTTCCTTTATAAAAAGCTCGACAAAGTCTCCATTGTTTCGCCGATTTTTGATACAATGTAGAGTAAAACTTCAAGAATGAGGGGGAAATACTGTGTTTAAAGTCGAAACTTACAGCAGCAGCCGTGAAAAAAACTACGATTTATTGATCAAGCAACTAAAAGCGTTGGTGGAGGATGAAAAGAATGCGATTGCGAATCTTAGCAATGCTTCTGCTTTATTGAACCAATTTCTCGATCGCGTAAACTGGGTCGGCTTTTACCTGATGGAAGATGGCGAGCTTGTCCTCGGTCCATTCCAAGGCCTTCCAGCCTGTGTCAGAATCCCGCTCGGCAAAGGAGTTTGTGGTACAGCCGCATCCAAGCAGGAAACACTAAGAGTGGAAGATGTCCATGCATTCCCTGGCCACATCGCATGTGATGCAGCGTCACAATCAGAAATCGTCGTTCCGATGATTAAAGATGGGAACGTAATAGGTGTCCTTGATATTGATTCTCCGGAAAAAAATCGCTTTGATGAATTGGACCAGCAAAAGCTCGAGGAATTCGTTGCAGTGTTGGTGCAGTATATAAGCTAGTATAGACAGAGAACATAGAGAAACCCTCCCGCATTCTGGGAGGGTTTTTGACATTAAATCGAGCCAGTTTCCATTGTACTTTTTTTCCTAACAGCCTCGAATGCTGCTTCAATGTCATCTCTGATATCTTCCCATGCTTCCAATCCAACTGACAGCCGGAGCATGTTGTCTTTGATCCCCATTTTTTCTCTTGCTTCTTTCGGTACTACGGCATGAGTCATCGTCGCAGGGTGCTGGATCAGTGTTTCTGCATCACCAAGGCTTACTGCTATTTTAATAAGCTTTAACTTGTTCATAAATGACTGCGCGTCTTTTTGGCCCCCTTTGATGTTAAAGGATATAAGGCCGCCCGGCTTGCGCATTTGCTTTTTGGCAATTGCGTAATCGGGATGCTTTGGATCGCCTGGGAAAATGACTTCTTCAACTGCAGGATGGTCAGAAAGATAGGCTGCCAGTTTTTCAGCATTGTCACAATGGCGGTCCATCCTTACCGGCAATGTTTTCAAACCACGAAGCAATAACCACGCATCAAACGGTGAAATCACGCCGCCAATGTCCTTTTGCGTTGTCATGGCTATTTTTGCCATGATCTCCTTCGGACCGACTGCTACACCCGCTATGACATCTCCATGTCCACAAATATACTTCGTAGCGCTGTGAATGACAAAATCACAGCCAAGCTTGAGCGGATTCTGGAGATAAGGCGAGCTGAATGTATTATCAACAACTACCGGAATCCCTTTTTCCCTCGCGACTTCCGCGACCATTTCCAGGTCAACCAGTCTCATTGTTGGATTGATCGGCGTCTCGATATAAATGACTCTTGTCTCTGAAGTAATAGCAGCCAATACTTCTTCTCTCGTCGACATCATTGAAAAATCATGGTTGATATCATATTTTTCTTTCATGAGCTGCAGAAGTCCGAACGTACATCCATACACTCCCTGTGAGCAAAGGATGTGGTCCCCTGAGCGTGTCAGCGCTACTAATATCGCAGAGACAGCAGCCATCCCTGAAGCGAACGCAAGGGCTTTCTCCCCTTTTTCGATCGTTGCCATCCGTTCTTCCAGCATGGCAACTGTAGGGTTTCCAAGACGTGAATATATAAACCCTTCCTCTTCCCCAGCAAAGCGCCTTTCTCCCTGTTCAGCAGTATCGAAAGTGAACGTACTAGTTTGAAATAATGGAGGGGCAAGGCTTCCCCTGAATTCGTCCGACTTATATCCAGAATGGATCACTTCTGTTTCGAATCTTTTCTCTCCCATTACGATTCCTCCTATATGTTCTGTAAACGCTTACAAAATACCCCCATAATCAGGATATGATATTTAACCTGATATGGAAAGTGATTTCACTCACACCAACTGAAAAAGTCCTGTGGTTTGTTAAATAGAAAAAGCACTCATTTCTGAGTGCTTTTAAGAAATGCGTAAACGCCTTGGTGAGTACCGACAAGCGATGAAACTGGATAATTCTCAAAGTGAGATCATACTTTATCACTAAAGTAAGACTGGTCTTCGTTATGGACCACTACTTTATTCTTGCCTGACCCCTTTGCTTTATAAAGAGCCTGGTCTGCCCTTTTGAACACGGTCTTGGTCGTATCCTCCTGTCCCCTGACCCATGTGGATACACCGCATGATACAGTGACATTGGGGTTCGTATGTTTTTCAACTTTTTCTACCAGCCTATTCGCAATCATGACACCCGTATCGAGAGGTGCTCCTGGCAAATAAATCGCCAGTTCCTCCCCACCCCATCTGGCACCAATGTCTGTTCCGCGAATGTTTTTCGCAATCTGGCGGGCCAGCTGATTGAGAACCTCATCCCCAACCTGATGACCATACTGATCATTAACACTTTTAAAGTTATCAATATCAATTAAAATAAAAGTTCCCTGTTGATCTTCAAGCATGGAGAGATTCATTTTGTCATCCAAATATCCTCGAGAATACAGCTTCGTCAAATGATCCGTCACAACCATTTTCTCCAGCTCTTCACGCAGCATGGAATTAGTAAAAGCTAAAGTTGAATGATGAATAAGAGACTGGAGCAGCTTGAACGTATCAAACGCAAAGTGATAAGGCTCTTCATGCATGACAAGCGCAAATCCCTTTAATTCCCCGCTCTGGATCATCGGGACACCCATAATCGAGTGGAAGTGCAAGGAAGAGTCTTCGCTATCAGTTGAGATATCTCCAATGAACAATGGTTCCATATCCTGCTTGATTCGTTTTGCCATCCTCAATATATAGTTGGAAGCATCCATTGAAAAGAAAAAGCTAGTGCTGCCCTGGAGAACTGAATAGTCATCATGGTCTTCGTCAAGCATGATGAAACCGACTTCCTGAGCGTTAAAGGATTTGATGATTTGTCCGCAGATAAACCTCATCGTATCTGTCAGGCGCAAGCTTGTATTCAATTGATGCGAAGTTTCATTGATCAACTGCAAGTCGGCAATCAATTTCCTGGATTGCTCATAAAGCTTGGCGTTCTCCAACGCACTGCCCGCTGTATTGGCGAGCAGCTTGATGAACTCAACTTCATTTTGTGGAAAAACAAGTGAGTTTGGGGCAATGACCTGCAAAACTCCGTAAACACCCTGTTTTCCTTTTAAAGGTGCGTACATGATTGAATTTTTTTCTGTGACAGAGTCCTCGAACTGGATCTTCCCACTTACATATGACTGCATTGCAGTCAGGTTATCACTATCGTATTCAAGGTCTTTTACCGGCAATCCTCCATATCCCTTATGGTCATGAGACAAAAGAAGGTAATAGGTAAAAGAGGGATATACCTCTCTTAGTGTGGAAATGATTTCACCAAGCACGGCATCCATATCCATCGTCGAATGGAATTTCTTCGTCACCCTGAATAATTGCTTATATCTTTTTTCTTCCTCCATCGTATCGGCCAGGCTTCGCACCTTCTCAATAAACACATTGCATTCATAAGAAAGCTTATTGAAGAACCGGTCTGATAGCCGGCTTAGTGAACCACTGGTGATTTGAAAACCAAACAGCCCCTTTGGTTTTTCATTAGCCGCCATGACAAGCAAGAGTTCGTATTGAGGCAAGGATTCTGGATTTTTAAAGAAGGAATAGTTTTTTTGGGCTAATTCACTTACCAGACAATCGGAAAAAGTTCCCGTCACTCCGTCATTAATTGATAAACGAGTTGAAGCCTCCAGGAACATCCCCGGTTTCCATTCTTGGCAGCTGTAGAAATCGACCTCATCGGCTTTCAGGAGTTCTTTTAAAATAGCCAACATTTGCGAAAGAACTTCTGAGAAAGAAAAAGATAATCTGCCAGTGCTGATCAAATCAAAATATCGGCTTTTCAGTTCTAATATAATTTCGCGTTCTAATAATTCTTCCATATATATCACCTGTTTTAAAATCACTTAACAGCGATTTGTAAGTAGCTGTTTGGACAGGCAGCAGCCTGAATAAACTAAAATGATTCATCACGTGGCAAGGTAATATCCAAATATTTGAAAAATACAACAATTACTATTCATTATATCATAGGCCTAGTAAAATAGTATGATATAAAAGACAAACTTTTTAGGTAAAGAAACGAGATCATAATTGCATTATTTTAAATATGTCCTTGACTTTATAGCAACATAAATTATATAATACTCTTTGTGTAAAATATCGCAGCCTATGTGATCTACATTATGTATGTATTTTGTTCCTCGAACAATGTTTGATGGTGTATCTCGTAACCCGCTGCTGCTAGGGCGAAGGTACATGAAAACAAAATACCCATAAATGATTAATCACAATCTGTTTTTATTTTACAAAATAAAAACTAAGGAGGAGTCATTCATGGCTCGTTATACCGGCCCAAGCTGGAAACTATCCCGCCGTCTTGGAATTTCACTAAGCGGTACAGGTAAAGAATTAGAAAAACGCCCTTACGCACCAGGTCCTCATGGTCCTAACCAGCGTAAAAAATTATCCGAATACGGATTACAATTACAAGAGAAGCAAAAGCTTCGTCACATGTACGGAGTTACTGAGCGCCAGTTCCGTAACTTGTTCGACAAAGCAAGTAAAATGCCTGGTAAGCACGGCGAAAACTTCATGATTCTTCTTGAAGCTCGTTTAGACAACGTTGTTTACCGTCTTGGTCTTGCTCGCACTCGTCGTGCAGCTCGCCAGTTAGTAAACCACGGCCACATCATGGTTGATGGCGCACGCGTAGATATCCCATCTTACCGCGTAGCTCCTGGTCAGACAATCACACTTCGTGAAAAGTCTCGTAACCTTGATGTTGTTAAAGAAGCAATCGAAGTAAACAACTTCGTACCTGACTTCTTGACTTTCGACGCAGACAAGCTAGAAGGAACTTTCACTCGCATGCCTGAGCGTTCTGAACTTCCAGCTGAAATCAACGAAGCTCTTATCGTTGAATTCTACTCTCGTTAATAGAGTGCTTAAAAAACCCCAGCCGATTTGGCTGGGGTTTTTGTTTTGGATAAAAACTGTTGCAGCCGAAAAACTGGAGAACCAATGCACGACAAGATCGTTTATCCTTATTACTAAATGCTCTTTTTGAGTAAAATTATACATATCGCGGAATTATGATTGATTTCCGCGGAATACCTGGTGAATTTCGCGGGATTCGATTGTAGTTTCGCGGAATTCATCCAAAGTTTCGCGGAATTGTTTAGTTGGCAGGGTGAAAATGAAGAAAAAAACAAATTCAGCAACGTAATATTATCGCCCAGGATAAGTAAAACAGCCTTCCTGACCGGGAAGGCTGTTCTTTCATTAGTATTTGATCATAAAGTACTTCTTTTTGCCGCGGCGGACGATCGTGAACTGTCCTTCGATCTTGTCTGCGTCGCTAAGGACATATGCAGTATCAGTTACGCGTTCACCATTCAGGGAGACTGCTCCGTTTGATACATCTTCACGTGCCTGGCGCTTGGATGGCGAGATTTTCGCCGCAACCAGCAAGTCGACTAATCCTTGTTCACCTTCCCCTTCTACTGTAAAAGAAGGAACATCTTTGAAGCCTTGCTTGATTTCATCAGCGCTTAGGTTTTTAATGTCGCCGCTGAAAAGTGCTGCTGAAATCCTGATTGCCTGCTGAAGGGATTCTTCACCATGAATCATGCGTGTCATTTCTTCAGCAAGGGCTTTTTGAGCCTTGCGAAGATGTGGTTCTTCCTCAACCGCTTTTTCCAGCGCTTCGATTTCTTCTTTTTCTAAGAAAGTAAAGAATTTCAAGTACTTCACGACATCGGCATCAGCTGTGTTGATCCAGAACTGGTAGAACTCGTATGGAGATGTTTTTTCCGGGTCAAGCCATACAGCACCGCTTTCTGACTTTCCAAATTTTGTTCCGTCTGCCTTCGTTACAAGCGGGATTGTCAGACCAAAAGCCTTGGAGCCTTCTGCAGACATTTTACGAATCAATTCAAGTCCTGTTGTGATATTACCCCACTGGTCGCTTCCACCAATCTGCAGCTTGCAGTCGTGTTTTTCGTATAAGTGGTAGAAATCCATTGCCTGCAGGATTGTGTAAGTGAATTCCGTGAATGAAATTCCTGTTTCAAGTCTTGAAGCGATTGTATCCTTTGCCAGCATGTAATTCACGCCAACATGTTTTCCGAAGTCACGCAGGAATGTAACAACATCCATGGACCCAGCCCAATCGTAGTTGTTGACCATTAGTGCGCCATTTTCACCTTCCACACTGAAAATTTGCTCAAGCTGCTTTCTGATGCCATCTACATTCACTTGAACTTGCTCGAGTGTCTGCAGTTTACGCTCCTCACTCTTGCCGCTTGGGTCGCCAATCAAGCCAGTAGCTCCACCGACAAGAACAATTGGACGATGCCCCGCATTTTGGAAACGGCGCAGTGTCAGGAACGGAAGAAGGTGACCGATATGCATGCTGTCCGCTGTTGGATCGACTCCGCAGTAAAGAGAGATTTTCTCCTTTGAAAGCAGATCCTTCATTCCCTCTTCATCTGTTTGCTGATAAATAATCCCGCGCCACTCGAGGTCTTTTAGTAATTCCATCTTTTCTTCCTCCATTCAAGTATATATTTCTGAACCGGATTTCCACGAAATAAAAAACGCCCCTGCAATAAATGCAGGGGCGCTATATGCGCGGTACCACCCGGCTTGAAAACAAAATAAAAAATGTCTTCCACTCAATAAAATAACGGTTAAACCGGCCGCGGCTACTGAAGAACTTGTTCACTGCGGCGCTCGGGGAGGTAATTCATCCTTCTGTTTGTACCGGCTCACAGCGGCCGCCGGCTTTCTGGAACATTGACAGAAGCACTACTAATTCCCTTCACAGCTTTTACTATAAAGTTAATAAAGCATTTTTACCATAAAGCGATAGATGTTGTCAAATTCGACACTAATTTTCAGAAAAATTAACATTAGCATCTATTCGACAGCCTGATTGTGCTATAATATATGTGATTTTAGGGGGAATGATATGAATGCATGAAGGAAAACAGGCTTGGAAAGAGAAGCTTAAATCCTTTGGTGCTTTTTTTACGAATAAAAAGACCGTAAAAGGAGCCAGGATTACTTATTCGGTTGTCTGGAACATGCTGTTGTTATTGATCATTGTGCTAGCCCTCGGTGCTGGATTTGCCGGAGGAACAGGTGCAGGTTATTTTGCATCCCTTGTCAAAGATGAACAAATCAGACCTTATGAAAATATGAGGAAAGATATTTACAACTATGAAGAAACATCGGATTTATATTTTGATAACGATGTTTATCTTGGCAAGCTCCGTACGGATTTGTACCGTGAGGAAGTAAAGCTTGATGATATGTCGAAGCATTTGGTAAATGCAGTAGTCGCAACAGAAGATGAGTACTTTTACGAGCATGATGGCGTCGTTCCAAAAGCAATCATGCGTGCACTTTTCCAGGAGGTTACAAACTCAGCGACATCCTCCGGGGGAAGTACATTGACACAGCAGCTCATCAAGAACCAAATCCTTACCAATGAAATTTCCTTCGAACGTAAGGCGAAAGAGATTCTGCTCGCCCTGCGTCTCGAAAAATTCTTTGATAAAAAGGAAATCCTTGAAGCCTATTTGAACGTTGCGACTTTTGGCCGAAATGCGAACGGCAGCAACATTGCCGGTGTTCAGGCCGCAGCAAAAGGAATCTTTGGAAAAGATGCGAAGGACCTGACATTGCCTCAGGCCGCTTTTATCGCAGGACTTCCACAGAGCCCGTTCGGATATACTCCTTTTAGCAGCGACCATGGCAAGCTAAAGGACCCGGCCGGACTGGAACCAGGCCTGTCAAGGTACAAGACAGTCGTCACACGTATGCATGGAGCAGGTTTCATTTCCGAGGAAGAGTTCAAAGATGCGATTAACTATGATATTACCAAGGACTTTGTAAAAGAGGTTCCTAGTGATAATACCGTTGAGCAATACCCGTTCTTAACTTTTGAAATTGAGAAACGCTCTGTCCAGGTCCTTGCGAAAATCCTTGCTGAACGCGATGGATATGAAATTGAGGATTTGAATAAAGACGAGAAACTGTTGGCAGAGTATCATGCACTTGCAGACCGTGACCTCCGTCAGAATGGTTATAAGATTTATACGACAATCAATAAAGAAATTTATGAAAAAATGCAGGAAACAGCAAAGAACTATGCTTATTATGGCAGCGATAAACCACAGGAAGTTCCAGATCCGGATGATCCGAACAAAAAGATCGTGGTTCAGGAGCCTGTTGAAATTGGCGCTTCCCTGATTGAAAACAAGACCGGAAAAATCATTAGTTTTGTCGGAGGCCGCAACTTCAAGCGTGAACAGATCAATCACGCTACAAGTGCTCCAAGACAGAACGGTTCCACGATGAAGCCGCTCCTTGTCTATGCACCTGCAATGGAGCTTGGGAAATTGCATCCTGGTTCTGTACTTCCAGACGTCCAAGTGTTTTTAAATGGACCGGGGAAGGCTTGGCCTAATAACTATGATATGAGGTACAGCGGGTTGACCTCTGCAAGACATGCATTGACGAAGTCTTATAACGTTCCGGCTGTTCTCGCATATAAGAGCATCATCGGCCAAAGGCCAGCGAATTTTCTTGATAAAATGGGTTTTTCCAATTTGCATAAGGATGATTATGAAAACTTATCCACATCAATTGGTTCCTTGCGAGGCGGTGTCACTGTTGAAGAGAATACCAACGCATTCGGTACATTCGCAAATGGCGGGAAATTCATTGATGCTTATATGATTGAAAAGATTGTTGATAAGAATGGGAATGTTATTTTTCAGCAAAAATCAGAACCGGTGGATGTTTTCAGTCCGCAGACTTCATATCTTACAATCGATATGATGCGTGATGTTATCAACCGCGGAACAGCAACTGCGGTAAAGAGCAGACTAAAATTCGGATCTGATTGGGCTGGTAAAACAGGAACTGGCCATGAATATATTGACTCATGGTTTGTGGCAACCAATCCTAATGTCTCTTTCGGTGTCTGGCTTGGGTATGACACACCAAAACCATTGGAAAGAAAATATAACGGACTTACCTATGGTGTAAGAACCCAATACATCTGGGCAGACCTGATGAATGACGCCTATTCCGTAGCACCTCAGCTAGTCGACCCAGAAGAACGCTTCAAAATGCCTGGCGGAATCGTAAAGAGATCTTATTGTGCAGTGTCTGGATTGCTGCCTTCAAGCGCTTGCTCTAAAGCAGGACTTGTTGAATCTGATTACTTTATTGCAAAATATGCACCATCTAAAATTGATGACAGCCTTGTTGAAAACAAATTCGTTACCGTTGGTGACAAGCGCTATATCGCACTTGATTCAACACCATCTGAATTTACGGACACTGGCGTGATCCTGAATCCAGAATATATGGAAAGCATCATCGGCCATAAGATAAGAGACCCGCAGCAGCTTATCCCTAAAAAGGATGCATGGAACAAAATCCTCGTTGCGGATGATAAGCTGAGTGAAAATGGCAAGACTCCTGCAGCACTGGGAATCAAGCTTTCAGGAAAAACAATCACCTGGGGCAAACACCCTGAAAATGATATTGTCGGTTATCGAATCTATAACAATAAGAAAAAGGTCGGCAGCATCAAGGCAGGAGCGGAACTAGCATTCAATGTTGGAGACGGCTCATTCTATGTCACGGCTGTCGATATAGCTGGAAAAGAATCAGCACCATCCAATATCATTGAAATCGGCCAAAAGCCAGAGCCTAAGGATCCGCCAGAAGATCCAAAACCAAAAGATCCGCCTCCAACTGATCCTAAACCAAAGGATCCTCCTAAGCCACCTCCACCACCACCTCCTGGAGATGGAGACGGTGAAGGTGATGGAAACGGCGATGGGAATGGAAATGGTAATTAGTTTATAATAAATAAAACGATAAAAAAGTAAATAGCACGGTATTAACAGTCCAATTCGAACCTGAATTGGACTGTTTTTTTATGCCAGTACTGTCATTCTGCAAAAATTCTTATGTTAAAACATGCTTGGCTGTAAAATCAGAAATACAAATTTGGAAATTTACGCTAAACTTATGCAAGGACAATTATTGGCTTTATCATTTTCATCGAAAAATAATGAGGTGATGAATTGGGATTTTATTATTTTATAATTCTTTTTATCGGAATTTTTCTTGTTTTAAGAGCAGGGTTATATTTCTTGGCCTGATGGGTATTTTGTTTATTGGGTTATCATTATACTTATTTACACCTGGTAGTTCTGATACGATCGCTGAACTTTTGGGAATGAATAAATAGATTTCATGAACTTCTTTGTTGATTTATAGTTGTAATTTGCACTTTAAAACATTTTTACCAGACGCTAAAAAAGCGTGAAACCAAGTTTCACGCTCTTTTTCATGTATTCTTTTAATCTTCCATTGTAGAAAGGTCGCCAGTTGGGAGATCAAGTTCCCAGGCCTTCAATACACGGCGCATGATCTTACCGCTTCGTGTTTTCGGCAGCTTATCACGGAATTCGATTTCACGCGGCGCAGCATGTGCAGCAAGTCCTTTTTTAACGAATTGGCGAATCTCTTCGATCAATTCATCGGACTGCTCATAACCGTCACGCAATGCGATGAACGCCTTGATGATTTCACCGCGGACTGGGTCTGGTTTGCCAATGACACCAGCTTCAGCAACTGCAGGGTGTTCAACCAGCTTGCTTTCGACTTCAAATGGTCCGACACGCTCACCAGAAGTCATGATGACATCATCAATTCGTCCCTGGAACCAGAAGTAGCCATCTTCATCCATATATGCTGAGTCACCGGACACGTACCAGTCACCAGGCATGAAGTAAGACTCATACTTCTGAGGGTTGTTCCAGATTGTATGCATCATTGATGGCCAGCCCTTTTGGATCGCCAAATTCCCCATTCTGTATGGAGGCAATTCGTTGCCCTGATCATCGACAATCGCGGCTTTTACTCCTGGGATTGGTTTACCCATTGATCCAGGCTTGATTTCCATGCTTGGATAGTTACAGATTAATTGTGCCCCTGTCTCAGTCATCCACCATGTATCATGGATGCGCAGGTTGAACACTTTCATTCCCCATCTAACTACCTCTGGGTTAAGGGGTTCACCGACACTCAGGATATGGCGAAGTGAGCCAAGGTCGAACTTCTTTACAACCTCATCCCCCGCACCCATCAGCATCCTGAAAGCTGTAGGGGCACTGTACCAGACAGTCACTCCGTACTCTTCAATCATTTTATACCATGTCTCTGGATTGAAACGTCCGCCAATGATTACATTAGACGTTCCTGCTAGCCATGGGCCAAAAATCCCGTATGAAGTTCCTGTTACCCAGCCTGGATCCGCTGTGCACCAGTATACATCTTCTTCTTTAAGGTCAAGTACCCATTTGGCAGTCTGATAATGCTGGATCATCGCATTATGTACATGGAGCACTCCTTTAGGCTTTCCAGTCGATCCGGAAGTGTAATGTAGAATCAGCCCATCCTTGCGGTCAACCCACTCGATATCAAGCTTCTTGCTGGCTTCAGCTAGCTTTTGCTTGAAATTAACATACTTGTTGTTTTCCTCAATATTGTCGCCTACAAGAAGTATATGCTTCAAGTCAGGGAGTTCATCTACAGGAACACGCTCAAGAAGCTCAGGCGTCGTTACCAATACCTTTGCGCCGCTGTCCTGCAGTCTGTCACGGACAGCACCTTCCATGAATGCTTCGAAAAGTGGACCTACAATCGCGCCTAGCTTGACCGCCCCGAGAACAGCAAAATACAGTTCTGGAGAACGAGGCATGAAAATGAACACGCGGTCCCCTTTTTCCACATCCGCATAAGTTTTAAAAACATTGCCAGCTTTATTGGTGAGGTCCTTCATCTCTTTAAAAGTATATTTTTCCTTGCGCACCCCATCCTGATAATATAGCGCAATTTTATTTTTCCTAAATCCTTCGGCATGGCGGTCGATTGCTTCATAAGCCATATTGACCCTGCCTGTTTCAGACCAGGAAAACTCTTTCTCCGCTTCACTCCAATCAAAGTGCCCATGAAGCTCCTGATAATTTTTCAAGTTATGATCCCCTTGTGTAACTGGTAGCGCTTCCACTTTCATGTATCCATCCCCCTTGGCTTTATATTTAAAATCCATTATAGTACAAAAATTCGATTTTCTCAATTTTTAAAATATTAGTAGAAAATAAAGTGCTTATTAAATAAGAAAAGTTTCATTACGTTTATTTCTATTACAAATACGCATCGCTTTATGGGGGAGTTTCGTATATATATATTGTTGAAAATATCAGTGTTCTAAAGCAGTTTTCTTTTATAAAAAATTCATATTCAAATACAGAAAATTTTGTGAAAGCGCTTTTATCTGTTAGATTTTATGTATAATAGAATTATCGTTTGAATTGTTGACGGGTGGTGACTGAATGGAACATAAAAAGACTTATAACGCAAAAGAATTAAAAACTCCTCATGGCCGTTTGATCATTGAAGGCCCGATTTCTCCGGAAAAACTGGCAAGCTATGAATTCCACGAAGATTTGGTGGCATTCCGTCCCCCTGCCCAGCAGCACAAGGCATTGGTTGAGATTGCCGGCCTGCCGGAGGGAAGGATCATCGTAGCGCGCTCAGGTCATATGATTGTGGGCTATGTTACTTATCTCTATCCTGATCCGCTTGAAAGATGGTCTGAAGGAAAAATGGAAGATTTAATAGAACTTGGTGCAATCGAGGTCATTCCTGAATTCCGCGGCAGCCGAGTCGGCAAGAATTTGCTGATGGTTTCCATGATGGATGACGCGATGGAAGATTATATCATTATCACAACTGAATACTACTGGCATTGGGACCTAAAAGGAACCGGCTTGAATGTTTGGGAATACCGTAAAGTCATGGAAAAAATGATGAATGCTGGCGGTCTAACCTGGTACGCGACAGATGATCCGGAAATCAGCTCCCATCCAGCAAACTGTTTGATGGCGCGAATCGGCAAAAGAATTCCGCCGGAATCTATCCAGCAGTTTGACCAGCTAAGATTTATGAACCGTTTTATGTATTGATGATATTTTAGATACCTCATCATTCAAGGAGGAAGGAACCATGATCGTCGAGGAAATTATGAAAAGGGATGTCACGACACTTTTTCCTGAAAATACAATTGCGGATGCGATCAAGCTAATGGCGGATAAAAAGATCCGCCATATCCCAATAGTGAATAAGGACGAGGGCGTAATCGGTCTGGTATCAGACAGGGATATCAAGGATGCCGCTCCATCCGTTTTCCATTGGGATGAGCATAAAGGTGAACTCGAGAATCCAGTCAAATCGATTATGACGACTAATGTGATCACTGGACATCCTCTCGATTTTGTCGAGGAAATTTCGGCAGTTTTTTATGAACATAATATTAGCTGCCTGCCAATCACAAAGGATAAGAAGCTGGTAGGTATCGTCACTGAAACTGACCTGCTCCATACCCTCGTTGAGCTTACAGGCGCACATCAGCCTGGTTCGCAAATTGAAGTCAAAGTACCAAACAAAGCAGGAATGCTTTGTGAAATCGCATCTGTTATCAGCATGAGGAAAGCCAATATTCAGAGTGTGCTCGTATACCCTGACCAAAAGGATGAACGTTATAAAATTCTCGTTGTAAGAATCCAGACGATGAATCCAATCGCGGTGATTGAGGACTTGAAAAAGGCCGGACATCACGTACTCTGGCCGAACCTTCCGGGTGTTTCATCATGAGCGATCGCTCTGTATTTGTCTTTTCAGAAGAGCTGCTGAATTATCGATTCAGCAGCCACCATCCTTTCAACCAGATGCGGTTGAAGCTTACGCTGGATTTGCTGCGTAAAATGGGGGCAATGGATGAAGAACATATTGTTGCGCCTCGGATGGCAACGGATGAGGAACTTCACCTCATTCATGACCCCAATTTTGTAAACGCTGTTAAGCTTGCTGGCCAGGGAAAGCTTAAGGGTGAATCCGCTGAAGGATATGGACTGGGAACGGAAGACACACCGATTTTTGCCAATATGCATGAAGCGAGCGCTTTGCTGGTTGGGGGCACCCTGACAGCAGTGGATTATGTCATGACCGGCAAAGCCAACCACGCACTTAATCTGGGCGGCGGCCTGCATCATGGCTTCCGTGGAAAAGCATCAGGATTCTGTATTTACAATGACAGTTCTGTCGCAATAAAATACTTGCAGAAAAAATACAATGCACGCGTTTTATATGTCGATACTGATGCCCATCATGGAGACGGAGTTCAATGGTCATTTTACGATGATCCAGATGTATGCACTCTTTCGATTCATGAAACGGGACGCTACCTTTTTCCAGGGACAGGAAATGTGAATGAACGCGGCCAGGGCAAAGGCTATGGATATTCTTTCAATATCCCTGTCGATGCCTTCACAGAGGATGACTCCTGGCTCGATGCCTACAGACAAGCAATGATGGAAGTGGCAGAGTTTTTTAAACCGGACGTGATACTCACTCAAAATGGTGCAGATGCTCATTATCTTGATCCATTGACCCATTTATCAGCTACGATGCAAATTTACCGGGAAATCCCTAAGCTTGCACATGAAGTCGCCCATAAATATTGCGGCGGGAAGTGGATTGCTGTAGGCGGCGGAGGCTACGATATTTGGCGCGTTGTGCCAAGAGCCTGGTCATTAATCTGGCTAGAAATGATTGAAAACTCAAACTGTTATGGCAGCTTGCCGCAGGAGTGGATAGAAGAATGGAAGAATCAAGCACCTGTGGAATTGCCACAGCAGTGGGACGATCCTGAAGATTTATATCCGCCTATTCCGCGTAAACCGGAAATCACCGAAAAGAATGCCCAGACAGTGGAAAAAGCCTTGTATCCAATCCGCTCAAATAAAAAATCTGAAACTGTGTAAATTTGAAACCGGGAGATTATGTCCCGGTTTTTTGTGTGGTTTTTTAATAAGCGAGAGAGTTTGATTAGGATACCGGAAAAGGTAGTTCGAAGCGGTATTTATAGAGTTGGTCCAATTAATTTGAAAAGTGGCCGAATTAATTTGAAATGTGGTCGAAAAAATGGAAAAATTGATCGAAATATTTTAATTTGTGGTCGAAATAGTTGAAGGAAGTGCTCGATACAATACATTTGTGGTCATATTAACTGAAAAAATGGCTGTTATTTCATTAGAAGCTTATATATTTGAATCTTTGGTCGGCACTTTTCATTATAATGGTCAATTTCTTCCTTCAAACACATGATTTTGACAATTATCTCGTTGATTTCAGTCTTAATAGCTTTAGCTGGCTTCATTTCTCTATAAAAAGCCCCTTGCATCGTAAAATGCAAGGGGCTACTCTGTTATTTCGTAGATTTTCTGTTCTCGATTCGGTGCGGCAAGACGACGATATTCTCATCAACGTTTTCTTTGTTCATATATTTTGTCAATAAGCGCATCGCAACTGCTCCGATATCGTATAAAGGCTGGACAATCGTTGTCAACTGCGGACGTACCATTAGGGTAAGCCTTGTGTTGTCCGAAGCGATTACCTCGAAATCCTCAGGCACGCTGTAGCCGCGGTCAAATGCACCATGGATTACGCCAAGTGCCATTTCATCTGATCCGACAAGGATTGCTGTTGGCTTCTTATCAAGCTCAAGGATTCTTTCAATAGCCTCGAGTCCTGAATCATACGTATAATCCCCTTCGACAACAAGCTCTTCGTTATATTCGATTCCAGCATCTTTTAATGCGCGCTTGTATCCTTCAAGCTTTTTATCCTTGTTGATTGGCTCTAGCTGTGGTCCAATTACGAATGCGATTTCTTTATGGTCTTTTTCAATAAAAGTAGAAACAGCATCGAATGTTGCCTGCTCATAATCAATGTTGACTGATGGAATTTCACCTGTTTCTTCGATCGAACCAGCTAGGACGATTGGTACCGGGGACTTCTTGAATTCCTCAACATGCTCGGCCTTAATATTGCCGCCCATGAAAACGATTCCGTCTACTTGTTTGCCGAGCATGGTATTTAACAGATGCAGTTCTTTTTCAATATTTTGGTCAGAGTTGCTCAAGATAATATTGTATTTGTACATTGTAGCAATATCTTCGATTCCCCTTGCCAGCTCAGCAAAAAACGGGCTTGCAATATCGGGTATGATGACTCCGACAGTCGTCGTCTTTTTGCTTGCCAGTCCGCGTGCAACAGCATTCGGGCGGTATCCAAGACGATCGATAACCTCCATGACTTTCTTCCTTGTAGCTGGCTTTACATTCGGGTTCCCATTGACAACACGTGAAACCGTTGCCATTGAAACGTTCGCTTCCCGTGCAACATCATATATTGTAATATTCATCTATTTCACTCCTTCAGGTAATAAACGGCGCTTTTCAGTTAGTTTACAGCAAAAATTGCCACAATAATCATTTTTTAAGTTTGTGATTATATGTACAAGCATAATTATGTTATTAATCATACGACATCCTTACCAATCCCGCAATCTGAACAACTTAATTTATTTATTTTTATCACTATTTCTGTTAAAATCACTTCTTTTTACGTTACCCTAAAAGATGCCATAAAAAAACCTTCCTAAAGAAAGGAAGGTTTCAAGAACTTTATACTCTCACAAACGGGGTGTTTTTTAATCCTTCTAAAAACTCATCGAACTGCTTAAGGTCCATCTGCTGGGCATTATCGGATAATGCTACTGCTGGATCTGGATGAACTTCTGCCATAACCCCATCTGCCCCTATTGCAAGTGCAGCTTTGGCTGCTGGCAGCAACAAGTCTCTTCTGCCTGTAGAGTGGGTAACGTCTACCATGACTGGCAAATGTGTTTCCTTTTTCAAAATTGGCACTGCAGAGATATCAAGTGTATTCCTTGTGGCCCTTTCGTATGTCCGGATTCCACGCTCACAGAGAATGATCTGGCCATTGCCCTGTGACATGATATATTCTGCCGCATTAATGAACTCTTCAATTGTTGCGGCAAGTCCACGCTTAAGTAAAATAGGTTTATTTACAGCCCCTGCAGCTTTAAGGAGCTCGAAGTTTTGCATATTGCGTGCCCCGATTTGAATAACATCAAGGTAGTCGACAGCGATTTCGATATCGGCCGGCGTGACAATTTCACTAATGACGGCAAGATCATATTCATCTGCGACTCTCTTTAAGATTTTAAGTCCTTCTACCCCTAATCCTTGGAAGTCATAAGGTGAAGTCCGAGGCTTGAAAGCTCCGCCACGCAGCATCTTGAAGCCCTTCGCTTTAACTGCCTCAGCCACAGTCGCCACTTGTTCATATGATTCAACTGAGCAAGGACCGAAAACAAAGTCCGGTGTGCCATCGCCGATTTTCAAGCCCTTAATATCAATAATGGTATCCTCAGGCTTCTTCTTTCTCGAAACGAGAAGAGCTTTACGATGGTCATCCGATTGAAGCTCAAGGCCTGCCTTGAAAACTTCTTTAAAAATATGTTCAATTGTCGAATTCTCAAAAGGACCGTTATTTTTCTCCTTGATCAAATCAAGCATTTCCCTCTCACGCACAGGGTCATAACGGTAGACACCCTGAGTTTCTTTTGCACGGCCAATTTCCTGGACGAGCAGGGCTCTTTCATTAATTAATGATAGAAGCTCTAAATTCAATTCATCCACACGATTTCTAAGCTGATCAAGATTTTTACTCATTTTCTGTCCCGTCCTTTCGGAATACATTTTTGCCCTAACCCTAGGACCTTTCAAACAAAGAGATTCCAAACACTCTAACTGCACTCCCGAAATGTGTATAATCTGATTTGTTATAGCACCAGGATTATTATGATGCTTTTTTTAAAATCAGCTTTCTGCGGCTCTAGTCTAAAGCAATGTCATTACAAAGCCGATAAAAGAATAGAAGCCCGATGATATTATGCAGTTAATGTACTATGAATCAAGCTGTATAATATGATAAAGGTAATTATATCTGAAATGATTTGGATTGTCACGTAAAATTCTTTAATAATTAAACGCTTTTAAGTGATAAAGCATCGTATGAGAACTTAAGTTAGAGGGTGCATAAATTGCATGTGAATAATAAACTGTTTGCGTTAGATATAGGAACCAGGTCTGTTGTGGGAATCATCCTGGAGGAATCAGATGGACACTATAAAGCGATCGACATCATTGTGCGTGAACACAAGGAAAGGTCGATGCTGGACGGCCAAATCCATGATGTTTTGTCAGTATCCGAAATCATCACTGAAATCAAAGAGGCATTGGAAGCTTTACATGGCACCTTAAAAAAGGTCTGTGTTGCTGCAGCTGGCCGCGCCCTGAAAACAGAACAATCAAAGGCTGTAGCCGATATTTCCGGCAAGCCAATGTTTTCAAAGCAAGATATCCTCCATCTTGAATTAAGCGCAGTCCAGCAGGCACAAGCTGCCGTTGCTGGTGAAAAAAACAATGAGCATCACTATTATTGTGTCGGATACTCTGTACTTTATTACCAGCTTGATGGAGAAGAAATCGGCAGCCTGATTGATCAGCGTGGAAATGAAGCTTCTGTGGAAATCATTGCGACCTTTCTGCCAAAAGTAGTCGTTGAATCATTGCTATCCGCTTTGGACCGGGCTGGCCTTGAGATGGACGCACTTACTCTTGAACCGATTGCCGCTATCAATGTATTGATTCCTGCCTCAATGAGAAGATTGAATGTCGCTCTTGTTGATATAGGTGCAGGGACATCCGATATCGCTCTTACTGACTCTGGGACAGTAATTGCATATGGAATGGTGCCTGTAGCAGGGGATGAGATTACTGAAGCTGTTAGTGAAGAGTTTTTGCTTGACTTCCCTCTTGCTGAAAAAGCAAAGCGCGATTTGCTTGAAAATGAATCAATCTCGATCACAGACATACTTGGCTTTGAAACAACGATTAGCAAGGATGAAGCTGTTGAACGTATTGCCCCGGCGATTGATCGTTTGGCAGAAACAATCGGAGAGGAAATCCTGAGGTTGAATGGCAATAAATCTCCTAAAGCAGTCATGCTTGTTGGAGGCGGAAGTCTTACACCTGATCTGCCCAGGAGGCTTGCCACAAAGTTGAACCTGCCGGAAAACAGGGTCGCCATCCGTGGACTTGATGCAATCAACTCCGTTTCATTCGCTGATCATATAACCAAAGGCCCTGAACTTGTAACGCCAATCGGAATTGCCATTGCGGCAAAACAATCTCCTGTCCAATATCATACCGTGTATGTTAACGACCAGCCGGTAAGACTGTTCGAGGTCAACAAATTGACCGTGGGAGACTGCCTGCTCGCTGCCGGCATTAAAATGAACAAGCTTTACGGAAGGCCGGGCCTCGCTATGATTGTCAGCCTGAATGGCAAAAATGTGACTATACCAGGTAAGCATGGGCAGCAACCAGTATTGTTGAAAAACGGTTTACCTTGCACATTCGATGATCAGGTGGATGGAGGAGATAAACTAACTGTCCAAAAGGGAGAGGATGGAGTCAGACCGGAACTGACACTTGGTGACTTGATTGGAGAGCTTCCATCCAAAACCGTCATCATCGATGGCAAAAGGTATGAAGTAAGTGCAAAGTTAACCTGCAATAGTCTCCCTGCTTCGATGTCCCAGCCTGTTGCAGACAGGGGCGAAATTGTTTTTGTTATGCCAGACACAATTGAAGGCATTCTAAAGGAACTTAAACTCGCAGAACTGCTTAATGTCACTCGCCCATTTTTTATAAAGGTTGATGGAATAGAACACAAAATCATAGAGTTCTCGGGAAAAATTTATGTAAACGGATTGGCAGCAAACTTACAAAATAAAATTGACCATCTTGACGACATCCGTTTTGAAAAAGGAACGGAACCTACACTTAGAAGACTAGTAGAAATGCTGGGGATACCTGGTACTGATTGCATGCCGATATTCTTCAACGGCCAGCAAATCCAGCTCGAACAAGAAATAATGGAATTCACTCGCGGGGGCATTAAGCTTGGGATGGACGAACGCATACATAGCGGGGACCATATATCCACAAAACAAAAAGATGTTCAGCCATTTATCTTTCAGGACTTATTCAACTTTGCACAGTTTGAAATCCCAATGGACAGCCGCGGATTCACACTGTTGAAAAATGGAGAAAAAGCAGCGTTTGATGATCGACTTGCACCCGGTGATGAGCTGAATATAACCTTTGAAAGCCCAGTAGGCCTCAAGTAAAAAAACATCCTTTGTGGATGTTTTTTTACTTTACATTTTCTTCTTTAGCTCCCGCCAATGATTTTGAGGTGATTTTAAAATGGGAAGCATGCCATACAACGTCTGAATTCACAAATAAAATTGCCTGCGGTGATTCATGTTTAACATGAAATTTCTCAGCAATATGGTTGGATAGGTCACGTGAGTCCTGGACTGTTAGATAATATAGATTCTCGTTGCCAGCATTCTCGAACTTCGCGAATTCATCATATCCTGCCGAGCTAATTGGGCAGGTAGTGCTGTGCTTCAGCATGAAGAATGTTTCACCGGAATCGACAAGTTTGTCAAATTGTTCGATTGAATCAATCTTTTTCATCCTACTCTCTCCTTTTTAAGCCTCTTAACGGTAAAGTGTTGCTTTCCCTACTAACTTCCAGATTCAACACAGGCTTTTTTTATAAAAAAATAAACGGTGAAGTTATCTTACCACTTCACCGTTTCATTGACAAACTTACTGATTCAGCTTGTTTTCAGTATCATCGAAAGCTTTTTGCGTTTCTTCAAGCTTCTTTTGGATTTCTTCGCCAGTAGCAGTATGAGTGTTTTCCATTGAGCTTGTCTCTGCCATGGAAGTAGGCACTTCTTGAAGTTCTTCCTCGTCAACATCCGTGTTCTCTGAAGTATTGCCGCTCTTGTTCTTCATGTCCTTCACCTTGTTAACGATCGTAGAAGACTGCTGTGAAACAGTGTCTTTCAAGCCGCTTGCTTTCTCCTTCGCTACAGACGCAAGATCTGAACTCTTGTTCTTAAGTGAAGAAGTTTGCTCATTGAGCGATCCTCTTAACTCTTTTCCTGACTTAGGAGCAAGCAATAGTGCCGCCAGTGCCCCGGCAAGTCCGCCAACAATAGCTCCAGCCACAAAATCTCTGGAATTGTTGCTAGTCTCCCTCATCGATTCGTTTACATCATATTGGCTTTGTTCTCTGTTCATCATTCTATCTCCACCTTTCATTAATACCGAACACGTTCACGCTGCCTTGATACCATCTCTTCGCCTTCCAGCTGATGGTCAATCTTGGCTGTTTTTTTTGATTGCCACTTATCCTTCAACTCAAGGAATACGTTGCTCCATTGAACAACCTGAGAAATCTTGTCCTTATTTTTGTCAATCTGAAGATCCACCATTGTTTGGACATTATGAATAGATTGATTGAATCTCTGAACAGAATTTCCTACATCCTTCACAGCATTAACAACACCGTTCAAGCTCTCAGATTTTCTGGAAATATCGTCGGCCAAATTGTTAGTTTTATGCAGAAGTTCCGTTGTTTCACGAGTCACTCCATCCAACTGCTTCTCCAGCCCATCAAGTGTGCCTGATACACTGTCTAAAGTTGTTTGTAAGGATTTTAGAGTTTTGGATAGTGAGATTACCAAAACCAAGAATGCGATTGCTATAACAGCAACACTTAAATACAAAATAATTTCCACTGTTGAACACCTCCGTTAGCATATGTACATTTTACCCCGCAGCAAGCGACGTAAACCACCTTGTCTAATATGTATTTCAATATAAGCATACCCTTTTCCTTCCTGAATAAGAATATCTTTCTACAATTAAAAAATCCAGCAGAAAGTTCGAATGCGATGAGAGATCCGTAGACTTCAAAAGACATGATTTGAGTAAGTTACATATAGTTGAAACTAATTGATAGAAATGAAGGTACTACAGCATACTTGATCCAACCGGCTTCAATGGTGACCTCCTTTTCTATAAACTTGCTTTTTCGGGTGCCAATCAGCTTCATTGGCGACCTGCCTTTCCATACATTTGCTTTTTCGTGCTCCAATCAGCTTCATTGACGATCTAATATTCCATAAACTTACTATTTCGCTTCCTTACAATATTACTGCTTTTAAGATCCGTGACTCTAGTCTGAGCGATCACTTTCCAAGTAAAAAGAGCACAAATTCCGGCGTTTCGGTTACAATATGATTATGTGCTTTATTTTAAATACATAGGAGTGATATCGGTGAAAGACCCACGTATTCAAAAACTTGCAAAAAACCTTATCAATTACTCGGTCAAGCTGCAAAAAGGGGAGAAAGTCCTAATTGAAAACTTCGGACTTCAGCGGGAGCTTGTTACGGCTCTAGTGAAGGAAGCATACGAAGCAGGTGGATATCCATTTGTATCTTTGAAGGATCACCAGGTAGATCGTTCATTGCTTATGGGGGCCCAGCAGGAGCAATTTGACATGATTGCTGAATTTGAGGCAAATGTGATGAGTAAAATGGATGCGTACATCGGCCTTCGTTCTGGAGATAACATCAACGAGCATGCTGATGTTCCTGCAGACAAAATGAAGATTCATGGCAATACGATTGGCAAGAAAGTACATAGGGACATTCGCGTTCCAAAAACCAAATGGGTTGTCCTCCGTTACCCTAACTCAGCAATGGCACAGCTTGCAAAGATGAGTACGGAAGCCTTTGAAGATTTCTACTTCAACGTCTGCAACCTGGATTACGGAAAAATGGACAAGGCAATGGACAGCCTGGCAGATTTGATGAACCGTACAGACAAAGTAAGGATTACCGGTCCTGGGACAGACTTAAGCTTCTCAATCAAGGACATTCCCGCTGTAAAATGTGCGGGTGAGCTAAATATTCCTGATGGCGAGGTTTACACAGCACCTGTTCGTGATTCAGTGAATGGTGTGATTACCTACAATACACCTTCCCCTTACCAGGGATTCACTTATGAAAATGTGAAGCTGACTTTCAAGGATGGAAAAATCGTTGAGGCGACCGCAAATGATTCAGAGCGTATTAACAAGATTTTTGATACAGATGAAGGTGCACGTTATGTCGGAGAATTCGCAATTGGCGTGAATCCATATATCCTGCATCCAATGCAGGACATCCTGTTTGATGAAAAAATCGATGGAAGCTTCCATTTCACACCTGGTCAGTGCTATGACGATGCATTCAATGGCAACCATTCAAATATCCACTGGGATATGGTCAACATCCAGCGCCCTGAATACGGCGGTGGCGAGATTTATTTCGATGACGTACTAATTCGAAAAGATGGACGATTTGTCATTCCTGAACTCGAGGTTTTGAACCCTGAGAACCTTAAATAAGGAATATCTTGAGGACATATAAACAAAGGATGCGGACCTATTGGCCGCATCCTTTGTTATATCAGGGAGTATGAATTTTCTGCTTCGAGAATTGTCCAGCTGGGCTCCTAACTCCTCGAGACGCTTCGGTCATGCCAATGAAAGTCAAAGAACGACTTCACTTTCAGGCTCTCCAGCGCTTGTCGGAGTTGGGCAGTCGCCTCCGCTTTTCTTTATACCTGTAATTGTCTTTCATATGCTTCCTGGAACTTCTGGATATCACCGGCACCCATAAACAGGATGACGCCATTTCCATGCTCTTTCAGAAGTGATGTATCTTCCTCAGTAATGATTTCTGCGTTGTCGATTTTATCTTTTAAATCCGTAATCGAAAGCTTTCCATGAATCTCACGGGCAGAACCAAAGATTTCGCACAAATAAACCTTATCTGCTTTATTTAAGCTTTCTGCAAACTCACTCAGGAACGCTTGGGTCCTGGTAAAGGTGTGCGGCTGGAAAACCGCGACGATTTCACGGTCAGGATACTTCTGTTTCGCAGCTTCGATTGTTACTTTGATTTCTGTAGGATGATGCGCATAGTCATCAATGATCACCTGGTCTGCAACCTTCTTTTCGGAAAATCTTCTTTTCACGCCTTCGAACGTTTCAAGCTGGGTCTGGATGACCTTAGATTCGATATTCTCGTAATGGCATAAAGCGATAACAGCCAGCGAATTCAGGACATTATGGTCACCATAAGCCGGAATCGAGAACGTGTCATAGAATGTATTACGGACAAAAACATCGAACGTAGTACCCTCAGTTGACTTAACGATATTGCGTGCCTGGAAATCATTTTCTTCGCCAAATCCATAAAATACAACTGGTACCTTAGCCTGGATTTTTTGCAGCTGCTCATCGTCACCACATGCGAAAATACCCTTTTTAACTTGCCATGACATCTCTTGGAAAGCGGAGAAGACATCCTCAATATTGGCAAAGTAATCCGGGTGATCAAAGTCTATATTGGTCATGATCGCGTAATCAGGGAAATACGAAAGGAAATGGCGTCGATACTCACATGCTTCAAATACAAAGTATTGAGCATCTTTGTCACCTTTTCCAGTGCCATCGCCAATCAGGAACGATGTAGGCTTGGCGCCCCTCATCACATGCGCAAGCAATCCCGTAGTCGAAGTTTTCCCATGAGCCCCTGTAATCGCAACACTTGTAAAGTTTTGCATGAAATCACCCAGGAATCGGTGATATCTAATGATTGGAAGGCCAAGCTTCATTCCTTCCTGAATTTCCTCATGCGTATCCGGATAGGCATTGCCTGCAATAATCGTCATTCCAGGCTGTATATTTTCCTTATTAAACGGAAGGATCTTTATTCCAGATTTCTCAAGGGCTACCTGGGTAAAAAAGTGCTTATCATAATCGGAGCCCTGTACCTGATAATCCATATCATGGAGAACTTGAGCTAACGCACTCATTCCAGACCCCTTTATACCTACAAAATGGTAAATAGTCATATAAAGAACCTCCAACAACGTCTGTATGTAACACAGTATATGACAGATATCCTGATTTGCTCATTTCGCCTATTTCCAGTATAAAACTGTGCAAAATACAATGTGGATGGTATCTGTCTTTCATGTATTGAATCATTATAACATCATTACGATAAATAACACAGTTTCATTAAGAACCGTAATCATGGATAAAAGTACATTTTCCCTCTAGCAGATGCTTTTAAACTTCCAGAGGGAATTTTAATCTCTTTAAAATTCCACTTTTTCAAGACGCGGATTCGGCCTGAACTTTCTGCCTGACTTTGCCTGATGTTTCCCGTTCAACGTGACATTGTCGCCAGTAAAGCCAATTTTCAATTTTAAAAGGCTGCCGCCTACACCATACATGTCGACTGGTACATTTTGCTTTTCAAACTCCAAGATCCTTTTTTCACTGAAACCACCGCTCACGACAATTTTCACATGGTTAAAGCTTTCGTCATCAAGCGCTTTTCTTAGTGCAAAAATTAATTCTGCATTCACTCCTCGAGGATCGAATGTTCCAAGCAAATGCTGGTTGCGGAGGAAATACTGGTCGATTAGCGTACGGGAAGTATCAACCCTTACACCCTTCAGCTTTTCGCCAAATTCCCTTGCAACTTTCAATGAGTCAGTAATCGCATCATTATTATAATCGACAAGAGCGATCAAATCATCATTCGGAAAGGTTTCATGGTAAGCCTGGGTTGCGGCGACGATATCACCGTTGAACATCTGGATCAATGCATGCGGCATCGTACCCATCCCATGCTTGCCCCACCACTCATTCATCGCATGGGTGGCCTGGGCAGTTGCTCCTCCGATATAGGCTGCATAACCATCCCCAGCCTGTGTAGTATAGTGGTCGTCACGGTCTCCCATGAAAATAACCGGCTTTTGCTGACCTGAATAACTCGCTGCCTTCACGACATTATAAACATTCGTCGAGACAGAAGTTCTTCTTGCCAGGATGCCATCAATGATTCCCTCAAGATAACCAAAACTCTGGTAAGGTCCTGTAATGGTCAGGACTGTTTCAAATGGAGAGATTTTATCTCCATCCTTGAGCGAATGAATCTCCAGTTCTTCTGGACGATCTGCAAACGTTTTTACCAGGGCGATTACTTCATCTGTGCCGCACAAAACAGCTTCGTCCTTCTGGAAAAACTGCATCGTGATAATATTGTCTTCATGATATTTCTTTACAAGCTCTCGAGTTTTTAGAAAATACACAGCTGAAAACCAGCCATCACGAATCCTTTCATCAAACTTAAATGTATGATTGGTCAGACGGCTGATTTTCCCCTGCATTTTCAATTCGATTTCTTTCATCCAAAAAGCTCCTTCAATAAAACCCCAACATCTATAGTCATTTACCCTTATTATAAGTACATGCAAATAAAGAATACCATTTATTAATTGAATGTACTAGTTTCCTGGAGGGACTCAAGGTCAGCAGCAGTAATCAGGACATCCCTTGGCTTGCTGCCCTTTCCTTCAGAAATGAACCCTTGCTGCTCCATCATCTCAATCAGTCTGGCCGCCCGGTTATAGCCGATTTTAAAACGGCGCTGGACGCTTGAAGTTGAGGCGCCTCCCTGATCGATGACAAATTCACAGGCTTCATAGAAAAGCTCATCTTCGTCCTCAGTAACCTGAGCTTTCTTGAGTAGTTCATCCTGTTCAAATAAGTATTGCGGAGCCCTCTGCTCTCTGACAAATGCAACTATGTCATCAATTTCACTGTCCGTAACGAAGTTGCCCTGCAAACGGAATGGCTTTGATGAGCCATTTTCAAGGAACAACATATCCCCGCGGCCAAGAAGTTTTTCTGCCCCGCTAATATCAATGATCGTCCTTGAATCCACTTGTGAGGAAACAGAGAACGCAATCCTTGTAGGGACATTCGCTTTAATCAGTCCAGTGATGACGTCAACGGATGGACGCTGTGTCGCAATGATCAAATGGATGCCGCAGGCACGCGCTTTTTGGGCAATCCGGCAAATGGCCTCTTCGACATCGCCTGGAGCCATCATCATCAGGTCTGCCAATTCATCAATCACAATTACGATAAATGGCAGCTTATCAGAAAACCTTCGATGCTTCTCGGCAAGTTCATTGAACCTGTTTATATCACGGACTCCTGTGTGCGCGAATAATTCGTAACGACGCTCCATTTCCTCAACTGCCCACTTCAGCGAGGCTGTCGCTGCTTTTACATCAGTGATAACCGGACTAACGAGATGCGGAATTCGGTTATAAGGTGCCAATTCAACCATTTTCGGGTCAATCAGCAGCAGCTTCACCTCATCTGGATGTGCCTTGTAAAGCAAGCTGACCAGCATCGTATTGATGCAGACACTCTTTCCCGATCCCGTTGCACCGGCAATCAATCCGTGTGGCATCTTCTTCAGATCAGTGACGATTGGATTTCCGGCGATATCAAGTCCCAGAGCAACTGATAATGGAGATTCAAGCTCCATAAAACCTGCAGACTGTAAAATCTCACTTAATAATACCGGCCTGCTCGAATGGTTCGGCACTTCAATCCCGATTGTGTGCTTTCCTGGTATTGGTGCTTCGATTCTGATATCTTTAGCCGCTAAACTCAATTTTATGTCATCTGATAGATTGGTAATTTTATTGACTTTAACACCAGGTTCTGGCTGTACCTCAAAGCGGGTAACAGATGGTCCCTGAGTCACATTGACCACCCTTGCGCCTACATTAAAGTTCCTCAGTGTTTCATTCAACATATGCTCCTGCCCTGAAAGCCATTCAGGATCAGGCGCTTTGAACACAGGCGGGCTCAGCAGTTCCAGCGGCGGGAATTCGTATACCGCTGCCGGATGAACTTCGGGCTGTATGGCCTCTTCTCGATTATTCGAATCGACTTCTTCCCGTTCGAACCGATCGTTCATTTGTGCAGAAGAGGAATTTGCCTGTACTGACGCTATCTGTTTTTGTTCTTCACTTGATTTTGATGCAACAGCTTCCGGACTAACTCCAACCGAGAAATTGTCCTGCGCCGGTTGGTCCTCTTCCGGACTAGCTGTAACAGATAATGCTTTCTGCGGCATTTGGGTCTCCTCAGGACTTGCGGCAACAACTAAACTGTCCTGAGGAGCTTCAGCCACTTCCGGACTCGCTGCAAAAGTTAGTGTTCGTCCCGCGGATGGTTCTTCCTGTTGCATCGACAGAATATCTGAGCTGCTGCCTGTGGAGAATTCTTCTTCGCTCACTTGATTTTTCTGACCAGTAATAGCTAATGAGGACTCTTTAACATCATTATGAGTTTCGTTTTCTGACGCCCTGGACTGCTCCGATGAACTAGCCTTTTTTCCTTCAGTCATAAAAGAAGGATATTTAGACGTGTTGCGCTCTTCCCATTTTCTTTTGTCTTGCTTAAGCATGAGCACATTGAATGGAAGCTGCCTTTTGGGTTCTGCCGGCTTATCCTCTATTTTTAGGGAATCAGTGCTGTGCTCTGGCTCTGCCTTCTCAATAGAATCTTCCGTTCCCATGGTTTGGACTTTAGCAACATCGACAGGCTGAACATTCACCTCTTCTTGAGTTTGTTGAGAGTCGATTGCTTTTGTCTCTTCCTGGTTATTTTGAGATCCAATTGCTTCTGCCCCTTCTTGGATATGTTGAGATCCAATCGCTTCTGCATTTTCCTGGATATATCGAGATCCAAACGCTTCCGTCTCTTCCTGGCTATTTTGATAGCCGATTGTCCCTTTCCGGCTTTGTTGAGAGCCGATTGCTTCTGCCTCTCCTGAATTCTGCTCAAGCTCGGCTTCAGTTATCGTTTCTATTTGGGAATCCACACTACTATACTCTGGTACAGGCTCATTATTGAAAATAATATCCAGCGCCTCAGTTTCCAGGCCCATTTGTTCTACTTGTTCCTCGATTTCAGAGACCACAATATCCTGAGTTTCAGCAAGATCATCTTCTATGTATATTTCTTGCGTCAGTACCTCATCATGAACTTCTGTTGAAGCAGGACGTTCCTCTGGAGCTGGAACTGGCGAGTTAATGTTTAGATCGTTACTGATGGTTTGTTCAACTGGACTGTCCTGAATCTTTTCAAAACCAGTCAGTTCATATTCAACATCCTCCAGGTCCGTTTGAGTCTTAACTTTTCTGGGGGGCCTGTTAAATGCATAAATTGGAGACGGAATTTCGGTTGGCTTGAAAGGCTGGCGGAATTTCGGTCCGATGTCTTTTCGAGTTTCATAATGGAACTTCGTTGCAGGTTCCTCAGCTTTTTTAGGTTTGTATGGTCCTGCCGATTCCTTCGCAGGTTTGCGTCTGGATGTGCCCCTAGCATCCACAGCCGGATCACGTCGTGGATTTTGAAAGGAATCACTTTCAGACTGCCAGTCATTCGTAACCTTCAGTGAACCTTGCTCTTTGATAAACGGCTTAATTTCATCAACTTGGCTGACCTTTTCCGGACGCCCTTTTCTCGGCTTCGATTTTTCTGGAGCTGGCTTTTCATCCGGAATCAATGGAAAGCGAAAATGCCCTTTTGGATATTGGTATAATACCTTTGCTTCTATATCCCTTTTTTCATTTTGCTCTTTTTTTAATGGCTTTGAAACAGGTTGCTCCTGAACATTATCATCAAATTCATCTTCGTTTTGGAACATGGTAAAAATCTTTTTAATCCAACTCACTTTAAATCACTCTTTCTTTCGCATTTCATTATTATTTTAACAGTAAATCAATATTTTTCGAGATAAATTGAAAGAATGAGCATTTTTTAGGAGAAGAAATCTTCAATGACAATCAACTTTAGGCTCAGATATTTACAAAACATGACATCATATGTACATAAAGGAAAGTGCAAGCGCCTTGGTCAGCCCCGACAAGCGCTGGAGGGCCGACCGGTGAAGTCGTTCTTTGACTTCATTGTGCGGACCGAAATTGAAAAGTATAGCCGACTGTCCAGAAACGCAGAAACTGGAGACTCCGACAAAGAAGCGCTTTTTGCTTCTGCCGGCGGAGTTGAAGTTTCCGAAGTTTCTAGGAGGCGACACTAGACAATTCGAAAAGCGAAGGCGACTGCCCAACTCCGACAAGCGCTGGAGGCCTGACAGTGAAGTCGTTCTTTGAATTCATTGGCAGGACCGAAGCGCTCGAGGAGTTAGGAGCCGCAGCTAGACAAGCGACTCGAGCTGCTCATAGCTAACGCTTCTCGCAAGATACTCGAGGAAGCACTGTCAGGGATGAAAACTGGCTAGGCACTGGAACTAGACAATGGAAAAAAAGCCCGTTAATTCCGGGCTTTCGCTTCTTTTATTACTATTCCTTTTTAGTTTTACCTAAAATAAAGATTGGCTCCAATTCTCCATCTTCATATAGGAAGCTAAGGGCCGTAATTGGCACTCTTCCACTTGCAAAAAAGCTCATCGTCATCTGGGCCAATATATCATAACCTGTGTTATTTTCCACATCGGCAATGATCAAAACATCTTGATGGGGAACGGCCACAGTCATGGTTCCCTTCATCTTTTTCTTCATTTCATTCAAAAAACTTGTATTCAAAATCCTGCTGGCATCATAGCCGTCATTTGAATTGAGGAAATAAAATGTGTTATCAGCCACACGGTCCTCTTTTAATTTTACGGAGAGTGAACGGACATTGAACAAAGCCGTCTCACGGACCTGACCCGCTGACCAACCTTCTTTTTTCAATAGCTTCGAATCGATCAGCCTGTATGTAGTGCCTAAATCCAAAGCGTAATAAATCCTTGTTTCAGCTGTATGATCATCATATAGGAAAGGAATCCCTTCTTCCGCTTCCGATGGAAATGACGTTGAACGAATGACAGGGAAAATGTTTTTTTCTTTTCCTGACAGCTCGATCTGGCTCTCCATCGCATTCAAGCCTTCCGAGACATAATAGACAACCTCATCAATCGCTTTTTCCTTCTGATCCTGCCACTTGGCGACAATCCCAGGCAGGGCAATGGTGATGCCGCGGCCAGTATTTTTATTTTCAATTCTCAACTGATCCTTTTCACGGTCATAGGAAAAAGTCCGGTCAGGATGTTGAAGACGATTCTCCAGTTCTTTCCGCATTTTTCTGCTATCCATTGTCTTATCCCTCCATTTCTTCAGGAGTTTCTGCAACTCATTTTACATGAAATTTCCCTCCACCTCAAAAGATGGAGGGAAATAATTAGGCTAGGCCTTCAAGGAAGTTTTCGATTTCAGCCTGTGTCTTTCTATTCTTGCTGACAAAACGGCCAAGCTCTTTGCCATTGTCATAAGCAACAAAGCTTGGAATGCCGAATACATCCAGTTGGATGCAGAGATCGATGAAATCATCACGATCCACTGATACGAATCCGTATTCGCTGTATTTGCTTTCAATTTCAGGCAATACCGGCTCGATTACACGGCAATCCGGGCACCAGCCCGCAGTAAATAAAAATATATGTTTACCATCGTTTTTCAACGCTTCAAACTGTTCCATTGATTCCAAGTTTTTCATGACGAAACCTCCCGGGAAAATCTCATTGTACTTCACTTATTTTACCCATGCATTGTAAAAAAAGAAACTAATCTGATTTAAACTCTGTTAGCTAGGCTGGAGATAAAAAAAACGCCATCAAAATTGAATGGCGTCACTTTATTTTCACAGAGTTGGCTATTTTCATCATCGCTTCTGCATCTTCTCTGACATTCTCAGTTTCTGTAGTCAATTTGACGCCGCCAATCCCGACAATCAGCTGATAATGATCTTCTTTCAGCTTTTTGACAAGCAAATAACCAAATTTGCCATCTTTACTGAATGTCTCATTAGCGTCCCATTCCTTCTGCTGCTTCACAGTGGAATTATAAACGACTTTACTATTTTCTTTTTCATGCTGATTATAAAAAAGAATATATGTTTTTGATCCATCTTTGAGCAGTACATTATTAGGTGTTTCTTTTTCTACATTGACACCCGCCGGCAAGAAATAATCTATGTCTTTCGTACTATTGTTTGTTTTTTCTGGTTGACTTTCAAAAGTAGACGCAACTTCCTTTTTTATTTTAGACTTCTGTTCGGAAAATGAGGCAGAACAAGCGCTAAGCAGAAATACCCCCACTATAATTAGCCCAAATGCCCTTCTGAACTTTATCATACTTTTTTCCCCCTTGCTAAGGACTTAACCACTTCTTTTCTATCATACCTTTCTTGTTTGACGGGTGACAAGGCTTGTTGAGCATTTTTTGTTGAATTTTATGATATTTTTCAGAATTTTGTCGAAAAACCTTTCTTTATGGACTAATCTAGACCAATGTGAACCTACTTCGCGGGATGAAGATGGAAGTGACTTAGCTTTTCCTCCAACTCGCTTTCTTAGGCATCAATGATGTTCATTGTGACCTGTTCCTCCAAAATCCTAGAAACCGTGTAAAGAACAAAAAGCGCAAGCGCCTCGTTCAGCCCCGACAAGCGCTGCCCGCCTTGGCTGGCAGGTCTAGCACATCGTGTGCCACGGATGGCCGGCCGGTGAAGTCGTTCTTTGACTTCATTGGGCTGACCGAAATTGAAATGTATAGCCGACTGCTCAGAAACGCAGAAAGTGGAGACTCCGACAAAGAAGCGCTTTTTGCTTCTGCCGGCGCAGTTGAAGTTTGAGAGTTTCTAGGAGGCGACACTAGACAAATCGAAATGCGGAGGCGACTGCCCAACTCCGACAAGCGCTGGAGCTGGATTAAGACCCCCTACATGTAGTTATCCACAACTAAATAATTTTATAATTTCCTAAACAACAAAAAAAACAGCCATTAGACTGTCTTTTCTTTTTGCCCTCTTTGATATTCATATTGTCCGGCTAGCAGTTTCATGACATGTGTGAACATTTCGCTTCTGTTGATTTGTCCATTCGTGAAGATTCCTACGGCTCCTTCATTTTTGCGAACGTTTTGTTTTTTTGCATATTCATCCATTACCGGACCTAGTTCGGCACCCTTTAATAATTGCCGGGCAATTTCTTCGGGGAGTGGAATCCTTGCGCCACCGGCAATGATTGGCTCCATTCCTTTGACTGCCAGAGCACCCCAATTGCAAAGCATCAGTCCGTATGGAGTTTGCTGGACGCCACCCTCGAGGCCAATGCCGATATCAGCTTCAGCTCTTTCCGCTGCCTGTATGGCCCTGTTGACTGCCCCTTTGATTGTTTCCTCATCTGACATCGGCTGATCGCTCACACCTGATTCAGCATCAATAGAAACAATTTCATAATATGGATAATCTATGAACGCGTCCTTTACTGCGTTTATTTTTGCCGGATTCTTTGAACCTACTGCAACTCGCATAACCATTGCCACCTTCCGTCCATAAAAAAGGAGCAGTTTTTACCTGCCCCCTCACTTCTATTTTTATTAGCTATTATTCTTGATTGTTTCCACAGTAGTCTTATCTGCTGCTTTGACAAGCTTAATGAGCAGTTCCTTGGCTGCCGCATAGTCATCGACGTGGATCATGGATGCTGCAGTATGAATGTAGCGTGAGCAGATGCCGATTACCGCGCTTGGAATACCTTGATTGGAAGTGTGCACTCTTCCTGCATCTGTTCCACCCTGGGAAACGAAGTACTGGTAAGGAATATCATTCGTCTCTGCCATATCAAGGATGAATTCTCTCATGCCTCGGTGCGTGACCATTGAGCGGTCAAGGATTCTTAACAGAGTGCCTTTGCCAAGCTGGCCGAATTCGTTCTTATCACCTGACATATCATTAGCCGGACTTGCATCCAATGCAAAGAAGATGTCCGGGTCGATCATATTCGCCGCAGTCTGCGCGCCTCTTAAGCCGACCTCTTCCTGGACCGTAGCGCCTGAGTAAAGCATGTTTGGCAGCTGGATGTCCTCCGTTTCTTTTAAAAGCTCGATTGCCAGTCCGCAGCCATAGCGATTGTCCCAGGCTTTAGCAAGAATTTTCTTCTCATTTGCCATCGGAGTGAACGGGCAAATAGGTACGATTTGCTGGCCTGGTTTAATGCCGATCTTGATGGCATCTTCTTTATCATCTGCACCGATATCAATCAGCATGTTCTTGATTTCCATCGGCTTATTGCGTTTTGACTCATCCAAAAGATGAGGTGGAATCGAGCCGATCACACCTGTTATCGGTCCGTTGTTCGTGATGATCTGGACGCGCTGTGCCAAAAGAACCTGGCTCCACCAGCCTCCAAGCGTCTGGAATCTGATCATCCCGTTTTTCGTAATCGATGTAACCATGAAGCCAACTTCATCCATATGGCCAGCGACCATGATTTTCGGGCCGTTCGGGGCGCCTTTTTTCACGCCGAACACACTTCCCAATTTATCCTGAATCAGTTCATCGGAATACTGTTCTAATTGCTCGCGCATAAATTTGCGAACCGCATGCTCGTTGCCCGGAGCTCCAGGCAATTCTGTCAACGTTTTAAACAGGCTCAATGTTTGCTCGTTCATTTAACTTCTCCTTCTCACCAAAAATTTAGATTTACTAAAGATTATGTATTTATACATTCCATTTTACAGAACATTCATTATCCTTGCCAGTCTTAATCCTGTCATGCACGTTTTTTACAGTATTATTTCTTTGCTACACCTGAGTGATTTGTTATGATGAAGGTAACTTGAAATTCCATAATTAACCTTGGAGGTCCTTGACTATGAACTGGAGAGCCTTTTTCATTGGTGTTGGCGCCGGCCTGGCAGGTGCATATGCTGTAAAGGAACTTGCGTCACAAAAAGAAACCGTGTCAGCAGATAAAGTACTGAATCAAGCGAAGGCAGCGTTTAAAAAATCAGGGCCAATCAGCGGCTCATGGATCAATATGACAGCCGAACCTTATTCAAAACCACCGATTGAATACCAGGTATACAAAGGTGGAATCTCCCGCAATGTGGATGGCAGGGTTGAGCAATATGAGTTCATCGCTGACGCATCCACTGGAGCGATTCTCGATGCATATCCGTTAGACTAATTTGGGATGGAAATTCAGACCTGCATAGCGCAGGTCTATTTTTTTCTCTCAATCGTCTCTGTTATTTTACCATCCTGATCGAATTTAACTGCACGATATTCAGCATCATGGTAAAAAGTGAACCAGGCGTCCTTGCTGAATCCAAATTCAAGCCACTTCTTCTTGGCGAAAATCGAATCCATAGGATAATCGTCGTAAGCCATTACCCAAAGAGGGTTTTGATGAGCATGAGTAGGCATGATATCAGCCATGTGGACGACTGTCATCTCTTCATCCTCAATAATCAGGATTGAATGACCATCGCTATGGCCCCCGGTGTGGATCATTTTGATTGGACCAAATGACCATTCCTTCTCAAACGTCACAACCTGGTGTTCAATCCCTTGCCAGTTTTCTTTCCAGTATGTACTCTTGGACCTGATATTCGGATTTCGCATCTCATCCCACTCTACCTGGGAAGTAATGATTTTCGCGTTCGGGAAAACCGAAACAAGTTCTCCGCCTGCATCCTTCGTCAACCCGCAGGCATGGTCAAAATGCATGTGCGTCATCAATACGTAATCGATATCTTCAGTCGATAACCCCAATTGGTTCAGATCTGAATCCAGGCTTGATTCCTCAAGAACACCAAAATTACGTTTTTGCTTCTCATTCAGTTTTCCATTACCCATGCCGCTTTCAACAAGGAAATTCTTTCCTTCCGCCTGGATTAAAATTGGATCTGTGCGCAGCTCAATCTGGTTTTTGTCATTCACATCATATTTACGTGACCATAGCGGTTTCGGGACAACCCCGAACATCGCGCCACCATCAAGGTGTGTGACTCCGCCGTTCAG
The DNA here is from genome assembly GCF_018424685.1 of Mesobacillus boroniphilus. Taxonomy (NCBI): domain Bacteria; kingdom Bacillati; phylum Bacillota; class Bacilli; order Caryophanales; family Bacillaceae; genus Mesobacillus; species Mesobacillus boroniphilus. Next base: position 2,466,034 of record NZ_QTKX01000001.1, read on the forward strand.
CCACTCCAGTCTAACATTCCGAAGCTCAAGCTTTTCCATATTGCATCCCCCTTTTTTATTTGATTGTAACACTCGGATTTTAAATTTTTAAATAATTCACCTCCCATTTTGATCACTACCATGGAAATATGGTCATTTTTCAGTAGCGATTCTATTTTATTGGCGGAGTTCACAACTTTATTGGCGAAAATTTGTTTTTATTGGCGATAATCAGATTTTATTGGCGAAAACAAATTTTTATTGGCCATTTTCATATATTTATTCGCGAACTGGAAAATATCGCGTATTTTTCCCAATTTTATTTCCATGCAAAAAGCCGATCGACAAAAGCGACCGGCCTCACTACTTATTTAGATTGAAATTGTACTTCACAACGGTAAATGCGGCTGCCGCGTGAGGAGAATTTCTCTTCGTATTCCGTCATGATGTTGCCTTCGAAATCACTGTTGTGAAGATCAAGGCTGACATAGTTTAGCTTCATGCCATAATGCGAAAAGCTGACAAGGGAGTATTCGAACAATCCCTGGTTGTCTGTCTTGAAGTGGATTTCACCATTTTTCACAAGAATGGATTCGTATACTTCAAGGAAGGACTTGAATGTCAATCTTCTCTTTTCATGGCGTGTCTTTGGCCATGGATCAGAGAAGTTTAAATAAACACGGCTGACATCTCCGCTCTCAAAGTACTTTGCAAGTTCTGCACCATTTACGTTCATCAGCTTGCAGTTTGGCAAATCTTCTTCTATCAGCTTGTCCAGTGCGCTGACGATGACGCTTTCCTGCAGTTCAATACCAATATAGTTAATGTCTGGGTTGGCTTTTGCCATTCCAGTAATGAACTGGCCTTTTCCGGTCCCAATCTCAATGTGGAGTGGCTGATCCTTCTCAAAAACTCCACCCCATTTTCCACGGTGCTGTTCTGGTTCATGGACCACATAATTCGAATACTCAAGTAATTTATCTTTAGCCCAAGGCTTGTTTCTTAGTCTCATACTGACACCTCTGTACTATTTTCATTCGTTTCAAACAATATCATGCAACCCATATGTTTTCAAGTTGAAATTTATCCTGGCGGCGCGCAGTCGATGCATAAACACAAAAAGGAATCCACAATCTATATGTGAATTCCTTTAAAACGAAAGGGTGATCATTGTGCCTTTAAGCCACCATGACCAGGTAAATTTATTAAAGGATATATTAAGCAACCAGCAAACTGACTGCTGCGGTTCGGTTGCGGAGTATCAACAATTGGAACGCCTGATCAAATCGCTGATGGTCAACACAAATGTTGACGGCAACATCAAATCGATTCTGCAGGATGTTTATCAGTATAGCCAAAATGGCGTCAATGCCTCTGACTTGGAACAGCATATCCAGACAAACCAGGGTCAGCTGTCACAATGGGTTAATGATATCGGTCAATTTTCGTAAAAATTAAATAAGTGCTTTTAAAAAATCAATCCATTTTTCCATTTCGGGTATGCGATTCTGGTTTTTATGCCACTGAATTGCTGAAAGTGACTGGGCGAGTGCATACCATTTCATTCGCTGCTTGAGATCTTCGGTCAGGATAATGCCATATTTATCCAGCCACTCCTCCCATTCCTCTACAGGTATATAGGAATACAGGAGAAGCCCTAGGTCAATGGCAGGGTCAGCGATCATCGCTCCATCCCAATCGATTAAATACAACTGGTTGTCTTCTGTAAGCAGCCAGTTGTTATGATTTACATCACAATGACAAACGACCTTTTCTTCAACATCAATATTATCAACATTTGCAGTCAAAAACTTCAATGAATCAATGACAGCCTGCTTCGTGCGAAGCTCCTCATCCAATTCCTCATTCAGGGCATGAAGGAACATTTCGGGTTTCAGCGGACTTTTTCCTAGCCTGGTAAGCATTCCAAGTAGTGGTTCTGACGCATGGATCTTCTTCAATAGCTTGGCCACACGGTCATTATTCATATCCCCGGGCTTCAGCTCTCTTCCATTCATCCATTGCTGTGCCGTGATCACATCTCCGTTTTCTAACCTTTTCGTCCAAACAAGCTTGGGTACAATTCCTTCTGCGGATAGAACAGCAAGAAAAGGGGATGAATTGCGTTTTAGAAACAGCCTTTGTTCTTCATGCTGCGCAAAATAAGCGGCACCGGTTGCACCGCCTGCAGGAACGATCTCCCAATCCTGTCCAAATAAATGTTCCAAAGTTAGTCACCTTCATTTATCACTATTTCCCTTATGCAAAAAAACTGGAAATGGATTCTATAAAATCAAAATTCACTGTTGTACTTATTATCGGAAATTAGAAAAGCTCAAGCGCATTGGTCAGACCCGACAAGCGTTGCCCGCCTAAAAACGCCACGTCGTGTGGCTGGCGGGTCTAGCACGTCCTGTGCCTCGGAGGGCCGGCCTGTGAAGTCGCTTTTTGACTTCATTGGACGGACTGAAACGTCTCGAGCTGCTCAAAGCTAACGCTTATCGCAAGATACTCAAGGAAGTCCTCTCAGGATGAAAACTGGCTAGGCGCTGGAGCTGGACACTAATCTTAATATAAAAAGTTTATACTTTAAAAATTAAAAAGACAGCTATTGATAGAAAAATACATACAATAGCTATCTTATAAATTTTATCCCCTAGAGGTTGAGTACGTCAACCCCATGTAACCTAAATTAATATTGTGAAAAAGTTATCAAGTAAAAAGCTTAAGCCTTTTGATTAGCCCTCGTCAGTTTCTTCTATTTTGCCAGCACAAACAACGAACATGGCTCCAGCAGGACCTTATCTCCGTCAATATGGCGAAATGGCTGTGCAGAAGCTTTTTCATGGTCGGCAAGGACACTCCATTTCGTATCTTCCGTTAGTTCTACAAGAAGCTGATCCATTGATGGGTTAATGAACACGATTATTTTTTCCCAATGTCCTTTTGGTTCTATTTCCGTCAGCGAATAACCGATCAACGGTGCTGGCAATGTTAAAAATTCCATATGCCTTCGGATTTGTTCATTATCGGGAAGCCGGAAAGCTTCGTTTGATTTGCGAATATCGATGATTCCTTTGATGTATTGTACATTATCCATGTTTGCATCACGAAGGTCCCAATCCAGCCAGTTTATTTCATCGGGAGACCGGTAGCTGTTGCCAACCCCTTTTTTCGACCTAAAAAATTCCTGGCCGCTGTGCAGAAATGGAATTCCCTGGGCCAGCAATACCATCGAAGTCGCCAGCCTGTGCTGCTTTTTTAAAATAGCTTCATCCTGGTCAGGAGCACTTATTTTCAGCTTATCCCACAATGTATGGTTATCATGCGATTCAATATAATTCACCGATTGTCCCGGCTGCAAAAATAGGCCATGTTTCCGTTTTCCGATCCCAACGCTGCCAGCCATCACCTGTTTCGCTGCTTCTAGATAACGGTCATTCCCTAAAGCGTAACCTTTGTCGTAAATGTTAAAGGTACTGCCTTTAATAGAATCGCGGAACCAATCATTAAACTGGCCTATTCCAGGCAGTTTTGCCTGGTTCGAAATATTGGCCTTCCGATCAGGCGGGAGCGGTGTATTAAGGTCCCAGCCTTCTCCTATGATCAAAATGTCAGGACTTACGCTATTTACTGCCTTCCTGACAGCAGTCATTGTCTCGATATCCAAAATACCCATCAAATCAAAGCGAAAGCCATCAACGTGATATTCATTCAGCCAATACATGACAGAGTCAACGATGTATTTTCTCACCATTAGCCTTTCGGAAGCAATATCGTTCCCCACTCCGGTCCCATTTGAGGGAAGGCCATGTGCATCGTGACGAAAAAAGTAACCTGGAACAATTTTTTCAAAAGGAGAGTCCTCACGGATGTAGACGTGATTATAAACCACATCCATAATGACACCCATTCCCTGGCTATGGATCGCAGAAATCAACTGTTTAAGCTCCATGATCCGATTATAAGGATTCCCGGGGTCAGAAGCATAGCTCCCATCGGGGACATTATAATGAACCGGATTATACCCCCAGTTATAGTCGCTGGCCCGATCCAGTTCATCTACTCCCTCGAAATCATGAACCGGCAGGAGTTCTATATGCGTGACACCGAGATTTTCAATATAGGAAAGCCCGGTCTCCATTCCGATTGCGCTTTTTGTTCCCGTTTCGGCTGCACCCAGGTATGTTCCTTTCCTGGCAGCCCCACTGTTAGGGTGTATTGTAAGGTCCCTGATATGGGCTTCATAGATGATGGCGTCAACTGGCTGTTTTAATTTCGGAACATTAATATCGGGCACTTTCGCTTGTGCACGATCGATGACGACGCCATATTCACCATTGACCGTTAAAGCGGTTGCATATGGATCAACAGCTTCTCTCCACTCAAGATTGATGCATACCAGGAACGAATAGCGGCAAAACTCCAAATTTCGGGCTACCTCTATGCTCCATACGCCCTTATCGCCCCGGTTCATCTCGAAAAGCTCGGGGTTTTGGTCATCTTCCTTGAAAAGCCTAAGTTTTATTTTTGTAGCTGTCGGGGCCCATAACTTGAAAATGGTTTTTTCAGGTATATATCTGACACCGAGATCATTCCCGCCGTAAAAAAATAATGAATCAAATTCATCAGTTCGGATGACTGCTCCAATTTGCAGATCCGTTTCACTGCCATGCTCATCTATAATGACATATGTTTTTCCTAATTCAGGCCTGATACTCGATAAGCAAATGTATTTTACTGCATCCTCCAGCAATACCTTCTCCTGGATTGCCAATGACAAATCAACGCCTTCTCCTTTTAGCCTGAACTCATCGGAGGTTCCTTCAAAATATGAATAAGGAAGCAATACGGTAATAACATCCATTTGATCAAGATAGGCGTTAAATTCCCTTTCAATGGCAATCATTCATTTTCAACTCCTCAAGATGCCCTGGATTTCTTTTTCCAGATAGAATTTTCAAGGCTTTTGGACATGCCTGGATTTTCAGCGGTGTATGTCCGATTGCTTCACCATCTGCATGCGCTAAAACTTCTCCTGTGGATTCAATCGTAATCGACTTGCCGATGAACTGCTCAACTTCCTGAAACTTTGTATGCTTTCCCCAGAAGACACTAATGAAAACAAATAGCAGCTTCAGTCTTGAAATTCGATGCACGACAGTTATGTCTAGAATTCCGTCATCTGGTATAGCAGCAGGAGCAATCTTCATGCCCCCTCCGTAGTATGGCTGGTTTGAAACGGTGACAAACCAGGCGTTGCTGTATTTATACACTTTGCCATCAATCGCCACTTCTATAGGAATCGTCCTGAATGTGAGCAGTTTTTTGACAAGAATATAAACATAGACCAGCCTGCCAAGGGAAAAACGGTTCAGCAGCTGTTTCATCCTGGACTCATTTGAAGCCTTTGCGACAGCAGCATCAAAGCCTACTCCCATATTATTCATAAAATAGGCTTCCTGTAATTCATTGTGCTGAATTTTTCCGATATCGATTTCGGTCGTGTGGCCACTACTTTTATCAACAATCAAACTTAAAGCATCTACTGACTTTTTCGGTATTTCAAAGCCTCTTGAAAAATCATTCCCTGAGCCTCCTGGAATGAATCCGACAGTAATGTTCGAATATGATGCGGCTCCGTTTACTACTTCATGCAGTGTACCGTCTCCTCCCACTGCTGCAATAACTGCCGTGGTGCCATCAGCCTTACGGGCTAAAGACTCAGCAAGCGCCTGGGCATGCCCTGGGTACTCAGTAAAAAATGCAAGATACGGAATGTCCAGATTCTCCAGCTCTATCTCTATGTTTCTCCAAATCTCCCGGCAGCTCCCATTCTTCGCATTCGGATTGATGATAAAATAGATTTTCTCCATATAATCAACCTTTATCTATTTAATAGGCTTTTTAAATACTATGCTTCATTATTCGTTCTTCGGACTATTCTCCCACTCAAGCCTTCTTACGGACGTAGTCTGGCAGTACTGCAGAAGAACCTGTGCTGCCTTTAGTTGCATATGCTTCAATGGAGATTTCATGCCTCTGAGGGTCATAAACCATTCATTGAAATTGCGTTTTTCAATGAATTGTACTCCATAAGGCGGGAGTGGATAGTCAATGAACCCATTCCTCGTGATCAGCAGTTTTTGTACAGGAAGATCGACTCCGTACATATCAAAAAGAGTCTTGACGATTTTCTCTGTCCGATTAAGCGCAATCAGCGGATTCAGGATCTTCTTTTCCTTATTTCTCGTTTTCTTAATCCAGAAGCGGCCCTTTGATCCGACATAAGCAGCATCCTCTTCGGCTTCGATGAACGAAATGCACATGGCTGAAGCTGGAGTGATGATGATTAACTCCGCCTCGACCGGCGCTTTTTTTAATAAAAATATAGGTTTATATAAAATGAGGAAGGTATCAGGAAATCGCTGAAGTAAAAATTTCAATGTCGGATCATTGATGAATTCTTTTGCGATAAATGATCTTTCCGTCAATGTCGAGCTGGCCCACTTCAGCTGGAATGGCAGCAATCCATCGAGGAAATGTTGTTTTAATTCCTCTATAGTTCTTATGTTACTGATTGAATTCAAAGTACTGGCGTCCATAAAATGATCCTGGCCTTCCAGATTTTCTTGGGAGCCATCCTCCTTCACAGGCTCTGGCTGGCGTACCATGCTTTTGAGCTTATGCAGAATATTATTTGACTGCTCTTCCTGTAGTGGGTCAGTGAAATTTCCACTATGTTGTTCAGGACCGTTTTCCCACTTCTCCTTAATTCCCTCCCATTGCTTTTTCTTCAGACGGACATATCTTGAGGGATAAAGGTAAATGTCCTGGGCATAGCGTGATACATAGTCTTGAAGCTTGATTAATTGTGCCATTGATTGACCTGCCTTAATTCCTGCTTCCAATTCACTTCAAGATCGGGAAGCAAGCGGGAATAGTGTTATTGATTCATATTTTGGACTTTTCCCCAAATGAGTCTTGTACAAAACGACCCTTTCGGCATGAAAAGTTAGTTCTTTTTTAAATGGGTTCACTGCCTTTAGCAGATCAGCTTTGAAAGCTTCCTCGCCGTCCCATTTTCTGGCGATGGTAATATGAGGGCTGAACGGCCGTGTTTCAAGGGTAAAACCAGAGGCCATGCATGCAGAAAATACATCATTTCTTACTTCTTTCAATTCTGCGGATTTTTCAAGCCCAGCCCAAAAAATTCTTGGAGAGTCCTTTCGGCCGAATATTCCTAAATGATCGATTTCCATTTTAAATGTAGTTCGCTTATTTAGTGCTGCCTCAATCCGTTCATTGGCAGCATGTATTTTAGCTTCAGGTGCATTCCCGAGGAAAGCGAGCGTAATGTGTAAATCCTGTGGATGAACCCAGGTTTTAAAAGGCATTTTTTCTTGCATGCTGTGGATTGTACCCTTCAGTATGTCTTTTATCTCCCCAGGAAGTTCGAGCGCATAGAAATAATGCGTATGCTGACCCATCATTCAAATACACCCTTTCTTGTCCACTTGAATTTATTGTAGCAAATGGTTTGTAATATTGGCAGAATTTCCTTATGAACATTTCTAATCCTCACAAGTTGATAGGAATAGTCTTTTTTTATATGATAAAAAGAAACTAACATTATTTTTAAGTTGGTTATCATCAATTATTCACGTAAATGGAAATACTAAAGCAGGTCGATATCGATCAAGGAGGCTATCACATGAGAGTCGTTAATAATATCGCTTCATTAATTGGAGAAACACCACTTGTAAAATTAAACCGGCTGGCGCCTGAGGGCGGGGCAGAGGTTTACCTTAAGCTTGAATATTTCAACCCTAGTAAAAGTGTAAAAGACAGGGCAGCATTCAATATGATTGTTTCAGCCGAAAACGAAGGAAATCTGAAGCCTGGCTCTACAATCATCGAACCAACAAGCGGCAACACTGGCATCGGCCTGGCTATGAACGCTGCGGCAAGAGGCTATAAATCGATTCTTGTCATGCCGGACACGATGACAGAAGAGAGAATCAATCTGTTAAAAGCGTATGGAGCAGAAGTCGTGCTGACTCCTGGCGACGAAAAAATGCCTGGTGCGATCAAGAAGGCTGAAGAGTTGGTAAAGGAAATCCCCAACAGCTTCATGCCGATGCAGTTTGAAAATGGAGCGAATCCAGACGCCCACCGTAAATCTACGGCAAAAGAAATCATCGATGCGATGGAGGAACTGAAAAAGCCGCTCAGTGCTTTCGTGGCCACAGCTGGAACTGGCGGGACCATCACCGGTACAGGCGAAGCTCTGAAAGAAGAGTTCCCTGACCTGGCCGTGCACGTTGTAGAACCTGCCGGGTCGCCAGTGCTATCCGGAGGCAAGCCCGGGAAGCACAAGCTAGTCGGCACAAGTCCAGGATTCATCCCTAAAATCCTCAATCAGGATGTGTATGAAAAAATCCATAAAATCGAGGATGAAGATGCTTATGAAACGGCACGAAGACTGGCCAAAGAAGAAGGCATCCTTGTCGGCCCATCATCAGGAGCCGCATGCTTCGCAGCCATCAATGTCGCCAAGGACCTAAAGCCGGATGAAGTTGTCATCTGCATTGCCTGTGACACGGGAGAAAGATATCTCTCAAGCGATTTATTCAGGTTTGAGGAGTAGTATTTTCAACCGGCAGGTCACGAGGCATTGTCCCTAGTCATGAATTAGTAAAAGGCGTGTGGTCCTCCACACGCCTTTTTACTCGCTATTTTTCCATCTCTTCTTCTTCATCCTCGAAAATCGTCCCCGAATGGAGCGTCACTCCGGATACAATTTCTTCCATTTCATCCTGGATCCTTTCGGTAATTTCCTCTCGTTCTTCAGGAGATAATTCATCTTTTGTATAGCCGAAAAGGTAATTATCCAAATCAAATTCTCTTAACTTGCACTTGGTATGGAAAATGTTTTCCTGATACACATTGATATCGACCATATCGAATTGATCTTTTACATCATCGGGAATATAGTTTTGAATCGAGCTAATATCGTGGTCGATGAACAGCTTATTGCCATCTTTATCACGTGTAAATCCCCTTACCCTATAATCGATTGTCATGACATCAGTTTCGAAGGAATGGATCAAGTAATTAAGCGCCTTCAGCGGCGAGATTTCCCCGCATGTAGATACATCGATATCAGCCCTGAAAGTGCTAATCCCTTCATCAGGATGGAATTCGGGGTACGTATGGACGGTAATATGGCTCTTATCCAGCTGTAAGACGACATTGTCAGGCAGCGGGCCTGGGGACTCGTCATACGCTTCATCAGGCACCTCCACCACCGGTCCCTCGGAGACAAGGATGGTCACACTAGCCCCCTGCGGCACGTAGTCCTGCTTGGCCACATTCAGGACATGGGCACCAATGATATCTGAAACGTGAGTGAGGATTTTAGTCAGCCGGTCCGCAGAATACTGTTCATCAATATAATCAATATAAGCTTCACGCTCTTCTTTTGTCTTCGTATAACAGATGTCATACATATTAAAACTTAATGATTTCGTCAAATTATTGAATCCATGCAATTCAATATGCTGTTCAGAAGTGAATTTCATTTTTGTTCCCCCTGTTCGGTTTTTCTGCTGTAGTTTGTCTGGTATTGAACAATAGCAGGAATCCTATTGGTTTAAATATTTTTATGATACCCATTCCTGCTAGGAAAAAACAAAGCAAGCGTTAAAACCTACTTAGGGAGAGATTAACTCTTTTTTTAAAATGGATATCCAAATGTAAATCATTGTTGTTTGCTGATTGACGGTCGAAAAAACCAGATATCAGAAAAATAGGCATTAAGGAAGCTGATTGGTGACTTAAAAATCCAGGTTGTGGAAAAATAGGGCACCAATGATGCCGATTGGTGATCTAAAAATCCAGTTATTAGAAAAATAGGTAACCAATGAAGGAGATTGGCAACCATATATCCCAGTTATTGGAGAAATAGGTGGCCTAAAAAAATGCCCAATGCTGGAGATATCGGCATTGGGCAAAACATGAGTTAGTAAGAAAATAACCTGCAGCATTAAAGCTGCAGGTAAAGAATTATATTTGTCCGCACTGGCGTTCAATTTCCGCTTTAAAAAGGTTTTGCAGGTTTCTCGTGACAAGACCCGGCTCCCCGTTTCTTACCGGCTTCCCATCCACTTCGACAATCGGCATGACTTCGACTGTTGTTCCAGATGAAAATACTTCATCAGCTGCAGACAATTCGTCAAGGGTGAATGCTCGTTCTTCAAAAGTAATGCCCTCATTGCTGCAAATCTCCAGTACCTTTTGTCTTGTGATGCCATTGAGGATTAAATTATCTGCCTGGTGTGTGATGATTACTCCGTCCTTTACAATCGAGATATTGGAATGGCTTCCTTCCGTAACGGTTTCTCCCCGATGGAGGATTGCCTCAAAACAGCCAGCTTCTGCAGCTTTTTGTTTTGATAGCAGATTCCCAAGCAAGTTCAAGCTTTTGATGTCACAGCGAAGCCAGCGAATGTCTTCATCAAGGATAGACCTGACCCCTTTTTCCATGGATTCAACAGGGCGAGCCACCTTCCGCGTGTAAGCGACAAATGTCGGCGCCACATCAGCTGCAGGAAAAACATGGTTTCGGGGTGATGTACCTCTTGTAAATTGCATATAGACAATCCCCGTGTCCAATTCGTTTTTTGAAATCAGTTCTTCCATTTTAGGTTCAAGCTCCTCAGGACTGTAAGGCAACTTCATCCTAATTTTTTCAGCGCTTTCTACTAGTCGCTGCAGATGCTCTTTTCCAGTGAACATCTTGCCGTTATATACCCGGATGACTTCATATACACCGTCGCCAAATTGATAGCCTCTATCCTCAATGTCTACCTTGGCGACCGTCCTGTCAAGAATCTCGCCATCTACAATTACATACTCCATCCTTTTTCCCCTCCTTGATTTTCGGTAATGTCTCTTTTATTTTGCCAATTCATAGATCGCCTGCGCATAGATCGCAGTTGCTCTGAGTAGGTCCTCAATAATCATATATTCATCCTTCTGGTGGGCGATATCAGGTCTTCCTGGGAAAAGTGGACCAAATGCCACACCTGACTTCAATGACCTTGCATATGTTCCGCCACCAATTGAAATAAGTTCTGCTTTTTCCCCAACTTGTTCTTCATACACTTTTTTCAAGGTCTGGACTAGAAAATCATTTTCATCAACATGATGCGGATTAGAGTTTGAGAAATTCTCAATGGAAAGTCCCTCAGCTTCTAGCACCTGATTTAAAATTTCCTTTGTCTTTTCAAGGTTGGTTGTCACTGGATAGCGCATATTCAATCCGGCGCGACCACCGTTATCCCGTGAGTAAGATAGCTTGCCGACATTGATAGTCAAATCTCCAGTAATGTCATCGGAATAAGCGACGCCCAATTCCTTGCCTCGTGAATCCTTCCCAAGGTATTTGGCGACAAATTTAAAGAATTTTTCACTGTTTCCATCAAGATTTAGTTCGGAAAGGAAGCTTGCCATATACAGGCCTGCGTTTTTGCCATTGTCCGGCTCCATGCCATGGGCTGAAACACCTTCAAGCTCAAGGATCAGCTTGCCGCTTTCGACGACTGCCTTGCCATCCAATTCATTGTTCTTTTTAAATTCCTCAAAGCGCTGGACAACGTCAGTTTGTGCTTGCTGAACAACCAGTTTAACCTTTGCATGATCCGGTACCATGTTATACCGACGGCCAGAGGAAAACTCGATCACTTCGGCATCGAACTCTTCTTTTTCGATACCGGCTGCTTTTGACACCAAATCATAATCAGCGATTCCTTTTTCTGCGTATATAATCGGGAAGTCAGCATCCGGCGCAAATCCCATCGCTGGCATTTCCTCATGTTCAAAATAATGGTCAACACAGCGCCAGTCGCTTTCCTCATCTGTACCAATGATCATTCTGACCCGCTTATTAAGAGGCAATCCTAATTCTTTAACGATTTTCATGGCATAATATGCAGCCATGGTTGGACCTTTGTCATCGATTGCGCCGCGGGCATAAATTTTGCCATCACGGATTTCTGCTCCATAAGGGTCGCTTGTCCAGCCGTCCCCTTCAGGTACAACATCGACATGGCATAGGACTCCAACGATTTCATCTCCTTGCCCGAATTCCAAATGCCCGGCAAGATTGCCAACATTCTTTGCGTTGAAGCCATCCTTTTCACCTAACTGAAGCATAAAGTCCAATGCTTCCTTTACCCCTTCTCCAAGCGGTGCCTCTGGAGAGGAATTTTCTTCGTCAAGCAAACTTTTGATTTTCAAAAGCTCTTGGGCGTCTTTAATTAAATCCGCCTGTCTTTTTTCAACTTCCTGCGTCCAATTGATTGAAGTCATTCATCCAAACCTCCCAATTTCTTTGTATGTATAAAGGTTGTATTCCCTTTTTGGGAACGCTTAAGCGAAGATGTTCTTATTGTACTCTAAATCCCCACTTGAAAACTTGAATATTATTTTACTCCTTATAGCCTCTTTCCGTAAACTCTGGATAAAAGATATGATAAAAAGTTTCAGGTATTTTCGTAATTTTCTAATAACTGTCATATTTAGCCTGTTTAACGCCATATCGTTAAGTATATAAACGATGAGAGAGGAGGCAGGCAATTTTCTAATTATTAATTTTTCATAAAAAACAGTTAATAATCTGGAATTTTATTTCATTAAAGTGTAAAATAGTCCAAAAGGTAAGACATCTTATGATTACCTTTAAAAATGGACGCAAAAGGAGCTGTCTGGAAAGAAGAAAACTACATACTTGGGGATTCGTCTTCAATCAATCGTCGGTTGCAGGAATATGACAAAGGGGTTTAAAAAAGGATAGGGAGTGGTTGTTTGAAACCTTCGACTAACCGGATGATAAACCGCATCAAATCCATCTACATGTATATATGTCAGAATGGTACTGTCACAACTCAAGATCTTGTAGAGGAATTCGGAATTACTCCTCGAACCATCCAGAGGGATTTGAATGTCCTGGCTTATAACGACTTAGTGAAAAGTCCGAGCCGAGGTAAATGGACAACGACCCAGAAAAAGGTAAAGATGTCGTCATAGTTCGAAAAGCGCAAGCGCCTCGTTCAGCCCCGACAAGCGTTGCCCGCCTAAAAGCGCCACGTCCTGTGGCTGGCGGGTCTAGCACATCGTGTGCCTCGGAAGGCCGACCGGTGAAGTCGCTCTTTGACTTCATTGGGCGGACCGAAAACGAAAAGCGGAGGCGACTGCCCAACTCCGACAAGCGCTGGAGGTCCTGACAGTGAAGTCGTTCTTTGACTTCATTGGCAGGACCGAAGCCGAGGAGTTAGGAGCCGCAGCTAGACAAACGACTCGAGGGGCTAGGCGCTGGAGCTGGACAATTCTCATATTAAATAAATGCTTGCTTAGCAATAAAAGAAATCGCCAGTGGAACTCCACTCGGCGATTTCTTTTTTATACTTCATATGTTTGCAGCATTTCCACTTCTTCGTCGGTAAGCTCTCTGTATTCGCCGAGCTCTAGCGTTTCATCGAGCTTCAGCGGCCCCATTGATAATCGTTTCAGGTAAATGACCCTTTTCCCAACGGCCTCGAACATCCGCTTCACCTGATGGAATTTCCCTTCCGTGATTGTCAGTTCGATATCAGAGGTTAAGCCCGATTTTAGAATAACAAGCTCTCCAGGCTTTGTTTCATACCCATCATCCAGGGTGACACCTGTTTTGAAAGCTTCGATATCCTCTTCCGTCACTTCTCCCTCTATCACTGCGAAATACGTTTTAGGGACATGTTTTTTCGGCGATAAAAGCTTGTGGGAAAGCTGGCCATCATTCGTGATCACTAGCAAGCCTTCAGTATCCTTATCAAGCCTCCCTACTGGGAATGGCTCAAATACCTGGTCTTCGATCTCTAGCAAGTCAATGACCGTCTCATCACGGTTGTCCTCCGTCGCTGAAATTACGCCAGGAGGCTTATTCATCATTAAGTAAATAAACTCTCTATAGTGAATTTCTTCTCCATTTAAGGTAATCGAATCATTTTCAGGGTCTACATGCTGCTTTGCATCCTTGATGATGGCATTATTCACTTTCACAGCGCCATCTTTTAAAAGTTTTTTCACGTCTTTTCTGCTTCCATATCCGAGGTTGGAAAGTACTTTATCGATTCTCATGTTGAACCCCCTTCTATTCATATGGGCAGGTGCCCATTCCATTTCTTGCTGCCTAACATAGACTAATATCATCATTACATCAGATTATGAGGAGATGACCTGAATGAACCATCGACAGCAAGGACAAGGCTTGTACATTCCGATTCCAGGTCTGCCAGGCGGAGGTTTCCCAGGAGGCGGATATCCTGGCGACGGTTATCCTGGTGGCGGTTATCCTGGTGGCGGAGGCCAATTTGACCGGAGACTAGACCGACTTGAAAGGCAAGTACAAAGGCTAAACAATCAAATCGACCGCCTGGACCGAAGGGTCGACAGAATAGAGCGCCGTCTGAATATCCGTGATAACGACCAGCAGATTTACTATTAGGATGTATTAAAAATGGCCTTCAAAACCGAAGGCCATTTTTCCTTATACCGGAAGCCTTAATTTGCGCTTAATTTTGGTAACTCGATCCCCGAAGAGTCTGTCCACCAATTTTGTCCGCAACCCGAGGTAGAAGTATACCGCAACGCCTACCAGGGCAGAAATTCCGATGATCACAATAGACTGGAACTTGGCAGCTGGTGAAAGGAACTGGACAAGCACTTCATAGAATGCCATCGTTACACCTGCCATCAAACCTGAGAAAATCAAAATCAGGAATATTCTTCTCGTCACAAATCCTATTGGATATTTGGCGAATTTTTTTATCACAAACAAATTGATGATGATCGCAGCCATATACCCTAAAGCTGTTGACATTACTGCCCCCTGTGTTTCAAAAAGCTTAATTAATGGGATGTTAAAAGTTAGCTTCACCAATAACCCCGTCAGCAAACTCAAAATCGTGAATCGCTGCTCGTTAATTCCCTGGAGGATGGCAGCTGTTACCGAGAAGAGCGCGAATAGGATTGCTACTGGGGCGTAGGTAGTCAAAACCTCCGTGCCCAGGTCATTATGTGCATAGAAAACGGTGTACATCGGTTCAGCAAGTATCGCGATCCCAATGGCCGCAGGTACAGTTAGGTACATCAACACCTGGAATGTCTGGTCAAGCTGACGTCTCATACCCTTGCGATCGTTTTCTGTAAAAGCCTTTGTGATGCTTGGTACCAGTGTTAAAGAAAAAGCAGTAGCTAAAGAAACTGGAATGATAACAAGCTTATGTGATTGAAAATTTAAGACTGAAAATGCCGAACTGGCTTCATTTTGGCTAAAACCGACTGACATCATCGCCCTGGTGAACGTCATCATATCAACAAATTGGAACAGGGGATTGGCAATCCCGACAAAAACAAAGGGTGCTGCATACAGCAAGATTTCCTTGTAAATATCCTTTAAGGAAATATCCATCGTCTTCTTGTCTTCTTCAAGCAGTTTATCTAAATGCGGCTTTCTTTTTATCCAGTACCAGGCTAGTACTCCAAGACTACCGAGCGCGCCAATGAAGGCAGCAAAAGTGGCTACACTAACAGCCGTAACCATATCTCCTTCTAGTACGTTCAGGACAAAAAAGGCACCGGCCAGTACGAATACAATCCTGACTATTTGCTCAACAACCTGTGATACTGCTGAAGGTCCCATTGACTGATGCCCTTGGAAGAAACCACGAATCAAGCTCATGAACGGAACTACAATCAAGGCAAAGCTGACCGCACGTATAACCGTCGTCACATCTGCAGCGGTTATTTTCACATTTTCATCATTGCTTTTATCCATGACAAGTTCAGCAAGCCCGGGAGCTGAAACATACATAATCAAGAAAGATAGAATTCCGGTTGCCAGCATAACTGCCACGCCAGATTTAAACAACTTCCTTCCGACCGCATATTCCTCGAGAGCATTGTATTTTGCTATGAATTTAGAAACAGCAAGCGGTACACCAGCTGTAGCAATACTGATGAAAATTGTATATGGAATGTAAGAGAAGGAGTACAATGCTGTCCCATACTCGCCCACTATCGCAAAAAAGGGAATAACATAAAACAGCCCAAGCACTTTAGATAATATCGTGCCAAGCGTCAATATGAACGTCCCTCTTAAAAGCTTTGATGACATAAAATCCCTACTTTTCAATCTATAAAATAAAAACAGATTACAAACTTGTATTTTACCATAAACCCTATCCGACACTATGATATTTATCAATGGATGCAGAAATTACCTGCATCCCCGCTGCAGAAATTACCTGCATCCCCTAGTTTACTCCTTCTCCAGCCTGACTGCCAGTTTTCCGGTCGAGAATTCATTAACCGCCGTTTGAAGAACATCATTCAAGGCAATGTTTTTAATGAGGAGATGCATTATAATAATAAAAGTGCAAAATGCATTTAAAAAGTGAAACGAAAAGTTGGTGAAGCAATGAAATACGATGTAATCGTCCTTGGAGGCGGTCCGTCTGGCTTGATGGCCGCGATTGCTGCTGGTGAGCAGGGCGCAAAGGTGCTGCTGATCGACAAAGGAGACAAGCTCGGCAGAAAGCTGGCGATTTCCGGCGGAGGCCGCTGCAATGTGACCAATCGGCTGCCAGTGGATGAAATCATTAAACATATACCCGGAAATGGGCGGTTCTTATACAGCGCCCTGTCGATTTTTAGCAATGAAGATATCATTTCATTTTTCGAAGGGCTCGGCATTCAGCTGAAAGAAGAAGATCATGGCCGGATGTTCCCGGTAAGTGACAAAGCTCAATCCGTTGTTGACGCCCTTTTATCAAAGCTTAAAGAATTAAAGGTGGAAATCAAGACGAACACTCCTGTTGCAGATGTACACTACAAAGATGGCAAGGCTGAATCTGTTGAATTGAAGAATGGTGAAGTGTTTTATGCAGATAGTGTTATTATTGCTGTTGGCGGAAAATCAGTCCCTCATACCGGTTCCACTGGCGATGGGTATGCCTGGGCAGAAAAAGCAGGCCATACGATTACAACTCTGTTCCCGACTGAAGTGCCATTGACGTCTTCTGAACCTTTTATAAAAGAAAAAATTCTGCAGGGACTTTCATTAAGGGGAATAGCACTCAGCGTACTTAATCCAAAAGGAAAAGCGCTGATCACTCATAAAATGGATATGATCTTTACGCACTTTGGCATTAGCGGCCCAGCTGTCCTGCGCTGCAGCCAATTCGTCGTCAAAGCGATGCAAAAGTCCAATCTGAAAGACGTCGTCATGTCCCTGGATGCCCTTCCTGACATGAAAGAAGAAGCATTGTTCCAAGAGATTAATAAACTGATCAAAGCCGAGCCGAAAAAAGCGGTGAAGAATTTATTGAAGGGGCTTCTGCCAGAACGGTACCTATTGTTCCTGCTTGAACTGAATGAGATTGATCCGGCGATGCAGGGTGGCCAGTTAGGCCATGAGAAAATAAGAAGCTTCGCCAAAGCAGTTAAGCAATTCGAGTTCAAAGTGGACGGCACCCTGCCACTTGATAAAGCTTTTGTCACCGGAGGCGGCGTCTCAGTCAAAGAAGTCGAGCCTCAAACAATGGCTTCCAAGAAAGCAGATGGACTATACTTCTGCGGTGAAATCCTCGACATCCATGGGTATACAGGAGGCTACAATATCACATCAGCTCTTGTAACCGGCCGGCTTGCCGGGACAAATGCAGCAGAATTCGCAATGCACCAATAGAGTAGATGACTAAGTGTCCGTCATAATTTTTATGACGGACACTTTTGCTTGATTCCCAGCTGTTTTTGTCCGTCATGGCCTTGATGACGGACACTTTTGCTTGATCCCCGCCTGTTTTTGTCCGTCATGCCCTTGATGATGGACACTTTTGCTTAATCCCCGGCTTTTTCTGTCCGTCACGGCCTTGATGACGGACACTTTTGCTTGATTCCCGGCTGTTTTTATCCTTCATGGCCTTGATGAGGGACACTCATACTCATCTTTAACTTGTTTCTGTCCGTGATGGTAAAATAAAACAGAGCCTGAGTGAATTCACTCAGGCTCTGTACACAACCATGGCTGAAAAACAGTAGATCTGTTCTTCGTCCTCTTCTTCTGGAATGACCGCGACATTGTACTTAATGTCCAAAAGCTTCTTTTCATCGAGCTTTTCAAGAAATTGGTTCATATCCTTTTCTAGATCTTTTTCATGTTCATGATCAAATACTCTGACCTGGATCAAGGTACGTCGTCCTTCCTTTTTTACATCCATTCTGGCCAGATTTTCAGAATTTTATAATTATGGACGTTTTGTTTCTCCGCCCCAGCTCATCATGCCGCCAACCATGTTTCGGACCTTGTAGCCTTGCTCGTTCAAGTAGTGACAAACGTTGCCGCTGCGAGCGCTTGAACGGCAGATGAAGATGTATTCTTTGTCCTTATCGAATTCGTTCAGTCTTTCAGGAATTTCGCCCATAGGCACGTGCTTAGCTCCAGGAATCATTCCAGATTCAACTTCATCATGTTCACGAACGTCCACCATTTCTGGCTTTTCGCCAGCTTCCAGCTTCTTTTGAAGTTCTTCAGTTGTAATTGTTTCAACTTTATTCATTAGTCGTTTCCTCCAATATTCAGTAAAATTAATCCTATTTAAAGGATACAATACCTTAATGTATTTTCCCCTATTTATTATATAAAAACTCTTTTTAGATTACAAAGAAAAAACCTAACGGGGTATTTTACTGGTAACTAAAAGGGCCGTAATTAAAACGACCCTTTTTGGATAGTATTAGTTAGCGACAATATTAACTAGCTTCCCTGGTACTGCAATTACCTTGCGAACGGTCTTTCCGTCGATTTGTTCTTTGACAGCAACATCGCCCATTGCAATCTGCTCAAGAGTTTCCCTGTTTGCATCTGCCGGAACCATCATTTTCGCTCTGATCTTACCGTTTACCTGGACAACGATTTCGACCTCGTCATCGACAAGCTTGGCTTCATCATAAGCTGGCCATGCTGCATATGTGATTGACTCGCTATGGCCAAGCTTTGTCCAAAGCTCCTCGGTGATATGCGGTGTAATCGGCGCCAGCATTTTTACAAAGCCTTCAACGTATGCTTTTGGAAGCTCTTCGGCTTTATATGCTTCATTGATGAAGACCATCATTTGTGAGATTGCTGTATTGAAACGAAGTCCCTCATAGTCTTCAGTCACCTTTTTAACAGTCTGGTGGTAGACCTTCTCAAGGTTCGTGCTCTCAACATCCTTGATTTTCTCGCTCAAGCTGCCCTTTTCGTCGACTAACAGGCGCCAAATGCGATCAAGGAAGCGACGGGATCCGTCCAGGCCATTTGTAGACCATGCGATGGATGCTTCAAGCGGTCCCATGAACATTTCGTAAAGGCGAAGCGTATCCGCACCATGGCTGGCAACAATCTCATCCGGATTGACGACATTGCCTTTTGATTTGCTCATTTTTTCATTATTTTCGCCAAGGATCATTCCCTGGTTGAATAGCTTCTGGAATGGCTCCTTCGTGTGGACGACTCCCACATCGTAAAGGACCTTATGCCAGAAACGAGCGTAAAGCAAGTGTAATACCGCGTGCTCTGCTCCTCCGATATAGATGTCAACAGGAAGCCACTGCTTTAATTTTTCTTCATCTGCAAGTGCCTGATCGTTCTTCGGATCGATGTAGCGCAAGTAGTACCAGCAGCTTCCGGCCCATTGCGGCATCGTATTCGTTTCCCTGCGGCCTTTTTTACCTGTTTCAGGATCGACAACATTCACCCAGTCATCAATAATGGCAAGTGGCGATTCACCAGTGCCTGATGGCTTGATTTCCGTCGTTTTAGGAAGAACTAGTGGCAGCTGGTCTTCTGGAACAGCTGACATTGTGCCATCTTCCCAGTGGATGATTGGAATCGGCTCACCCCAGTAGCGCTGGCGGCTGAACAGCCAGTCGCGAAGGCGATAAGTAACCTTCTTTGTCCCGATACCCTTATCCTCAAGCCATGCAATCATCTTATTGATTGCCTCTTCCTTGCCCATGCCGTTAAGGAATTCAGAGTTGATGTGCTCACCGTCGCCAGTGTAAGCTTCTTTTTCGATGTCTCCGCCTGCAACAACTTCTCTGATTTCCAGATCGAATTTTTTAGCAAACTCGTAGTCGCGCTCGTCATGGCCAGGTACTGCCATGATTGCACCAGTTCCATATGAAGCAAGTACATAGTCCGCAATCCAGATTGGCATTTTTTCGCCGTTCGCTGGGTTGATTGCATACGCACCAGTGAAGACACCAGTTTTGTCCTTGGCAAGATCCGTACGCTCAAGGTCGCTCTTGCTCTTGATTTCATCAATATATTTTTCAATTGCTGCACGCTGTTCAGCAGTAGTGATTCTATCAACCAATTGATGCTCAGGTGCTAATACTGCATACGTTGCGCCGAACAATGTATCTGGACGAGTCGTGAACACGGTGAACGTTCCCTCGTGTCCGTCGATGTTGAAAGTAATTTCGGCACCTTCTGAACGTCCGATCCAGTTGCGCTGCATATCCTTAAGGCTTTCCGGCCAATCAAGTAAATCTAGATCCTCAAGAAGGCGATCTGCGTAGGCAGTGATTTTGAGCATCCACTGTCTCATCGGACGGCGTTCAACCGGATGTCCGCCGCGCTCACTTTTACCGTCGATTACTTCTTCGTTCGCTAAAACGGTTCCGAGAGCCGGACACCAGTTAACCGCAACTTCATCAATGTACGCAAGGCCTTTTTCATAAAGCTTAAGGAAAATCCATTGCGTCCACTTATAATATTCAGGGTCAGTCGTGTTGACTTCGCGGTCCCAGTCATATGAAAAACCTAATGCCTTGATTTGGCGGCGGAACGTGTTGATGTTCTGTTCCGTGAACTCTGCCGGGTCATTCCCAGTATCTAATGCATACTGCTCTGCCGGAAGGCCGAATGCATCCCATCCCATTGGATGAAGAACGTTGAAGCCCTGCATCCTTTTCATGCGTGAAAGGATGTCAGTCGCTGTGTATCCTTCCGGGTGGCCAACGTGAAGGCCGGCACCAGATGGATACGGGAACATATCCAACGCGTAGAACTTCTCTTTCCCTTTATCTTCAGTTGTTTTGAACGTTTTGTTCTGTTCCCAATAAGCTTGCCATTTTTTCTCGATTTCCTGATGGTTAAAACTCATCGTAAATGTCCTCCTGTTTGGTTTCGATTTATTTTAGCGGATGGAGCTTGTTGATCGTAAAGTGCGATGACTCCTGAAAAATAAAAAACTCCCGCCCCTGTAAAAGGGACGAGAGGTTATGTATGATCTCCCGCGGTACCACCCAAATTAGTGTGTAACACTCGCTTCATTCATCCTTAACGCGGAAAACGGCAAACGCTACTTGTGTTTCACGTCTGCGACTCAAAGGCGAGTTCATGATGGTCCTGTCTGGCTTGCACCCACCGCCAGCTCTCTTCATCAGGCTTTGCACCACTACTACTCCTTGTCGAAGTCTTTCATTATGAATATAGAGATATTGTAATAAAATTCCCTCCCATATGCAAGCGGCGATGAAATAAATGATTATGGAGAGTAGTTTATGAAGGTTTGGTCAAATTTGTGCGGGAATTTTGCTATACTTTCGGACACATTTCTGGAAAAAATCGCTCGAGATTTCCAGTTTGCGAATAAAGCATTACTTTTTGCGAATAAATTTCTTTTTTTGCGAACAAATTCATTTATTTACGATTAAACAAACCTGATTTCCGAATAAATATTTTTTCTAAGAGTTTTACTAATATTTTTCACGCTGAGGGAGTTTTCTCACTGTATTCTTTCCATAAAAGAGGTAAAATCTGAGTGAAATGAAAAGGAGTGATGTACTTGATTTTAAAAAAGAGGACAATTCCAGTGAAAATTCTTATTTATGAAGCTGTTGTGAAAAGACTGCCCTTTAACCACCCCCGTAAGAAAGAGTTCCAGACAAAATTGATGAAATTAAAGGCCGGGTACAAAGGAGAAGTTGATTTGGATTATTATCTTGCACAACTTCCGGAGAAGGAATTTATCCTCCTCCAAGGCTTGAGGCTTCCTCATTTTGAAACCCACTTTCAAATTGATACCCTTCTCCTTTCCCCTTCATTTTTTATTAATTTCGAATCCAAAAACTACGCTGGTGAAATTGACATTGATTTAACATTTGATCAATTGATCAGAACTATTGATGGAAAACAAGATACATATGGGAATCCCATTTTACAGGCGAAGATTCAAACCTCAAACTTAACCACCTGGCTGAAAAACAATTCATTCTCCTACCCACCTATAGAGTATTTTGTCACCATCAGCAGCGCACAAACAATCATCAAAAACTCAAACAATTCCCCTGAAGTATTCTATAGAGTTTTCCGTACAGCGCGCGCACTTTATAAAATTGAAGATATGAAACTGAAATTCAAATCCGAAACGCTCACAATGAAGGACCTAAAGAAGATTGCTCACAAATTAATTAAATCTCATCAGCCACTAATCGTTGATCCAAAGGTATTGAATCTCCCGCTTAATGAATTAATTAAAGGCATCCAATGCCCTGAATGTCATCAATTTGGAATGAAAAGGATACATGGGAATTGGATATGCTCCTCCTGCAGCCACCTTTCAAAAACTGCCCATATCTCCGCTATTAAAGACTTTTTTCTACTACATGGTTTTTCCATCGACAATCAACAGCTTCGTGAGTTCTTAGGAATTGACTCTGTTGATCTTGCCACTCATATATTGAAATCCATTAACCCCATCCCTTCCGGATCAAAGAAAAACAGAATATATTCCCCGCCAAAAGATTTTTTCAGCTGACTAATTTTATATAGTACAATTATTGTAAAAAGGTAGAGGAAAAGAGGCGGAACGATGAAGGTGACTCTTTTTGCGACTTGTTTGGTTGATATGTTCCAGGGCAATGTGGGAAAAGCGACGGTGGAGCTGCTGGAGCGGCTTGGCTGCGAAATTGATTTTCCTGAATCGCAGGTTTGCTGCGGGCAGCCAGCGTATAACAGTGGTTATGTAAAAGAAGTGAAAGCGGCGATGAAGTCGATGATTGATACGTTCGCGGATGCCGAGTATGTCGTCTCCCCTTCTGGTTCATGCATTGCGATGTTCCATGAGTATCCCCATATTTTCAAGGGAGACCCTGTTTGGGAATCAAAAGCGAAGAATCTGGCGGCAAAATCGTATGAGCTGACACAATTCATTGTAGATGTTTTAAAAATCGAAGACGTTGGAGCCCGGTTCAAGGGTAAGGTTACCTACCACACTTCTTGCCATATGACGAGATTGCTTGGGGTGAAAAAGGCACCTATGATTCTATTGGGAAATGTGAAGGATCTTGAATTTACCGAGCTTCCGAGCAAGGAGCAATGCTGCGGGTTCGGCGGTACTTTTTCAGTAAAAATGGCGCAGATTTCAGAGCAGATGGTCGATGAAAAGGTGATGCACGTTGAAGAAACAAGTGCAGATTATTTGATTGGGGCTGACGCTGGCTGCCTGATGAACATCGGTGGACGGATCGACCGAAAGGGCAAGCCCATCAAGGTGCTGCATATCGCCGAAGTGCTGAATAGTCGATAAAGAAGGAGGACTTCCTATGCCAATGAAAATCGGTACTAATGACTTTAAAAAGCGTGTGGAGAATGGCATTAATGACTCATTCATGAGAGGCGCGGTTGCCGGAGCTCAGGAGCGGATGGGAACGCGCAGGCAGGATGCAGCAGATGAGCTCGGAAACTGGGAGGAATGGCGCAATCTTGGAGAAGAAATTCGCCAGCATGTACTCGACAATCTCGATTACTATTTGGAGCAGCTAAGCGAAAATATTGCAAAGCGCGGCGGCCATGTGTTCTTTGCCCAAACCGCTGAAGAGGCAAATGATTATATTAAAGACATCGTGAAAAAAAAGAATGCGAAAAAAATCGTCAAAGCGAAATCAATGGTCACGGAAGAAATCAGCCTTAATTCCACCCTTGAACAGGCTGGCTGCACTGTAGTTGAGACGGATCTCGGCGAATACATTCTCCAGGTGGATGATCATGATCCGCCATCGCATATCGTTGTACCAGCTTTACATAAAAACAAGGAACAAATCCGGGACGTTTTTACCCAAAAGCTCGGCTACCAAAAGACGGAAAAGCCTGAGGAACTGGCCTGGCATGCCCGAGAAATGCTGCGAAAGGAATATTTGACCGCTGACATCGGCATCACCGGCTGTAATTTTGCCGTCGCTGAAACAGGTTCGTTCGCCCTTGTCACAAATGAAGGAAATGCTGATTTGGTGACTTCACTGCCAAAAACACAAATTACGGTGATGGGAATGGAGCGGCTTGTCCCGACATTTGAAGAGCTGGAGGTCCTGGTCAGTCTGTTGACGAGAAGCGCAGTCGGGCAGAAATTGACTAGCTACATCACTGTCCTGACAGGACCGCGGGAAGAGCTGGATGTCGATGGTCCGGAAGAATTCCACCTCGTAATCGTCGACAATGGCCGCTCAAAGATTCTCGGTACCGAATTCCAGCCAATCCTGCAATGCATCCGTTGTGCGGCTTGCATCAATGTATGCCCTGTTTACCGTCATGTTGGCGGGCATTCATATGGCTCTATCTATTCCGGTCCGGTCGGCGCGGTGTTATCCCCGCTGCTTGGCGGTTACGATGAATACAAGGAGCTTCCATATGCCTCAACTCTGTGCGGAGCGTGTACGGAAGTTTGTCCTGTAAAAATTCCGCTTCATCAGCTGTTGCATAAGCATCGTCAGGTTATCGTCGAGAAGGAAGGCAAAGCACCGATTTCCGAGAAGCTTGCAATGAAGGCATTCGGCCTTGGTGCAGCTTCCCCAATGCTGTATAAATTCGGTTCCAAAGCAGCCCCTGCCGCGATGAATCCTTTTACAGCAGGAGATAAAATTTCAAACGGACCTGGCCCATTAAAGGCCTGGACAGAGATCAGGGAATTCCCTGCTCCTAACAAAGAGAGGTTCAGGGACTGGTTCGAGAACAGGGAAAAAGGAGGCGGTGAATCATGACAGGGACAATCCAAAACCGGGAAGCATTTCTAGAAAAAATCACAAACTCCTTGGGCAAAAGCCGGCGTACTAATGGTGTCACTGTACCAGAATGGAAGCACCGCCCTCAGGATACTGTTTTGAGCGAGGCGACAGCTGATAAATTGATAGAAGTTCTTAAAAATCAGTGTTTGAAAATCCACACAAGCCTTGTGATGACAGACCTGAAAACTCTGCCTGCTGCTTTAAACAAGGTTGTTCAGGATTATGGCGGCGGTCCGGTTGTGTCGTGGAAGGATGAACGTTTTACAGACTGGGGACTCGATTCACTGATGAAAGAACAGTGGCCTTCAGAAAATATAGAATTTCATCAATGGGATTATACAAAGGTCGAGGAAAATATACGCCAGGCTGAACGCGCGAATGTCGGAATCACCATCAGCGAAATCACCCTTGCAGAATCCGGAACAGTCGTATTGTTCAGTGCCAAAGATAAAGGGCGGACAGTCAGCTTCCTGCCTGCCACATATATTGCACTGATTCCTAAAAGTACAATCGTGCCGCGCATAACTCAGGCAGCGCAGAAGATGCGGGAAATGCACCTATCTGGCAAAGAAGTAGCCTCCTGTATCAACTTCATTACAGGGCCGAGCAACTCAGCGGATATAGAGCTGAACCTTGTCGTCGGGGTACATGGACCTGTGAAAGCCACTTATATTGTAATTGAAGATTTGTAAAAAGCCGGCTTCCGAAAAGGGAAGCCGGCTTTAACCTTATTGAATCGTATATCCCCCATCAATAACTGCTGCCTGGCCAGTGATTCCTTTGGCCGCATCACTAGCGAGGAACATTACATAACTGGCTATTTCCTCTACAGCCAGCAGGCGTTTTTGCGGCACGAGCGGAAAAATGACTTCTTCGAGCACTTTTTCAAGTGGCACATTCCTTGTCTCTGCAAGGCTGGAAAGCTGGTTGCGCACAAGCGGTGTGTCGACATACCCGGGACAGACCGCATTTACTGTGACCCCATGCTCCGCGGTTTCGAGTGCGGCAACCTTGGTCAGTCCAATAACCCCATGCTTGGCACTATTGTAAGCTGCTTTACCAGCAAACCCTACAAGCCCATTGATGGAAGCCATGTTGATCACCCGGCCAGAACCCTGCTTCTTCATGACCGGCAGCACATGCTTCAAGGCTATAAATGGTGCAGTAAGCATAACTTTTATCAACAGTTCGAATTTTTCCGTCGGGAAGTCTTCGATCAATGATACATATTGCAAGCCAGCATTGTTGATGAGTACATCGACACGACCATAGTGCTCAATACATTTTTCAACTGCCTGCTCAATGTCTTTTTCGCTAGTGACATCACATTTCAAACCAGCGGCTTCATGCCCTAATTCACGCAGGCTTGCTGCCGCTTTTTCCACAGCTTCTTCCTGTAAATCTGTCAAAAATACCTTCCCGCCCTGCTCACCAAAACTCTTTCCTATCTCATACCCGATTCCCTGGGCGGCTCCGGTAATCAGTATGACTTTATCTTTTACCATTGGGAATCTCCTTTCATTAAATACCTAATCCTAGAGAGAATAGAATGATCGCTATTGTTACCCCAATCAATGGGACGATGACTGTTACGGCTGCAACAGGATTGTAGGCATCCTGATGGGACTCGCCGCAGATTGCCCGAACAGTTGTGACCACATAACCATTATGCGGCAGTGAATCAAGTGCTCCGGAGGAAATTGCCGCTACCCTGTGCAGCGCTTCCGGATTGACGCCCATATCCATATAATGCGGAGCAAGTAATGGGAGCGCAATTGCCTGCCCCCCGGATGCTGAACCAGTCATCCCTGCAATGACACTTACAGCAATTGCCGCCCCGATTAACGGGCTTCCAGGTATATTCGTCATTGCATCAACAGCAGTCTGGAAAGCCGGCACAGCTTTTGCTACACCTCCGAATCCTACAACAGCAGCAGTGTTACCAATCGCAATCAATGCCCCCATCGTTCCTTCAGAAAGTGCTTCCCAGAAATTTTTGAAGTACTTGCGATTTAATAAGTAAGCAGATACAACTCCGCCAAGGAGAGCGATGATCAATGCTGACTGTTTTAATGAATCATGGAAAATGAAAGAAATCACCAATACCACTACTAAAGGAATCAAGCCCATGAGAGGATGAGGCAGCTCACGCTTTTCCATCATTGGATCAGTCTTCCTGGCGACGAATTTCTCTCCTTTTGCTACAGCTTTTGTGATCATCCGTTTCAGCCACCAGTAACCAAAAATCATCATGAAGACAGCAACGATGGCACTGACCTCCCAGCCTGCCAGCGGTGAAGTATCCAGGAATTGAATGGGAATCCAGTTCTGGATTTCCGGAGAACCTGCAGAAGTCATCGTAAAAGTGACCGAACCGAAGGCTAATGCAGCTGGAATGAAACGCCTTGGCAAATTGGCCTGCCTGAACAAGCTCAATGCCATTGGGTAAACAGAAAACGCTACGACAAACAAGCTTACTCCGCCATATGTCAAAACAGCACAGGCAGCGACAATTGCCAGGACAGCATACTTCATTCCAAGCTTATCGACGATGAACTCAGACACACTGTCAGCCGCGCCGCTATCCTCCATTACCTTTCCGAAAATCGCTCCAAGCAGGAACATCATGTACCAGGCAGTAACAAATCCAGAAAAACCAGACATATAATTGCCAACAAAATTGGCAGCCCCTTCTTCAACCAGCTGAGGGAACAGCGGCATCCCACTGAACACAGCAACAAACAACGCAGAAATCGGTCCAACAATAAGCAGGTTCATTCCCCTCATTGTTAAAAAAATTAATAAAGCGAGACCGCCAATCAATCCAATCATACTCAGCATTCTTTTTCCCCCTTGATTTTTTAAAATGAAAACAAACGAAAACTATCCTCCTTGCCCAATGTGATGACAACGCTTACAAAAATATTGAATAAAATTGCTGTATTATCTTATTGCAACTATCGTGCCAACTTTTCAGGTCAGGAGAATCGGCTTTTATTCTTAATTTTCAGTTATTTAATTCCGGATTTCCGGACTCTATCATTCTTCCATTACCTTTGCTAAATAGAACCCAAGTTATTTAACCTGTCCAGTTCCCGTTGATTAATTACCATTCATACAGTGAATACTTATTTAAATATTGCTAGAAAACAAGGAAGTCCGAAAACTCGGACAGCATTCCGAATTTCCGGACTACAAGAGGCCGTATTTATTAAGCTTTTCATAAAGTGTGGACCTGCTTATCCCCAGCTCCCTGCCAACCAGGACTTTGTCGTCTTTATTCCTTTCAAGACTTTGCTTCAGTACCCATTGTTCTGTTTCTTCAACAATATCCTTAAGCTTCTTGTTATTGAATCGATAAATGGCAGTCTGGGTTTGCAGATAATCCGGCAAGGAATCCAGCGTAATCTGTTCTCTCTTTGTCAAATGGACCGCAGCCTCGATGACATTTTCTAGTTCGCGGATATTACCCGGCCAGCTGTATGATTTCAGAATTTCCATGACATTACCTTCAATTCCTCCAATCCGCTTTCCTAACCGATTGGTAACTTTGTCGATAAAATGCGCGATCAGCAGTGTTAAGTCCTCAGCACGTTCTCTTAATGGAGGAACGCTGAAAGGAACGACATTTATCCGGTAAAATAAATCCTCCCTGAATCGTTTCTCTTCAATCATATTCTCGAGCGGCCTGTTTGTGGCAGCGATAATCCGGACATCAACCGAAATCGATTTCGTCGAACCAATCGGTTCTATTTCCCCATCCTGCAAGGCACGTAAAAGTTTTACCTGCATGCTCAGCGGCATGTCCCCGATTTCATCAAGGAAGAGGGTACCGCCATTAGCCAGCTGAAATTTCCCCTTTTTTCCTCCTTTTTTCGCGCCTGTAAAAGCTCCTTCCTCATAGCCAAACAACTCGGATTCGAGCAGATTTTCAGGGATTGCTCCGCAATTCACCTTAATGAACGGCTTCTGGTTCCGACTGCTAAGCTGGTGGATGCTGTGGGCGAACAATTCCTTCCCTGTTCCGCTCTCTCCCCTGATCAGAATCGAAATATCGCTATTGGATACCATTTTCACTTTCTCTTTTAAACTAATAATCTGCTGGGACTCGCCTAGGATGTCATCAAGCGTATATTTCACGCCTGAATCAATTTTCTGGATGTATGGCTGCATCCTGGTCAGCAGGCTTTTAACATGGCTGTCCATTTTCATCCATTCCTGAGTATCCCGGAAAAATACCGTCCCAAAGGCGGCAATTATTTCGCCATTTTTAATTATAGGAACCCGGTTGGCGATCATGTAATTCCCCTTGATAAATTGCAAGTCAGCCAGTTCCTCTTTTCCGCTCTGGGCCACAATATGCATCCTGGTATTCTCAATCACTTCGGTCACATGCCTGCCGATCGTCTCTTCACGATTGACTTCAAGGAATTCACAATAATTATGATTGATATAGATGATCCTGCCTTCTCGATCAACAACAACAAGCCATTCAAAGGCATTCTCGACAATGGTTTCAATAATGTTCGCTGGAATATGTAAAAGCTTCGTATTCATAATCCGCCACCTGGTTTTTCTTTTGATTTTATCACATTTTTCTGAAAACAATAGCTCGCATAAAAAAAGCACCTAAAAATAGGTGCTTTAGTCTACATTAGCTGCATAGTCGTTATGCAAGTAGCATCATTCTCAAATGTGGATATTTCTGATTCAACCGTTTTACCGTTATATCCAATCTTGGTTTTGAACTTTTTATCACGTGGCAGCCACAAATCGATGAAACCGTTCTGCTGGGACATCATTTTCTCTTCAACGACCACGTTTCCGTCCTCATCCTCAATATATACATCAAACTCTTTTTCAACCAGTTCACCTTGACAACCTGTCAAGCTATGATTCGTTCAAGGATGGGTTTGATTTTCATATGGCGCGATTGAGACGAAGAAGTCTTCTTCCGAGATGTCGTAGACTTGCTTGTCCCCTTCACTATCGGCAATTGTTAGCTCTTGTGAAGTGATGGAAGCTTTGTGGCCCTTAATTTCGCCCGTGCTGTAATCACTCACCAATTCCTTGATGTTCTGTTGTTGTTTTTCTGGTTCAGCAGATTCCTCTCCGCCATTACAGGCAGTTAATAAACCGGCAGCCAAAAACGCAATTCCGAGGATCTTAAATTTCAAGCCATTCACCCCCTTGTCTTTCAAAATATGATTATATTATAAACTCACAGTCCTATATTAGATGTAAAATATGCATTTTTTATCGAGAAAAAATGCATATTATGTGACCATTTAAAAGAGGAGCTGGTATCTAAGCCCAGTTCCATCCTATTTCTTTATGCTTGTGCAGCAACATTGTGCAATTCCTTTAATTTTCGGTCGTAAATTACGGTAGTGAAAATGCCAACGAACATGAGCGCGATCAGAATCGCGAATAACATCGGCATACCGTATAGGTCGACCAGGATTCCTCCCATGAGCGGGCCGATCATCCTCCCGCCAGTTGCGGTGCTGTTAACGATTCCCTGGTAAAAGCCTTCCCTGCCTTTTGGCGCCAGATCATTTGCGATTGTCGGAACGGCCGGCCAGATCAGCATTTCCCCAATTGTCAGGATCACCATAGCAGCCACAAAGCCTGTGAATACTTGAGCTCCTGCAGCAACTGCATAGGAAACCATGAAGATGACCATGCCGATGATGATTTGCAGCTTCATTTTATTCTGGAACGGCTTGATCAGCCTATTTACAACCGGCTGGCCGAGAACGATCAGTGCACCGTTAATTGTCCAGAGGATACTATATTGGTTCAAGGAAATGTTTAATTCCTGAGTATAAGCTGCGATCGTTGTTTGCCACTGTACATACCCAACCCAGCAAAGCAAGTAGCCGACAGCTAAGATAAGAAGCGCATACAGCTTGGTATGGCTTTTGACGGCGCTATTTTCCTGAAGGACATTTGTTTGTTTCGCTGACCTAGTATCGATGCTGCGATAGCCAAAAACAGCAATCATCATGAAAATCACGTACATGGCCGCGTTCGCCATAAAAATCAGCTGGAATGAATAGGATGCGACAAGTCCGCCAAGCGCAGCTCCAACCGCAACTCCAAGGTTTTGAGCCACATAGATGGCGTTGAACGCTTTACGCCCACCTTCCTTCCAAACCGACCCTGCCATTGCGTACATCGCCGGAAAGACGATTCCAGCACCAAAACCAACCAATGTCAAAAAGAAAATATACTGCGGCCAGCCTGGCCACAAGGTCAAGCCAAGCAGCGCCATGATGGTAATGCTGATTCCTAGAATAATAGACTTATAACCGCCAATTTTATCAAAAAGACTGCCGCCAAAAAGATTGCCAATAACGCTGGCAGCAGAGTTTAGCATCAGTACGATTCCGGCAACAGACAAAGATTTGCCGAGGTGCTCATGAATATAGATAGTGTTCAGAGGCCATAAAAAAGAGGATCCAGTTACATTGACTGCCATCCCGATAATTAAAAGCCATAAGGCTCGCGGCATGAAAAACGCCTTCTTTCATTAAATAAGATTCGAAAAAACCAAAAGCGCAAGCGCCTTGTTCAGCCCCGACAAGCACTGCCCGCCTAAAACGCCACGTCCTCCCAAAAGCTACCGCTTTCGGTCGTGCGATGAATCGCTTCGAAGCTTTCCTTATCCTGTGGCTGGCGGGTCTAGCACGTCGTGTGCCACGGAGGGCCGACCGGTGATGTCGTTCTTTGACTTCATTGGGCGGACCGTAAACGAAAAGTAGAGGCGACTGTCCAACTCCGACAAGCGCTGGAAGGCCTGCCTGTGAAGTCGTCTTTGACTTCATGCGCAGGACCGAAGCGTCTCGAGGAGTTAGGAGCCGCAGCTGGACAAGTGACTCAAGGGGCTAGGCGCTGGAGCTGGATTAAGAAAAACATATATACCAAAACAGTATTTACTTTTAATTTCCTATAGAATACCAAAGTAATTTTAGTGGTTTTTACTATTGGTTGCAATAGGAATTTATGAAGGGAGTTGAAGTTGAAATTTTCTATTTTTTTGAAGCTGAATTGGAAAAAACACTCGATTATTTCCAGTCCGCGGAATTATATGTTATTTTCGCGGAATCGTGAGGTGTTTTCGCAGAATCATGAAGGATTTTCGCGGAATCCGATGCTGTTTTCGCGGAATCAACCGGTGTTTTGCGTAATCAAAAGGTTTTCCTATCGAAATCAAGTTATCTTATCGCGAAAAGGAGCAATCTTTGCTCGGGAATCCAGTTCATTTTGCGGAATTAGTAAAAAATGTATCCAGGATAATTGACACTGATTCATTTTTCTGCAAAACTAAAGAAAACACCGTACAAACTACCATTTGCACAGTGTTTTCCTATTTATCTATTCTCTAAATTTGCTATTCTCTATTTTTTCGGAGCTGGCTGTTGGGCTGGGAAGTAACTATTGATTGCTTTCTCTTTCTTCTTGAAGTTATCTTTTTCCTCGTAGACAGCCTTCTTCACTTTTTCAATCTCTGTCTTGACTTCCTCAAGGTTTACACCCTTTTTCGTCAATTCTTCAATAGCAAGATTAATTGCTGCATTCGATTCTTCCACTGAAACTCTCAATGAATCCATTGTTCCCTGCGGATTATGGAAACCAGCTGAATTTTCCGCTGCAACGATATCCCAGAACCACTGGGCTTTCCTTATATGCGCCTGTGCTTCCTTGATTTTAGCCTCGTTTACACCAGATGTGATCATCTTATTTATATAGTAGTGTGATGTAATCGAGATATCCTCTGCTTTATGGAGCCCTTCCATATGAGTATCCTGAATATCCATCACTCGGCCCTTCAGCTCTTCCATATCGCGGTTGGTGTGGCATGTTGCACACGACTGCTCCATTGTCTTCAGCGGCGAAGTCCACCAGTGGGAACTGATTTTCTTCTTGCCATCGACTCGGTCATACGGCATGTGACAATCTGAGCAAGTCACACCTGCCTCACCATGCGGACCTTCAATATGCGTTTCAAACTCTGGGTGCTGTGCCTTTAACATTGGTGTACCGGATACATTGTGAATCCAGTCCTTCTCAAAGCCTGTTTCTTTTGCAATTGTTTCATAGTATTCAAACATGTCTTCAGGCTTGAATCCTTTTGCCCATGGATATGTGACCTCTCCATTTTCAGCAGCAAAATAATATTCTACGTGGCACTGGCCGCAAACATAGTTCCTCATGTCATTCTTAGTTGGATTGGACATGTCGATTCCCTGTGATTCCATTGCTTTGATAAAGCTTGGACGGGTAACTCTCAAATCCATTGTCTGCGGGTCATGGCAGTCTGAGCAGCCGATCGGTGAATGCCCCATCGCTTCTGCCTTTGGCCAAATATCCTGATTAAAATTACCGCCCCAATAATCGTCTCCCATTTCCTCGATCATATGAGGAACTGCCGTCGATTTACAAGTTAAGCATGAACCGATTGATTTGTCAGTAATACGTGCAATCGCCCGGACATCCTCATTGGCGTAAATATGGCCGCGATCCTCATTGTATTCAGTCGCAAAGCCATAGCCGTTGAAAAGGACAGGCAGATATGGTTCCTTATCATGGTCGTACTTGCTTCGTTTGACAGAACCACTGTATTTTGTATCCTCCATTTTTTCATTTTGCTTGTAGCTGTCATATTGCAGCGGGAATAAGTCCTTGAAGGCCTCATTGCTGAT
The DNA here is from genome assembly GCF_018424685.1 of Mesobacillus boroniphilus. NCBI lineage: Bacteria > Bacillati > Bacillota > Bacilli > Caryophanales > Bacillaceae > Mesobacillus > Mesobacillus boroniphilus. The sequence continues at coordinate 2,499,873 of NZ_QTKX01000001.1, forward strand.
TTCATCTTTGCTAAGCCCTGTTTTCAGCTCATTTGCGGAAGTTGCTTTTTCCTCTGAGCCGGAGCAGCCTGTTATGATGAGCATGACAGCCGCAAGGAGCAAATATGCCCAGCGGAAATTTCTAGCCATTGTCCATCGTACCTCCTTTTTTCTCTAAAAGCTCGCCAGGTTTCGGCGGTTTAAAATAATCCTCTGTTTTGAAGCCTTTGCCGTGCGGCACTGCCTGGTGGCAGCTTGAACAGCTGTCCTTTGCATCATGTGATACATTATCCAGCGTATTTTCATGGCAGCTGATGCAGTTCTCATTAATGACTTCATCAGAGTTTTCTGTTGCGTGCAGCACCTTCGGGATTTTCGCTTCACCAAGTGTATTGAAGTACACATGGGTCATACCTGCTTTTGCCTTATAGGTGTATTTTTCGACCATGTTCTCATGCGGCAAATGGCAGTCCCCGCAGGCAAGTCCGGCGTGGTTGGAATCAGAGAACGAGTCATGGACCTCTGTCATGATATGGCAGCTCGAGCAAAATTCAGGTGAATCCGTATAAGCAAGCGTTTTGACAGTGACGACAGAAACAATGATTCCAGCAAATACGCCAATGAATAACAGCATCTTTTTGTCTATTCCCAGTAGCTTTTTCAGCATCTCTTTCACCTCCCTTATAGCTGATTAACGCAATCTACTATAGGCTGCGCTGCTAGAAAAATTCAGCCAACAATGCAGCCGTATTAAAACACGAATGTGCTTTAACCAAGGTTATGGTGAAACTTCTTCCTGGATCATCCTGATTAAGTCGTCCTTCGTTGTCGGGCCGGAGAAGCGTTCAATAATCACGCCGTTCCTGTCGATGATAATGGTCTCAGGCTGCCCGATGACGTTGTAATCCTTTGAAATTTCTTCTTTTGTATCTAAAAGGTAAGTTAGCTCAGAGCCGCTTTCCCCGATGTATTTTTCCATCCGTTTTTTCGATTCGCCTTTAGCGAGGATCAGCAGCTTTGCATCCTTATACTCTGCGCCGAATGCCTCCAGTTCAGGTGCTTCATCAATGCACGGTGCGCACCATGTCGCAAAAAAGTTCAGGACAACTGGCTGGCCCTTAAAATCAGAAAGCTTATAGGTGTTGCCGTCGATATCCTGCAGCTCGAAATCGATAGACTGGTCACCTGGCTGGGCTGATGCTTTCCCTCCCAGTCCGCTGACCAAAAAGCCCAGAACTCCGATGACGGCAACAATAACGAGGATCGGAACGATCTTTTTGCCCATTTTCATCACCCGCTTTTAAAAATCTGATTTCCATTCTTCAAGAAGTTCGAGCTCTTTCTTCAACTGCTTCTGACGGCGTCCAAGCACTACCACATAACCAGCGATCAACGTCCAAATAACTGAGTAAGCCATGAATAAGTAAGTCATTTTAAACTCCTCCTTAGTAATTAGCCAGCAAGCTTTTCAATTGCTTTTGATTTCGCCTTTTTGACGATATGCCTCATCTTTTCTATTTCGATCCCTTTGCGCATCAGGAACGCGTAAAGCAAGGTAATCGTAAAAATCGAGAATAGCAGTGCGACGAGCATATCGGGCTCGATTCCGCCTCCAGACTGGTTTTTGCCTTCGCCGAACACGATCGGATGAAGCTTCGTGTTCCACCAGCGGATTGCCATGAAGACAATCGGGACGTTGATGACACCGATGATGCCGAAAACTGCTGAAAGTCTTGCGATTTTCTCCGTTGAACCGTCCATCTTGCGGACAAACAGATAAGCAACATAGATGAACCAGAGAATCAGGGTTGTCGCGAGGCGAGGTTCCCATGTCCACCACGTATTCCAGCTTGATTTTCCCCAGATCATCCCGGTTATCAGTGTGATCGTCGTGAAAAGCACACCTATTTCTGCTGAGATTCCGGCATTGATATGATGCTGGAGCCTCGGCTTGATCAGCACCCTAACGCTGTAATAACCTACGACACCGAAAGCGAGGAAGGCGACCCATGCACTGCCAACGTGGAAGTAAAATATTTTCTGTGTAGCGCCCATTACCTTTTCAACAGGCGACCATATAAAAATCAGATAAAGTGCAATAAAAAATGACGGAATTAACGTAAACAGCAACAGCCGGTCGATAATGCCAGTATTCTTTTCCATCAAGACCCCTCCATAATAAATTCGAATAAGAAAAAGCATGCAGCCAGGAACAATAAATCGTAAGCAGCCATTAGCCTGATCCAGGAAGCAGCATCCGCGATTAGTTCATTTTCAAGAATGATTCTTGTGGCCTGGACACCCGCGATCAGCAGTGGACTTAGTAGGGGCAGCAGCAAAACCGGCAAAAGCATCTCGCTGTTCTTTGCGTTTGCCGAAAGCGCAGCCAGGAAGGTCCCGACTATAATGAAACCGAGTGTGCCAATGATGACTACAAGAATGAACCAGCTCACTTTTCCAAAAAAGCGGTAGTCGAACAGCAGAAACAAAACAGGAATGCTGACCAGCTGGACTGCCGTTACGAGGATGAAGTTCGCCAAAACCTTTCCAAGATAGATGCTGGAAGGGTCGATTGGTGCCGAGCGCAGTCCTGTCAGGGCATCGTTTTCGTGCTCGGAAAGGAAGGAACGATTCAGTCCCAAAATTCCGGAAAACACGGTAATCAGCCAGACAAGCCCGGGAATTACAGCCTTTACCATATTGTTTGTCGGATCGAACGCAAAGCTGAAGATCAGTACGACGAGACTCGAAAAGATGACCATCATGCCGATTGTCTGCTTTGTTTTGATCTCATTGCTCAGGTCTTTGCTGGCGATCGTCCACGCATCTTTAAGAATCGAAATCATGAGCTCTTCACCTCTGCTTCGTACCAGCGCTTCATCTCTGCCAGGCTTACTTCTTCTCGAATGCGCCTTGTTGAGACGATCTTTCCTTTCTTCAGCACGGCCGCCCTGTCAGCAAGTGCATGAACCTGCTCAAAATCATGCGAGATGATCAGGATTGACGTCCCACTGTCCCGTTTGTTTTTAATGATGTTATTCAGCAATGTCACTGCCTCCTGATCGAGGCCAGTGTGCGGCTCATCGAGCATTAGGATATCAGGGTCGGGCAGCAGCACTCTGGCGATGGCTAGTCTTTGCATCATCCCTCTTGAAAAGGAGCGAATGGGCATATCGCGAAAAAGGTAGAGCCCCACTTCCTTTAAGAGTTCATTTGTTTTCCTGTCAAGATCCTTTACCTTGTAAAGCTTCCCGTAAAATTTGAGATTTTCGAGCGGGGACAGATTATTGTACAGAAATGATTCATGACCTAAAAAACCAATCCGCTGCTTAATCTCAGCTGAGTTTTTCTTAACAAGCTTCCCATCCAGGAGAATTTCCCCGCTCGTTGGCTGCAGAAGTCCGACCGTGCATTTAAAGAAGGTGCTCTTTCCTGCTCCATTCGGGCCAATCACCGCTAATATCTCCCCTTTTTCCAATGAAAGGGTGATATTCCTTAATACGAGTTTATCTCCCAGCATTTTGGTCATTTTCCTCAGTTCCAGCATTGTCCCCAACTCTTTCGTTAAGTGTATTGTTCCAGTTCTTTGCTTACCTCAGCGAGATGGCTCTGGTAATCAAGTTTCAGCAATTTATAGTTCTCTTCGGTGATTTCCGCTGCCGACAGCCTTGCTTCAAGTCCGGCAAGTTCCCCTTCAATCACTTTTTTTCTTAGTAAAAGGTGTTTGAATAACTGGTCTTCCTCACCAATCATGTCCTCAGCAGGCATCCTCCGTTTTCGCAAAAACCAGACAAGAGCTATGACAGCAGCTAGAGCAATCAGCAAATAGTGTGGATTCACCATGTTTAACCCAGGAGTCGTGAGCCAGAATTTCACAAGCCATTCAGGATGGTAGGCTGGTGCCATACTGATCACCCCTTCTGATTGCGAAGCTTCTTCAGTTCTCTAAGGATTTCTGCTTCTGCTTCGGCATCCTTTATCTTCTTTTTGCTCTCTGGAAGATGTTTTGCCTTGCGTCCTTGCGTTTCTTCCTTTAACATTTCAGCCGCGAGCAATTGGTAATTCTCCTTCAATTTCTCAAAATCCTCAGCTGTGATTTTCTTCATTAAAAAGTCCATTTCCAGCTCATTCACAGCACTGTAGACTTGCTCCAGCGTCAGCTTTTCACCCTCTGTCTCCACTTCCTGAGCTGGCACCTCACCTGATGAGAAAAAAGGAGAAACGATGAAGTAAAAGCAAGTGATGATCACGAGTGATCCAATTATTAAAAATACATAATCCATTTTGATCAGCTCCTAGAAAAGCTTCCGGCGCTCTTCGTCAAATGTTTTTGCAGCAATTTCTTTCTCGATTTCCGAACTCCATGCTGTCTTCGCCTCAAGCTTTGTTTCTGCCTTCTTGACTGTCAATTTTCTGAGCCAGACACCGACAATCACACTGCCAATGCCAACTCCTGCCGCTGGCATCCCCCAGGCAATCCAGCCACTTTTGCCGCCGCCCGGAGTTCTCAAGGCAGCCTGCCCGTATTCATCAACATAGGATTGGATGATTTCCGGTTCTGATTTACCACCGTTCAGCATCTCAACCACTTCATCGTAGTAAATCTTCTTTACTGAACAGGTGGACAACTCGTGGTCAGCATGCCCCTGCATATCAAGCTGACCGATGATGTGTTTGAATTCCTTCGAATTATACGTAAAAGCTGTTGTCATGCCAGGAATCACGATAAGCAAAAGGAGTGTTGTTAAGAGAATTTTCCTGTTCACTTTTTTAACCCTCCCACTCTCGAAATGCCTTTATTGATTTGGTAACGGAATGTGGTCGGCCTACCGCCTATGAGGGCGAATGCTGTACCGATCACCATGATAATGCCGCCTACCCAGATCCAGCTTACAAATGGATTTACTTTTACCATGAATGTGACCTTGTCTTTGTTCTCCCAGGAGCTGAGTACTACGTATAGATCCTGGCTCCAATTCGTCTTGATTGCTACTTCTGTTGATGGCTCTGGCCATGTTTCATAGAAGATTTTTTCAGGTTTGATTTTGCCAATGTCCTTGCCCTTGTACGTAACATCAATATCGGCCACAACCACGCCATTGCCGTTTTTTGTATGTTCAGTCAGTTCGTTGAACTTCAGCACATAATCCCCGGTTTTGATGCTGCCTCCTGCATCTACCGTTTTCAGCACCTCTGTTGAGTAAGTATGCGAAGAAATGACACCTACCGCGATAACTGCAATACCGATATGGACGATATAGCCACCATAGCGGCGCTGGTTTTTTACTGTCAGTTTAAACGCTGCCTTCAGGATGTTTTCCTTCGTTGCTTTCCTTCTTGCGCTGATCCCTCTCGCGAATTCAAGCAAGTGCGTTCCAAACATGAAGCTCGTTGCCGATAAGCCGATAATGGCGTAAATTCCCTTGACGCCAAAAGCGAACAGGAGGATTGCTGTGGCAACACCCATTGCCAGTGGCCAGAGCATGTTCTTCATGAACTTTTCAAACACCGCTTTTTGCCATGCGATTAGCGGGCAGATTCCCATTAATACAATCAGCACCAGAAGGATCGGAGCCATCACTTTATTAAAATATGGCGCGCCGACATTGACCTTTGTCCCTGTAAAAGTTTCTGAAATCAGCGGGTACATCGTCCCCCAGAAAACAGCGAAAGCGGCAGCCACAAGAATCAGGTTGTTTAGCAGGAAGCTGCTTTCTTTTGAAAAATAAGCTTCAATTGGACTGCTGTCTTTTTTAATCAGTCCGTACCTTGTCATGACTATATACAGAGAAAACAGCATCATGAAAGCCATGAAAACAAGGAAGTACGTGCCCAGATTGCTGTCGCCAAACGCGTGGACACTTGTCAGGACTCCGCTTCTGACAAGGAATGTCCCAAACAAAGTCAAGATGTAAGATAAGATGATCAAGCTTACGTTCCAGGTTTTCAGCATATTTTTTCGTTCCTGGATCATCACTGAATGAAGGAATGCCGATACGGTCAGCCATGGCAGGAACGAGGCATTTTCAACCGGGTCCCATGCCCAGTAACCGCCCCATCCTAGCTCAAGGTATGCCCACCAGCCACCGATCACATTGCCGAGCGTCAGGAACAGCCATGCAAGAAGCGTCCATCTCCTAGTTAATTTAATCCACTCTGAATCCATTCTCTTCAGGATCAGTGCCGCAATCCCGAACGCGAATGGAACGGCCAATCCAACATAGCCCATATAGAGCGTTACTGGATGGAGAATCATGCCCGGATTTTGCAGCATCGGGTTAAGCCCTTTTCCATCAGCCGGAATTTTATCGGTCATTTCAAAAGGATTTGCATTAAGTGCCATTACACTGAAAAAGAACAGGATGTTAACCATCAGAATGCTGGATACATATGGCATCATCCGGTTTTTCTTTTCTCTTGAAAAGACAACCATTGTCGCGTACAACGCTAAAAGGAAAGCCCATAATAGCAGGGATCCGGCGTTACCCGCCCAAAATGCTGTCAATTTATAAGCCATTGGCAGGCTTTCATTCGTATAGGAAGCCACATATTTAAATTGGAACTGGCTTGTTCCAAGAAGGTAGAGCAGCAAGAAGGAAGCAATACTTGCTACAAATGCAAGCGATATGACTGCACCTCTTGCGCTTTCCATCCATTTGCTGCTTTTCTTCTTAAGCCCGACGATATTGGCGATGATTCCATATAGTGAAATCACGATCCCAAGGTAGATTGAGATGTTCCCAATTAGATACATACAGATAACCACCCATCTGTTTTATTCCGGTTTATCATTTTTGTATATTTCCTTATGCATTTCGGTATCATAGTTCTCCATGTCTTCGCCTTCATATTTTGTCGGGCATTTTGTCTGTACTTTTTCTGCTTCGAACACTCCGTCTTTTTGGATAAAACCTTCCACCAAAACGATGACATCCTCAGAGAAATTGTCTGGCTTGATGCCTTTATGGAATATCTGCAGCGTTCCCTGGCCTTCCTCGTATAGCTCAAAACGGAGCTCCAGTTTATCAGCGTCCCATTTAACGGATTCCTTATTAAGGAGGCCCTGCGTCATAATATAATCGCCTTCATATTTCGAACCATTTTTGCTAAGATCGGCAATCGTGATTTCCTTGCTCCCGGCGCTTGGCATTGTCGAAAACATCATGATCACGAATGCCACTGCTGCAAGGCCCAATCCCATTACGATTTTTTTATTTTTAGACATCACTTTCTACCTCCCAGCTTTTTGATCAATTCGTTGTATTCAGCTTCTGTAATGGTTCCTTCCACCAACATTGCGCGGAGCTTTGATTTTTTGATTTCATTGTCGTTTGGTGCATCACTTTTTACCGGCTTTGCTTTCTTTTTCTTCATGATGAAAATCAATAGTACTGCTGCAAATAAGGTCAAACTGCCAACGACTGCAATGACTAGCCACAGAGGCATTTTTTCATCATTCTGTTTTACAGTGCCGGCCTTTTTCGCATCTCCAGCCATATCTTCCATGATTTCCGCGGTGGTCCTTGTTTCTGCACGCTTGTATTCCAGCGAGATGTTCTTCGCATCACCAGGCTTCATCCCCTGGCTTTGATATAGGAACATGTTCATGTTGTAGGAGTTTTTCTGGTGCTGCTCTGAAGCAGGCTCCAGTTTGAAGCTTTCTGTATTAAGCGGCTCAACAAAAATCAAGTTCAATAATCCGATTTCAGCGAAGTTTTTAAAATCGTAGTTCAACTTCTTGGTGCCGTCTTTTTCCTTGATGCTGTCGGTATAGTACTCAATCACAAACTTGTAGATCTCCTGCGGCTGGATTTCCTCGCTCGTTTCCCAGGAAATTGTTCCGCTTTCCTTATCAAATTCATATTGAATTTCATTCATTTCAGTCAGATCGCGGGAATAATCAGCGACAAAACCAATCCTGAAATTCTTCTCATCCATTGGCAGCGGAATGACTACCTGGCCTCTTTGCGCTTCTTCGGCATTGTTCTTTAAGGCCCCATGATAGCCGACCAAGAGAGGCGGATTCTTTTTCTTATCTTTCGGGTGGTACGAATATTCCGGCATCACCTGGATCGTTAGCTCCTCCATATTCAGGACATTGGATTTTGTTTCAGCACTACCCTTACCGGGCAGCTGGAATACGAATAATAAAATAATGGCCAATATTAACTTCATAACTTTCATTCGATGAACTCCTTTCTATATGTGACAAATTCGTGAATGTTTTCACAAGACAACTTGAATTGAAAAAACATTTTATATTCTCTAAGGGTTTTTCAAAATGAAATTTAATTTTTCCTCCTGACCTTTTTTGGTCTACCTTATTTAAACCATTTCTAAAAGCCCCCATTCTGTGATATAAATCACGGAATTTTCGTCAGTTTTATCCGATTTGTGAACGGGGGGTATTTGTTGATAAATAAGTCTGTTGATTTTCGTTCCAGGCGCTTCGCTTTCCACGGGTGGCCCGGGGAGCCTCCTCGTCGTTTCAATCCTTCGCGGTCTCCCCTGCCCCATGCTCCCGTAAGAGTCTTCGCGCCTTCCACTACAATCAACAGGAGGTAAAAACACTATTGAGCTTTTTCCAAACCAATAAAAAAACCTCACTTCCCTAATGGAAGTGAGGGTGTTACAAATTTATGAAGATTGCTCTGGTTCAGGATGGAATTTTGATTTTACCGGCTGCCCACCACTCTGTTCATATTTTTTCTTTGCTTCTTTTACCGGATCATGATCCATTCCAAGCTCAAGATCCTGGTTATTGGTGCCGTTCCTTGTTTTTTGTTCAGGATTATTCTGCTTTGAGCGCTTCTTCAAGATGTTTTTCCCCTCCTGTTTAGTGATCAAGCAAAATCATATTGTTCTGGACTTGCTGGAGCTGAAGTCTCATCCGGTGCAGCTGTTCGCGCTGCTGGGAATTTGCACTGAATGCGAGCTTGGCCAAATCATTGTATGCGTCCTCAATTGCCTGCAGTGCATTGGTAAAATCGCCGTCATTAAAATGTTGCTGTGTGGCGGCATTCTTGTATTGATCCTGGGCAAGATTGATTGCATCCTCACATTGCTGAAGTAACTGGTCAACCGATTGACGTGTTGCCAATAATAGCCCCTCCTTTACATGATGCTGAAGCAAAGTCTGCTTCTTCTTTATTTTGTTCACAATACATTTTCCTATCACGATTTTGACAATGTTTAATGATGCCAATTATGTTGGTACACTTTGTAATCTTTTTGCAATTGGATTCACGTTCTCTAAATGGTACAATTTTTATTATTCATTTCTTTGACAGACAGGTTATAGGAGGTTTCTGGCATGATTCAGACCAACCCTTTTCATTACGCAACAGACGATAAAAGATACCATACTTGGAATTACCATCTGCGCAGCCATTTTGGTCATAAGGTTTTCAAAGTGGCGCTTGATGGAGGATTCGATTGCCCAAATCGCGATGGCACAGTAGCGCACGGAGGCTGCACATTTTGCAGTGCTGCTGGTTCAGGTGATTTCGCAGGTGATAGAGTAGAGGATCTCGGCACACAGTTCACAAAGATCAAAGAAAAAATGCATACTAAATGGAAAGATGGCAAGTACATGGCCTATTTCCAGGCTTTCACCAATACACACGCCCCAGTCGAGGTGCTGCGAGAGAAGTACGAAACCGTATTGAACGAAGATGGGGTCGTCGGGCTTTCAATTGCTACGAGACCGGATTGCCTGCCTGATGATGTCGTGGAATATTTGGCTGAGCTGAACGAGCGAACGTATTTATGGGTAGAACTTGGACTTCAGACGGTCCATGAAAAAACAGCCAATTTAATCAACCGGGCCCATGATTATGAAACGTACAAAGAAGGTGTGGACAAGCTCCGAAAGCATGGCATCAGGGTTTGCTCCCATATCATTAACGGACTGCCGATGGAAACTCCTGAAATGATGATGGAAACGGCAGGTGAAGTCGCGAAACTTGATGTTCAAGGTATCAAGATCCATCTTCTTCATCTGTTGAAGGGCACTCCGATGGTCAAGCAGTATGAAAAAGGGCTGCTTGAATTCCTTAGCTTTGAGGACTATGTAAAATTGGTCTGTGATCAGCTGGAAATCCTGCCCCCTGAAATGATCATCCACCGAATTACCGGGGATGGACCGATCGAGCTGATGGTCGGGCCAATGTGGAGCGTCAATAAATGGGAAGTACTGAACTCGATTGATAAAGAATTGAAGCGTCGAAACAGCTGGCAGGGGAAATTTTATACTGGAAACAAAGCGGTGATTGAAAATGAAGCTTGAACGAATCCTTCCATTTGCCAGGAACCTTCTTGAATTAGCTGTGAAGCCCGGGGATATCGCTGTCGATGCGACAGTCGGCAACGGGCATGATACATTATTTTTAGCCAACCTGGTCGGCCCTTCCGGCAGGATTTACGGCTTTGATATCCAGGATGAAGCGCTCATGGCGTGCAAAACGAAGCTTCGCGAACATGATTTGCAGGATCAGGTAACATTGTTCCATACCGGGCATGAAAACATCACAGAGTGCATACCGCCGCTGCACTTCGGAAAAGTCACAGGTGCCATCTTCAACCTTGGATATCTCCCCGGCGGCGATAAAAACATCGTAACCGTCCCTGAGACAACCATCCAGGCCATCGACCAGCTGCTAGAAATCATGGCCCCAGAAGGCATCATAGTAATTGTGATCTACCACGGACATCCCGAAGGCAAGGTAGAACGGGAGTATTTATTGCGATATGTAAAATCACTGGAACAAAACATAGCACATGTATTAGAGTATAAATTCCTGAACCAGAAAAACAACCCGCCATTTATTATTGCGATTGAGAAGAGATAAGAGAGCTTCCCATTAGTGGGAGCTTTTTTTATGATGGGAGTGTAAAATGGCTTTTTTAGTTCAAAGCAGCTGGGCCTGTATGATTGAAGGATAGCACTATAAAAAATTTGAACCGAATTATCGCCATTTATGTGACGATAAACCACGCAACCTTGCTTTTATGGGAACATGATGAGCACTCTTCCCCACTCATTATTTTTAGTAAAGATTTTAACAGGCAAAAAAACAGCCAGGGTATCAAAGTCCCCTGGCTGCATTCCTATTTTATAAACGCCCTCACCACTCCAGAAGGAATCCATTTCTGCAATGACCGATACGCTCGTCCATTGATATAAAAGAAGTAGCTGACAGGGCCGGCTGTCTTGATCATTTCTCTCGCAAGCTTCCTGATTCTTTCCTGGCGCCTTACTTTTTCATCGGATAGGTAAACACCGAGAAGGCCGCGGTTGATTAGTTTATGAAATTTTTGATGCGGAAGCTTGGCCGTATGATGGTCAGCATGTTGTACAAAATGTCGCAAGCGGTCAAATAAAGCTTCTTCATTTTCATAATAAAAACAGAAGTTCAAATCGCCGCCTTGGCGGTCTTCTTCCTGGTCGATGAAGTAATCGAGCAGGATATGGAGCCCTTGTATGTAAGGAAAATACCCGTTACGGATGCTATCTGCGTATTCTGGCTTGAAGTCATCACGCAGCCCGTAGGATACGAGGCAAAAGATTCCGAGCGTTGAGCCGGTGCACGCTGAGAATTCATACCACTCCATGTCCGGAATGTTATCACGATGGCCATCGAACCATATTTGCAGTCTCGGTACACGATCTTTGACCTCAACATGCTTGTGTATTTGCAAATCGCAATAATAATCGCATAGCTCGCTCAGGTGCTTCTTGATATCCTGATAATGATCAAGCTCGGCAAGAATCTCCCGGCAAACGGTCACTAACTCAATTAGATAACCGCCATCACTCTGGTCCTCCCGCTCCCGGTAATAATTTTTCAGCTGGTTGTCCAGATTGAGAGCGTCCGCCATTGATTCATGCAATGCAGCAAAATCAGCCGGGTCAAGGGACGTACTTCGATCACAAAGATTATCCAGGTAATCACTGATTGTCTGATAAGCCACTATGAAGCGGATCGCTTTCTTATAATTCTTTTTCGCGGTCAGACTCAAAATTGAGCCTCCTTCGCAATGAAAGGTTTTATGCTCGATACTGGCGAGAGCCTGTTTCCTTAATTCAGGGTTCGGGATTTCCTCTGCCCTGCTCTTCCAGTATGCCAGTTCCCTGTGTACTTGAGGCAGAACTTGTTTGTATACACGGTACATTAAACTGATTGGCATTGATGGAATCAACATGTATACACCTTCACCCTTTCCATGTAAAAACAAAATCTAATAAACATATCCAATTGCCTTCAGCTGGCTGATGACAAAATCATGTGCATAGTCAAAAATCTCTTCGCGTTCAGGCTCGTTGAACACTTCATGATAGCACTTCGGCCATTCTTTATATCTTTTTTCCGACAGCGGAGCATTGTTGAACCAGTCCTTGACAGAACGTTTATCCACAATCCTATCATCCCCGCCCTGCAATAGGAGCGTCGGAACATCCTGCACTTTGCCCATGTTTTCAAAAGCCTGCTCCATTGCTGAGATAAGTTCACGGTACCAGCGGATGGATACCTTGGTAATATAGAGTGCGTCATTTGCATCCACAGCCCTAACGTCCTCATTCCTTGTTGCCATTTCAACCGTCAGGCCTGACGACATACGCATGGTAGGAACCAGTACATTCAAGCCGTGCGAAAGCATATCCAGCATTTTCGAAGGATAATTGATCAAACCAAGACATGGCGAAGACAGAATAAGTCCGGCAATTTCGACACGTTCCTCCTGCAGCATGCGGATGGCTACAAGTCCCCCCATGCTATGGCCGAGCAAAAATACCGGCAGGTCAAATTCATAAGCTGCCTCTACCCACTCTTTCACTTCCAAAATATACTCATCAAATGAATCTATATGGCCACGGTTTGCCCTCGTTGTCATGCCCTGTCCAGGCAAATCACCCATTATGACATGAAATCCGGATGTGCGCCACGCTTCAATCAGCCACCCGTATCGCCTGTGATGCTCAAGGGCACCATGAATCATAACGATTACAGCCTTAGCATCACCGTCAGCTTCCCATTTCCACATGACCATTCCCCCACTCAAATACTTTTTCTTTCTTTAAAAGAACTATAATATATAATTAGTGAATAAGAAAAGCGTAAGCGCCTTGGTCAGCCCCGACAAGCGCTGCCCGCCTAGAACGCCACCTCATGTGGCTGGCGGGTTTGCACGTCCTGTGCCTTAGAGGGCCGACCGGTGAAGTCGTTCTTTGACTTCATTGGGCGGACCGAAACCGAAAAGTTTAGCCGACTGTCCAGAAACATAGAAACTGGAGACTCCGACAAAGAAGCGCTTTTTGCTTCTGCCGGCGGAGTTGAAGTTTCGGAGTTTCTAGGAGGCGAAACTAGACAAGCGTCTCGAGGAGTTAGGAGCCGCAGCTAGACAAGCGACTCGAGGGCTAGGCGCTGGAGCTGGACAATTCTCGAAGTTAATTTTATACCTTCTTATTTTAAATTAAAAACGAAAGCATTGATTTAAATCTATTTTATTTAGGAGTGTATTCTATGATTTATCCTTACAAAGGCAAGACACCTAAAATAGCTGATTCAGCATTTATTGCTGATTATGTAACGATTACCGGGGATGTCGAGATCGGAGAAGAATCGAGCGTTTGGTTCAACACCTCCATCCGTGGTGACGTCGCTCCCACTATTATTGGAAATAAAGTGAATATACAAGATAACTCTGTCCTCCATCAAAGTCCAAATAATCCTTTGGTTCTTGAGGATGAAGTGACAGTTGGCCACCAAGTCATCCTCCACAGCTGCATCATCCGAAAAAAAGCATTGATTGGGATGGGCTCGATCATCCTTGACCAGGCTGAAATCGGCGAAGGTGCTTTCATTGGCGCTGGCAGCCTTGTCCCTCAAGGTAAAATAATCCCTCCGAACACGCTTGCATTCGGTCGGCCGGCCAAGGTCATCCGCGAGCTGAACGAAGAAGACATCCGTGACATGGAACGAATCTCAAGAGAGTATGCCGAGAAAGGTCAATACTATAAAAATCTTAAGAACAAAGACGAATGATTGGTTAAACAAATTCCACATCAGTCCGATATTAATTTATATATTATACCCTGAAATTTTTGAAATATGCGGACGGGCCAGGTGATAGATGTGGATATGTTATATATATCAATTGCGGCAATTGTACCGCTGCTAGTCTTGTTTTTTCTGTTGATCCGAAAACAAAATAGCATGATCAAATCCATTTTGATGTTCATGTTTGTTTTTTCATCTGTGGCAGGTGCCTTCCTGCTCGAGAACATGCAGGCTTCCCATGTCGCAAAAGCTGTCCAGTCGGTCAAGGAATGGCTTGATGAGCCTGAGCCCCAGGCGGCACGTGCACCAGATGTAATAGAAGAATACAAACCTGAAATCATCCCAATAAAAAACCAGGTACTTCTGGATGCGCCGATCATCTGGCAGATGCCTGAGCTCCCAAGAGGTTGCGAAGTCACGAGCCTGGCCATGCTTCTGCAGTACCAGGATATCAAAGTGGACAAGCTGACACTTGCCAGGGAAGTAAAGAAAAACCCAGCTGAATACCGTCTCAATAATGGCAAAATCTATTTTGGTGATCCAAATGAAGGTTTCGTCGGCAATATGTACACGTACACTCAACCAGGTCTGGGTGTCTACCATAAACCGATTGCTGAATTGGCCGAACAGTACCTTCCCGGTAAAATAATAGATCTGACCGGCGCAGAATTCCAGGAACTTAAAATCCAATTATCTGATCAACGGCCAGTATGGATCATTACGAATACGGAATATAAAAGATTGGACGATAGCTTTTTCCAAACATGGTATACACCTAATGGGGAAGTCAAAGTTACAACAAAAGAGCATTCCGTTTTGATTACCGGCTATGACAAAAGCTTTATCTACTTCAACGATCCGTTAACTGGTGAGAAAAATAAAAAAGCACCCATGAAAGACTTCGTGGAAGCCTGGGTGCAGATGGGAAGGCAAGCAGTTACCTACCTTCCCTGATTTTAAGATTGTAAAACTTTCTGAGCCTCATACTCCTTTTGGAAGGAGTATTTTTTTTCGACATAAACATCATGCCACATCATGAACATCAGTACTGTCCAGATTTTACGGCTGTTGTCAGCCTTGTTCTGGCAGTGGTCATCCAATAGCTTCAATAAGTACGACTTATTGATAAGATGCTCTGTGTTGCTTTCCTTGATGATGTTCTTCGCCCAGTCATTCATTTCTTCCTTCAGCCAGTGGCGAATCGGCACCGGGAATCCAAGCTTTTTGCGTGTAAGAACGTGATCAGGTACAACCCCTTCAGCCGCTTTCCGCAAAATGTACTTGGTTGTGTTGTTAGCTGTTTTCAAGCTTGTAGGAATCTTTGAAGCTGTTTCGAAAACAATCTTATCAAGGAATGGTACGCGAAGCTCCAAAGAATGAGCCATCGTCATTTTATCAGCCTTCAATAAAATGTCGCCCCGCATCCAAGTGTGTATATCAATATATTGCATTGTATCAACCGGATCGTAGCCTCTGCTCTCGCGATAAAGAGGCTTCGTGATATCCCTGTAATCGTACTGTCCATTATAAACATGGAGCAGCTCGCTCTTCTCTTTTTCAGTGAACATCTTCGCGTTTCCAATGTAACGCTCTTCCATTGGTGTCACGCCGCGTTCGATGAAGCTCTTGCCCTTCATGCCCTCTGGCATCATTTTAGATATGCCCTTTAGCATGGACTTTCCTACCTGTGGGATCTTGTTGAACATTTCAAGGTCCTGCGGTTCACGGTAAATGTTATAACCGCCGAACAGTTCATCCGCACCTTCTCCGGAAAGGACAACCGTTACATGCTTCCTTGCTTCACGGGCAACGAAGTACAAAGGTATAGCGGCCGGGTCAGCAAGCGGGTCATCCATATGCCACATAATCTTCGGAAGTTCATCCATGTATTCCTGCGGACTGATCACATAGCTGATGTTTTCAACACCGAGTTTATCAGCCGTTTCCTTAGCGACGTCAATCTCGCTGAAGCCATTCTGTTCAAACCCAACAGAGAATGTCTTGATTGAAGGATGATACTGCTTCGCAATCGACGCAATGATCGAGGAATCAATTCCTCCAGAAAGGAAAGAGCCAACTGGCACATCACTGCGCATGTGGATTTTCACCGATTCAAACAGGACATCCCTGATCTCCTTCGTGAATTCATCCTCGGTCTTATGGATTGGCGAGAAGCTGGCTTTCCAGTAACGCTTGATTTCCATCGGCGAACCGATTCTCTTTGTAAAATAATGCCCTGGCTCAAGCTTGTAGATGCCTTCAGACATTGTATTAGGTTCTGGAACGAACTGATACGTTAAATAGTGCTGAAGTGCCTTGTAATCAAGAACGTCATTCTCAAGTGCTAGCAGGATGCTCTTTTTCTCAGAACCGAAGAACGTGCGGTCGCCATCTTCAAAGTAGAAGAAAGGCTTGATGCCGAAATGGTCACGCGCACCATAAAGAACCTGCTCCTGTTTATCCCAAATGACAAACGCGAACATTCCGCGCAGCTTGTCGACAGCCTGTTCTTTCAGGTGGCTGTAAAGAGCAATGATTACTTCGGTGTCAGAGTGAGTCTCAAAGGTCAGGCCTTCTTCCATCAACTCTTCACGAAGCTCAAGATAATTGTAGATTTCCCCATTGAAAATGATCCAGTAGCGCTCATTTTCGTAGGTTAATGGCTGATGGCCAGCCTCAAGGTCAATGATGCTCAGACGGCGGAAGCCGAACTGGATATGCTCGTCATAGAAATACCCATCATCATCCGGTCCACGATGGGTGATGATGTCATTCATATTTTTAAACAGCTGCTTATCATCGCTGCTGAATTCCTGTGCATTTTCATGTACACAACCGATAAAGCCACACATTATGTACTTCACCTTCTCCATTTCAGAAAAAATTTATTGTTATTTTCCAGTGATTTTACTATCTAAAAACATACCATCTAATACTATCATTAATCGCAAAATTTTTGCAGTAAAATCTGAGGGAAATTTAAGGTAATACTCTATTTTACACCTTTTGGACCATTCGCAAACCTGAGGAATTTCTGCCTCTCTCCTGATTAGACGGCAAATAATAAGGGGAGTTACATATTTCTATGCAACTCCCCTTTGATTTTATTTTCCTTGAGCTTGAGTGCGAAGTGCCTCAGCCTTGTCTGTACGCTCCCATGGAAGGTCAACGTCAGAACGGCCGAAGTGTCCATAAGCAGCTGTCTGCTTGTAGATTGGCTTGCGCAGGTCAAGCATGTTGATGATACCAGCCGGGCGAAGGTCGAAGTTGTTTTCAACAACGTCGATCAATACGTCTTCGCTCACTTTGCCTGTACCGAATGTATCGATTGAGATGGATACCGGACGGGCAACACCGATTGCGTATGCAAGCTGAACTTCAACTTTGTCAGCAAGACCAGCAGCTACGATGTTCTTAGCAACGTAACGTGCAGCGTATGCAGCTGAACGGTCAACTTTTGTAGGATCCTTACCAGAGAAAGCGCCGCCGCCGTGACGAGCGTATCCGCCGTAAGTATCAACGATGATTTTACGGCCAGTCAAACCAGCATCACCCTGTGGTCCGCCGATTACGAAACGGCCAGTTGGGTTGATGAAGTATTTTGTATTTTCGTCAATCAATTCTGATGGTACAACAGGATTGATGACATGTTCTTTAAGATTGCGCTGGATTTGCTCAAGCGAAACTTCTGGGTGGTGCTGAGTTGAGATAACGATTGTATCGATGCGGACAGGCTTGTCGTTCTCATCGTATTCAACTGTTACCTGAGTTTTTCCGTCTGGACGAAGGTAAGGTAGGATTTCTTCCTTACGTACTTCAGTCAGGCGGCGAGAAATCTTATGTGCCAATGAAATCGGTAGAGGCATAAGCTCTTTTGTTTCGTTGCAGGCAAACCCGAACATTAAGCCCTGGTCTCCAGCTCCGATTGCTTCGATTTCTTCATCTGACATTTGGCCTTCACGTGCTTCAAGAGCCTGGTCAACACCCATTGCGATATCAGCAGACTGCTCGTCGATTGAAGTCAAAACTGCGCAAGTTTCAGAGTCGAAGCCGTACTTAGCGCGAGTGTAGCCAATTTCCTTAACTGTTTCACGAACAATTTTCGGAATATCTACGTATGTAGATGTAGTGATTTCCCCTGCAACTAGTACAAGGCCTGTTGTAACTGATGTTTCAGCAGCAACACGGGCGTTAGCATCCTTAGCAAGGATCGCATCCAAAATCGCGTCAGAGATCTGGTCGCAAATTTTATCCGGATGGCCTTCTGTTACTGATTCAGAAGTGAACAAACGGCGTTTGTTTGACATCTGAGTTCCTCCCTCATTTATAAAAATAGATCGAGGCTGTCCCAATACAGACCTCGGGTTGATACGGTACTCATTCCCTATGTAGTATGAAATAAACGCTGAGTTTTTATTAGAAAAATTTGTTTAAGATTCATGGTGAATTTCTTTTTTCCTAATTTCACCCACGGGAGCAATGACACCTAAGAAGGCAGTCCATCAGCATTTCCATGCATCGGACAGAAAAAAGCAATATAAAAAACCTCTCCAATTACGAGGAAAGGTTTAAGCTTAAATCCGCGCCTTTCGCTCTTATCGTTCAAGGGCAGTTCCCTTGCGTCAGGTTAGCACCTTTGCCCGGAAAAGATCAGCAATCAAAAGCTGTTTTTTTCTCGTTTGCAGGTTGCTGGGTTTCATTGGGCCTGTCCCTCCACCAGCTCGGGATAAGAGAGTATCCGTTCAAGTCCAAATCATAACGAAACTAGAATTGCATGTCAATGATTTTCTCATTAAATTTGTCGATTGTTGTTGAAAGTTTTTTTGTAATGCTCTTTTCTCAAACTTTGTTGCTATTGACTACAAAATAGGAGTGAATGAACTATTTTTCTACTCAAAGTAGCCTCATGTTATGAGAAAAGAGCATACAAACTTAATACCGAACTACAAAATTGCGTTCTATTACGTTAAAATCGGCTTTAGGATTTTAACAACACTCTTTACGAAAACAGCCTTTTGTAAAATAAAAAGGTCACGAAAAGGATCCTTTTCGCTTGACTATATAAAGAAAGAATTATATAACGCAAGTTAGGTACAAGGTAATTTTTCTATTGATTAGTATAGATTAATTGAACAAATGTGTTATACTAATACCGAGATGTAAACACTTACAAATTATCAATATTTTAAAAAAGGAAGGTATTCTCCGATGAATGTTGTAGGAATATCAAATGAACTTTCAGCTTTATTAAAAGGAAGCAATGTCCAGGTCCAGTTATCCGTTCCCCAGCTTGTTGAAAAAGTCCTGAACCGCAACGAAGGACTCCTGACTTCAACTGGTGCCGTAAGAGCAACAACTGGTAAGTATACTGGCCGTTCACCTAAAGATAAATTCATTGTCGAAGAAGAATCCGTGAAGGATAAAATTGACTGGGGCTCTGTCAACCAGCCGATTTCCGAGGAATCTTTCACAAAGCTATATAATAAGGTATTGAATTTCCTAAAAGAAAAAGAGGAATTTTTTGTTTTCAAAGGCTTCGCAGGTGCTGACACAAAATACCGCCTTCCAATCCAGGTCATCAATGAATACGCTTGGCACAACCTTTTTGCACATCAATTGTTCATCCGTCCAAGTGAGGAAGAGCTTGTTGACCATGAAGCAGGATTCACGGTCATCTCAGCGCCGAATTTCAAAGCTGACCCAGAGGTTGAT
The DNA here is from genome assembly GCF_018424685.1 of Mesobacillus boroniphilus. Classification (NCBI taxonomy): domain Bacteria; kingdom Bacillati; phylum Bacillota; class Bacilli; order Caryophanales; family Bacillaceae; genus Mesobacillus; species Mesobacillus boroniphilus. The sequence continues at coordinate 2,519,624 of NZ_QTKX01000001.1, forward strand.
GGCACGAATTCCGAGACATTCATCATCGTTTCCTTTGAACAGCGTGTTGTACTGATTGGCGGAACTGAATATGCAGGAGAAATGAAAAAGTCGATTTTCTCTGTCATGAATTACCTTCTGCCTGAAAACGGCATCCTTTCCATGCACTGCTCTGCAAATGTGGGACGCGAAGGCGATGTTGCATTGTTCTTCGGCCTTTCCGGAACAGGAAAGACAACTTTGTCTGCTGATAACAATCGCCGCCTGATTGGTGATGACGAGCATGGCTGGTCAGCTAACGGCGTCTTTAACATCGAGGGTGGATGCTATGCAAAATGCATCAACTTATCCAAAGAAAAAGAACCGCAAATCTTTGATGCAATCCGGTTCGGATCTGTACTTGAAAATGTCGTTATCGATGAAGAAACGCGTGTAGCGGATTATGATGATGGCAGTCTTACAGAAAACACTCGCGCTGCCTATCCAATCCAGGCAATCGATAACATCGTGGATCCGAGCATTGCCGGACATCCAAACGCGATCGTATTCCTGACTGCTGATGCTTTCGGAGTCTTGCCTCCAATCGCTAAGCTAACGAAGGAACAAGCAATGTACCATTTCTTGAGCGGATATACATCAAAGCTAGCTGGCACGGAACGCGGCATCACTTCACCGCAAGCAACGTTCTCGACTTGCTTCGGCTCACCTTTCCTTCCGCTTGCAGCAACAAGATATGCGGAAATGCTTGGTGAAAAAATCGATGAGCACAACGCTAAAGTATTCCTTGTCAACACAGGATGGACAGGCGGAGAGTACGGTACTGGAAGCCGCATGAAGCTTGCTTTCACGCGTGCGATGGTCCAGGCAGCACTTGAAGGTGAACTGAACAATGTGGAAACAGTGAAAGACGAAATCTTCGGCCTTGACATCCCGCTTCATGTACCAGGTGTACCGGACGATGTCCTTCAGCCAGTCAAGACATGGAGCGACAAAGACGCTTACTTTAAAAAAGCCAACGAGCTTGCTGGGAAGTTCCGTAAGAATTTCAAGAAGTTCTCGAACGTACCGTCAGAGATCGAAGAAAAAGGCGGACCAACAGCGAAGTAATAAGAAAAGCGCAAGCGCCTTGGTCAGCCCCGACAAGCGCTGCCCGCTCGATAACGCCACATCGTGTGGCTGGCGGGTCTAGCACATCCTGTGCCACGGAGGGCCAACCGGTGAAGTCGTTCTTTGACTTCATTGGGCGGACCGAAACCGAAAAGTTTAGCCGACTGTCCAGAAACGCAGAAACTGGAGACTCCGCCGGCAGAAGCGCTTTTCGCTTCTGCCGGCGGAGTTGAAGTTTCGGAGTTTCTAGGAGGCGACACTAGACAAGCGACTCGAGGGGCTAGGCGCTGGAGCTGGACAATTCTCGAAGTAAAATCTATCCTTTCTTATCGCATAATGGCCATTTCCAATTGGAGATGGCCATTTTCTTTTCAACAGTCTATTGTTGCCGTGATTTATGTTGATAGCAATTCATACTAATTACTTCTGTTTCTTAAAGCTTCCCTATCAACATTTTGTGGAGGCTGTTCCATCCATCTGTTATCAATCATTATTTTAATCCCGTCATTTGCATATTGAAGGATTTCAGTCACAAGCCTTGTGTAATGCCCACCTAGATCTTTTCTTAGGCTCGCTCCAATTGCAGTTCCATAGCCACCAACACTGATCGCATCCAGACTGTTGGTTTGAAACATCATTAGCTTATCTGAAAAAGGCGGTACAATTGATTGAGATATCGCTGAATCCCAGGTACTTGGTAGCGGAACTCCATCCTGTATTAATATTTCTCTAAAAACAGTTTCATGCTTAGCGGCTATTTCAGAACCTCTCTCCATAAATTTCCGTACCTCTGGTGATTGGGCTGTTTGAGAAAAACCTGCTAAAAATGTCCTGCCAATGGAATTTGTCTCTGTATTTTTAGATATATGAGCCAGTTCTACAGCGGTTAGTGGGCGATGTCTTCCCATTAAACTGGATAAAAAGGATTCATCCTGTAAATATTCTGCTTTCTCCATTGGAGGTATGATTGGCGAACGTACAAACGTGCCTTTTTTTAAAAGTAAATCACAAGAATCATTATAAAGTTTCATAAATATCTTAGAAGTCTTCGAAAATAATTCTCTGACATCGTTCCTTGCCAATACTTCGAGAAATGCTGCTGATGCCACAGTTCCTGCCGAAGCCATGTGTTTAATATACCGAAGAGCAAAAAGGTCTGAATACACCCGGCCTGCTTTTAAATTCACGTCTTCCTGAGTAAACCCGATAGGCAGTGCATGATGATCTTTTTCAAAAATGGATTTGACTTGATCCACTACAAATTTGCAATTTGATAACGCATCATTTATGATATCCGTCATTTCGGTATCTTCATTTACCTTTGCAAAATGCTGTACGATGCAGTGAGCCATTGAATTTTGCATATACGCTCCCCACATTGCGGCTACTTCTGATGAAGTCAATTGAGGGTTATGTTCCATTTCAACTCATAACTCCTTCTTTTTTCCTTATTTTTCGCCAAAAAAGAGATAATATTCGTTGATAAAACCTAAGTATTATTGTCAAAGAAATAATCGATCAACATTCAGAAATTGACTGTAAAGAAAAAAACAGAGCACATAAAGTGCCCTGCTTAGTTGGTTGAGTTCAAGGATATTAATTGATACGTAAGTGTTGTTGTGTTTTCTGTCCATTCTACTTTTTTGATGACACCTGTTCCGGTAAGGTCACCTTCGATTGTCTTTTTGACTTCTAGTGGAATGTCAACTGGATAAAGCCTGTAGCCTTCCTTGGTCAAAGAGAAGTAATTGTCTTCGAGCCGCTTTTCCCGGCCCTTTGTGACGATCATTGTATTCAACTCTAATGGCATTCCCATTGTACTCGCTCCTCTAATGTTCATCATTAACTTCACTTTATTTTATCATTGTTGTTCGGGTGATTTCATCCAATTCGTTAAATCGGCGACAACTTTCCGATTCATTACTGGCGGAAAGTAGTGTGTGTAGTCATCAAAATACCAGCTTTCTACAGGCATGTCCATCTCTTTTAGACGTTTCTCGATTCGGTATGAGTGTTCCGCCGACACATTGCGGTCGTTGCGGCCGTGGATCAGCAGCACTGGCGCTTTCAGGTTTTCGATTTCGTATAATGGCGTCCTGAATTTATACCGGTCCGGCACCTTTTTTGGTGATCCTCCGATTACCCTTTTCATCATCCTGCGCAGATCCTTTCTTTCTACATACGTTAAAAACATATCTGTTACCCCTCCCCAAGTAACAACCGACGCCGTCTCCGGAAATTCAATGGCAGTCAGCAAAGCCATCAAACCTCCGCGTGAAAATCCAAAAACATGAATCCGATCGACCCATGGCAAAGTTTGCAGCAGCTTGAATCCAGCAAAGGCATCTACCCGGTCATCACCTCCAAAGTCCTCATCTCCTTCCCCTCCCTGGTTCCCCCGGTAAAAAGGAGCGAAAACTGTGAAGCCTTCAGACGCAAATTGGGCAATCCGAGCAGGCCGCACCTTGCCTACATTTTTGATGCCACCCCGCAGATACAGGAATCCTTCTGTCCCGCTTCCATCAGCCGGCTTGGCCAGCAGTCCTTTTACACGAAGTCCGCCTGCATAATAGGTCACCATTTGCAGCTCGACGGACGGATTGGGGGAAGGAAATTTATAAGCTGAGATTATTTGCCCATCGTTTTCCAAAGTAATCACTCCTCTTATATGAATTTCTTTAAATTTGGTTACTGGGCATTCACACATTTTTAGGTGATTCATACGATACTGTAAGCCCAATTTAAGACAGATTTCTAGGAGGCATCATGATGAAAAAATGGTTCAAAGCCGGTTTTGCTTTATTTTTGATTACTGTACTTATTATACCTCTTGCTGCTTGCAGTCAAGACAAGGTACAGACTGTCAAAGTGGCCGAGGTAACGCGTTCGATCTTCTATGCTCCTCAATATGTTGCCCTTGAAAAGGGATTTTTTGAGGATGAAGGATTGGAAGTTGAATTAACAACTACTTGGGGCGGCGACAAGACCATGACAGCCGTGCTCTCGAACGCAGCTGATATTGGACTCGTTGGTTCTGAGACGTCAATCTACGTCTATGCCCAGGGATCAAATGACCCAGTCATTAACTTTGCCCAGCTGACGCAAACCGATGGCACCTTCCTTGTTTCCAGAGAAAAAATCGATGATTTTTCATGGGATCAAATAAAAGGAGCCACCTATCTCGGTCAGCGAACAGGCGGGATGCCGCAAATGGTCGGTGAATTTGTACTTAAGAAGCACGGCATCGATCCAAAGTCAGATTTGAATATGATCCAAAATATTGATTACGCGAATATTCCCAACGCCTTCGCTTCCGGTACCGGAGATTTTGTCCAGCTATTCGAACCGCAAGCTAGCTTGTTTGAAAAAGAAGGCAAAGGCCATATCGTCGCTTCATTCGGAACAGAATCCGGTCATGTACCTTATACCACATTTATGTCAAAACAAAGCTATATGAAGGAAAACCCGGAAACAATTGAAAAATTCACTCGTGCCATCTTCAAAGCTCAACAATGGGTGGACTCACACAGTGCAAAAGAAACAGCTGAGGTCATCCAGCCATTTTTTAAAGATACAGATTTAGCGCTCATCGAGACAGTGGTTGATCGCTATAAGAGCCAGGGTTCCTATGCCACAGATCCAATTTTGGATGAGGAAGAGTGGAAGAACTTACAGGACATTATGGATGAAGCAGGTGAACTTCCTGAAGAAGTCAGCCATGACACATTAGTCAATACAGAGGTGGCAAAAGAAATCATGAAATAACAGGAGGTTAGCAGCCCAATGGACTTTTTGACATTAAGAGGAATCCATCACACTTATTTCACAAAAACTTCTGCTGTCACTGCGCTGAATGATATTTCACTCGATGTCCAGGAAGGGGAGTTCGTATCCTTCCTGGGTCCGAGCGGCTGCGGCAAAACAACGCTGCTTTCAATCATCGCAGGGCTGATTGAGCCTACCGATGGACAGGTAAAGCTGGAAGGGAAATCAGTCAAGGATGCTGCAAACCAAACAGGATATATGCTGCAGCAGGATTATTTATTTCCTTGGAAAACAATTGAGGAAAATATTTTTCTCGGCTTGAAGATTAACGGAACTTTGGGAGAATCCAAAAAAGATGAGGTTTTATCGCTGCTTAGGCAAATGGATTTGGAGAACGTAGAAAAACTTTATCCCAAACAGCTGTCCGGGGGTATGCGACAGCGTGTGGCACTGGTTCGGACACTGGCAACAGAGCCTAAGCTGCTCATGCTCGACGAACCTTTTTCCGCATTGGACTATCAAACGAAATTAAAGCTCGAGAACCTGGTTTCAAACACCTTCAAGACTTTCGGAAAAACAGCGATTCTCGTTACACATGATATTGGAGAAGCAATAGCAATGAGTGATAGAATCTTCCTGTTTTCGCCAAGACCAGGACGCTTGCATAGAACTTTCACTATACCAGAGGAGCTACGAAACTTAAGTCCTTTCGAAGCTAGAAACCATCCTTTATACACCGAACTGTTCCAGAACATATGGAAGGAGTTGGAATCGATTGAACCAGAAGAAAACTGAACTCCTTCATCAGCAGTATCTTAAAAAGCTAAGCCGCGAGCGAAAAATCGTCCGCATCTATCAATTGTTAATTTTCATAGCTTTTTTCGCCATCTGGGAAATCTCAAGCCAGCAAAAATGGATCGACCCGCTTCTATTCAGTTCACCGTCAAAAATCTGGAATATGCTAATTGAGAAGACATTGGATGGTTCGCTAGCAGTTAACCTTGGAGTGACATTGGCTGAAACCGTACTTGGATTTATCCTCGGTACACTCGCAGGTACAATACTCGCAGCAATATTATGGTGGTCTCCGCTGCTTTCCAGGATTTTGGATCCATACCTTGTAATATTGAATTCCATGCCTAAGGTTGCTCTTGGCCCTATTTTGATCGTTGCGCTTGGAACCAATATGACCTCCATCATTGCGATGGGTGCCATCATCTCCGTTATCATAACTACAATTGTTGTCTACACCGCTTTCAAAGAGGTCGACCCTAACTACCTGAAAGTGCTGCAGACATTCGGAGCTACAAGGACACAATGCTTCCGGGAGGCAATTTTGCCGGCGTCATTCCCGACCATCATTTCAACCTTGAAGGTGAATGTCGGCCTATCCTGGGTAGGAGTCATTGTCGGTGAATTCCTCGTTTCTGCCCGGGGTCTCGGATATATGATCATCTATGGTTTCCAGGTTTTCAATTTCACACTTGTTTTTCTGTCGCTGCTCGTCATCGCCGTGTTCGCAACCGTGATGTACCAGCTCGTTGAACTGCTCGAAAAGAAACTGATCAAAAGCAATCAATAATGAAGCCGTGATGATGCTCCGGCTTCTTTTCTGTTCCAAAAAATTCAATTAAAAATGAACTTGGTCGAAAAAAATAGATTTTCGCCAATAAAGTTGTAAACTCCGCCAATAAAACGAAATTTTCGCCAATAAAATTGTGAACTTCGCCAATAAAATGAGATTTTCGCCAATAAAATTGTGAACTTCGCCAATAAAATGAGATTTTCGCCAATATACCGGATTTCGGTTAACAGTTACTACTTTTAACTCCGCAAAATGTCAAAAAAGCGGCGGTACCCAAATGAAAGTCCGCCACTTTAATGCTTTTTGCTTAAAAATTCAAGGCTATGCTTGATCACATCGTCCTTCATGATAAAACTGTACTCGTCCCTCATTCTTTCCACGAGAATATCGCCACTTACAAGTACTGGGCCGCCTGTTTCCATGTAATCATCCTGTGGCATGATTTTTTCCACTTCACCGTAATAGATTCTTTTTACAAATGTATCCTCTTTATCACTAACCTGATACTCACCAATGCTAACAAGCCTGCTTAAAACTGCGCCAGTCTCTTCCATGACTTCTCGGCGAGCTGCACCCTCCAGAGTTTCACCTTTTTCCATTTTGCCGCCTGGAAACTCAAGACCTCTGACTCTATGTTTGGTCAAAAGCCATTTGCCTAGATATTTACAAATTACCAGCACATGGCGAGCACTTTTTTCAAAGGCGTTTTCCTGAAAGGATAAAATCACAACTCCGCCGTTCATATCTTTAAACTTCTCCATGTAAACTCTCCCCGAATCTAGATCATAACCTAATTATATAGAAAAACAAAAAATGAATAAACCGCAGACATCTGCCTGCGGCTGCTCTATTTTTCAGGAAGGATTCCCATGCTTTCAATATGGTTTCTGGCTTCTTCATCGCCGAGTTTATAAATCATTTCATATGTCTGGATCAGCTGTCTGTCGAGCGCATCATTGTCACGGTCATAATGGTATTGGACATATGGAACGTGCGCCCTCATGAAATTCTGCCAGCCTGTGGAATAGCTCTGATCAAATATCTCCCTTAACGCAGTGATTTCCTCGTCATTTGCCTCAATTTTAAAATTCCATGGAGATGCGGTTGAAACGCTTGAAATCTCGCCCTCACTAATGTTGATGTAGTATGTTTTTTTGCCTTCTGGCATGTGCCTCACCTCATGGATATCGTTCCCTGCGTCTATATTTGTTTATACTGAATATCTTTAAAATAAATAATTTTTTCTGCCCTCCAAATTACTCTTCAAGTTGTGTGTATGTTAAAATTAGACCAAATATAGATAGAGAAAAATCAGCAAACCCAACAGGAAAATACTTCAATTCCAAGGCATATTTTTTCCGATGGAGGGTATTAAATAAGTATAAGGTTTATGGACGCTTAAGAAGGAGAGGTGAAATTTTATGAAACTGATTGATGAGCTATACGAACTGTACCGCAATAAATTGACCGGTGATGAAGAGGATATCGATATGCTCGCTTTTGCCTTCCTTGAAGAAATGAGTCGTGAAGACTTGTTGAAAATTATCCAGGACCTCGATAAGCAGGAGCTTTATGATTTGATGGGGCTTTACTTGATCGAGAGCTTGAAGGGAAAGTTTGCCCAGGATGATTTCGGCGCGCGCTCTGTCAATTCATATCCTTCCCGTAATGTGCACTAATCCTTATAAATAACCATACATACAAACCGGCTGAAGCCGGTTTTTCTTTTTGTCTCTATTTCGTTTTTTCAATGAAAAAAACCGGCCGATTTCCAGCCAGTTTTCCTTGTAGAGAATTTGATAAGCATATATTTTCCGCTTCAAGAAATGTCCAGCAAAGCACTTGTCGGGGCTGACCAAGGCGCTTTCGCTTTTCTTATCCAAGATAAGCCTTGAACATCCACATATGCTTGCGAAGGCTCATTTTTACTTCTGTCATCATATCCGCAGTAGCTGTATCTTCTGCCTTTTCTGCAAGTTCGATAGCATTTTGAAGCTCGTCCACGATTGTAGCAAAGTCATCATGCAATTGTTTGACCATGTCTTCTTCATTTTCTGAACCAGTTGCTTCTTCAACCGAAGATAATTCCAGATATTCTTTAAGCGTTGCCACTGGCTTTCCGTCTAACGCGAGAATCCTTTCCGCGAATTCATCAATGATTGTCGCTGCTTCGTTATAAAGCTCTTCAAATTTCGTATGCAGCGTGAAGAAGTGACGTCCTGTAACATACCAGTGATAATTATGAAGCTTTGTGTAAAGTACCGTCCAGTTTGCAACTTGCTTGTTAACTGCTTGAATTAAATCTGTTTGTGCCATTGTTATTTCATCCTCCCTTTTAGTCATAGTTTATATTCCCCTTCCAGCTTTATAAAAAACATGCTGCCAGCAACTTTTTACCTACCAAGGTAAGGAACATGCTAAAATAATTTTGAAGCAAAGGAGGCCGTTTTATGTATACCGTTTTGATTATCTCAGTCATTATCGTTATCATAGTTTTAATATTAAGTGTAGTTACCACTTCAAAAGCATATCAGTATAAACACACTGTCGACCCGATTGATGAAAATAGCACCCACGAAGATTCTAATGATGAAAACAAATAAAAGGAGCTGCCACCAGCTCCTTTTTAGGATTTAAAGAAGGGATGAACACCATGCTAAAAAAAGCATTCATCGGCATTATACGCTTTTATCAGATTGTCATTTCGCCATTAAAACCGCCTACATGCCGTTTCTACCCAACATGCTCCCATTACGGGCTTGAAGCGATCAAAAGATTTGGTCCCTTCAAAGGAGGATGGCTGACGATTGTACGTATCCTGAAGTGCCAGCCCTTCCATCCAGGAGGCATGGACCCGGTACCGGAAGAGTGGCCATCAAAGAAAAACGCTAAAGCTCATAACCATTAACATTACTTATTGTAGCCATCGATCACTTGATCAAGCCTTCCCGTTGAAGGATCGATCACTAGTCCATGGACCGGAACATCCTTAGGCATCAAGGGATGGTTTTTAACGATTTCAACACTGTGAGCAACGCTGTCCTTGACGTTATCGAAACCGTGAAGCCATTCCTCTACGTCTATTCCTGAATAATTCAGTGTTCCCAGCATATCATCTGTAACACCGCGCTTTTTCATTCCTTCGATCATGATGTCGGGCTTCATCCCGCTCATGCCGCAGTCATAATGGCCAATGATCGCCACTTCCTCTGCCTGTAGCTGGTAAACAGCGACAAGCAGACTTCTCATGATACTTCCGAAAGGGTGCATGATCAGGGCACCTGCATTCTTTACAATTTTCACATCACCATTGCGAATATTCAAAGCCCTTGGTAAAAGTTCAACAAGCCTTGTATCCATGCAGGTTAAAATAACCATCTTTTTATTCGGAAACTTCGTTGTGGTGAATTCTTCATATTTCTTTTCAGCTACGAACTTTTCATTAAAATCAAGAATTTCATCAAGCATCCTCATATTTCCCTTCTCCTTTTAAACAGTTTCTTTCTACTAGAATACCTCAAACTGAATCTGAACCAAAATGTTTTACTTGATTTTGTCGTCATCCTTTTGTATGATACAGAAGGTAAATCGTAACCATTACGAATTAATATTTTTTCCTTATGACTAGAAAACTAATAACAAATAAAATTCATTTTCTAAATCGTAATGAGTCCGCTTTGACTAACAGGAGGCACATATGAAAAAAACTGCATTTATTTTATCTTTATTTATGGTCATTGCTGCTTTTCTAAGCGGCTGTGGGCAAGATGGCGCTGATCAAAAGAAGAATGATGATTTGCTGCAAGTCTACACCACTGTTTATCCACTACAGTTCTTTGCACAGCGAATTGGCGGTGAATATGTAAACGTTGAAACCATCTATCCACCGGGAGCAGATGAGCATACATTCGAGCCCTCCCAAAAAGATATGATGGCACTGGCAGACGCAGACTTATTTTTCTATATCGGTCTGGGCCTTGAAGGTTTTGTTGATAAAGCCAGCAAGACACTTAAGAACGAAGATGTAAAAATGGTACCAGTTGGTGAATCTTTGCACCTGGATGAGGCAGGCGATGAGAATGGGGAGCATCAAGAAGAAGCAAACCACGAAGATGAAACCGCTGAAGAAGGCCATGATGATGAAGAGCATGCAGATGAGCATGGTCACGGAGATTTCGACCCTCACGTCTGGCTTGACCCTATTTACGCAAACGAACTAGCTCTTGCTATCAAAGAACAATTAGCAGATCAAATGCCTGAGCATAAGGATACTTTCGACCAAAATTATACCGAGCTAACTGCGCAATTGAAGGACCTTGACAAGGAGTTTTCTGAGGTTATTGGCTCAGCCAAGCGCAAGGAAATCCTTGTATCACACTCTGCCTTTAGTTATTGGGAGGATCGTTACGGAATTCAGCAAATCAGCATTTCTGGCCAATCAACTACAAACGAGCCATCTCAAAAAGAACTTCAAAATTTGATTTCACATGCCAAAGATGAAAAGATCAAATATGTATTGAACGAACAAAACTTTAATTCCAAGCTGGCAAAAATGGTCCAGCAAGAAATCGGAGCAAAATCGCTGACACTCCATAATCTTTCCATATTGACCGATGAAGATATTAAAAATAACGAAACATATTTCACGTTAATGGAAAAAAACATCGCCACACTTGAAAAAGCACTAAACGAATAATGTGAGATTGCCTCCCTCCTATGGGGAGGCTTTTTTTATGCCACTGGTAAAATACAGCACATATTATCCAAAAAAATGAAAACACTATTGAAAGTCATATTACGGAAAGGAAGTTAAATGATGGATGATATATTGATTGCCCGCTCACTTTTTGGCACAACTATGGGTTTCCATATTATCAATGCAACAATTGGGGTCGGGCTGCCATTGATGATACTTGCGGCAGAACTTCTTTATCAGAAAACAAAGGACCTTGATTACGCCATAATGGCTAAAAGATGGACAAAAGCTTTTGCGGTGACACTTGGTGTCGGCATCCCGACTGGAACTATTGCTGGAGTTCAGCTCTCCCTCCTCTGGCCAGGATTCATGGAGGTCGTTGGCAGAGTAATGGCTCTCCCATTCCAAATTGAGATTTATGCTTTTTTTATCGAAGCTTTGTTCATGTCTATCTATGTTTATGCAGCAGACAGGATATCACCATGGATGAGGATTGCCAGCCTAACGCTTGTGGCTTTCGGCGCTCTTGCCTCAGCTGTGCTGATTACGAATGTCCACGCATTCCAGGGTACACCAAGAGGTTTTCGTGTTGAAAACGGTGAACTGGTGGACATTGATCCCTGGGCTGCCTTTTTCAATCCAAGCTTTGCTGTAACAGCGGGACATGTCGTGGTAACGGCCTATATGACTGGCGCGTTTATCATCGCCACTGTCGCTGCCTATAAGATGCTGAGAAGTGATTTTGGTTCAAAGGTGTACAAGTTCCATCAGAAGGCGCTGATGGCCAGTTTGATTATTGGCGGGATTTTCTCCATCCTGACCGCAGTGAATGGCCATGCTGCTGCCCAATACCTGCATGAATACCAGCCTGAAAAACTGGCAGCTGCTGAAGGGCTTTTTGAGACACAGGAATATGCACCACTGGCGATTGGAGGGTTTACCGACAGGGAAACGGAATCGGTCAAATGGGGGATTGAAATTCCATGGGCTTTAAGTTTTTTAGCGGGCAATTCTTTTGATACCGAAGTAAAAGGACTGAATGATTTTCCCGAGGAACATTGGCCTCCACTGTTTATCCATACATTATTTAATGCAATGGTCGGTGTCGGGATGCTGTTGATCACCCTCTCCATGATCGCATTTGTCTGGAACAAAATCTTAAAAAAAGACCGGTTTCCAAAATTCCTCATGTGGCTGTTTGTAGCTACTGGCCCGCTTGCAATGCTGGGAATTGAATTCGGCTGGGTTTTTGCCTGCACAGGGAGGCAGCCATGGGTGATCTACCGTGTCCTTTCCACCACGGATGCTGCGACAACTGCCACAAACCTTGGCATTTTATTTATGCTGTTTGCCGGAGTTTACGTTTTACTGGGTGTTATGGAAATCATCGTCCTTCGCTACTTCTTCCGGAGAAATACTGTATTAGATGATTTAAACAGAGCACAGCAAAAGGAGATCCCATTGTTTGGTTCTAATACATGAAAGGGTGATACCGTGTGACTGATGCACTTACTGCCATAACCGTCCTATGGGGCTTTGTTTTTATTTATGCCGTCATGGCCACGATGGATTTCGGTGCCGGATTCTGGTCGATGGTGTATATCAATAAAACGAAAACGAAAGCAACAAATATCGCCAACCGCTATCTGTCGCCGACATGGGAGGTTACAAATACATTTATCGTTGCGCTTGTCGTCGCTGTTTATAGCATGTTCCCCAAAGCGGCTTACACTTTAGGAACTGTATTGCTGATTCCTGGCAGCATGATCTTGCTTCTATTGTCATTGCGAAGCGCTTTCCTTGTTTTTTCGAATATTGCGGAGGATTATCGGAAGGTTCTCACTTATATATCAGGAATCAGCGGAATTCTCATCCCAGGATTACTGATCAGCGTCCTTCCAATAACTCATGGGGGTTTCGTGGAGTTTTCTGAAGGGTCCCAGAACCTGAATCTTGGCAAATTGTTTACAAGTCCAAATGAATACGCCTTTATTGGTTTTGCTGTAGCCAGTACACTATTTCTGTCGTCCCTGCTGCTTGCCGATTACTCAAAAGCCTCCGATGAACTTCACGCTTACAATGTATATAGACGCGATGCATTAATTATGGGGCCTATTTCACTTGTCATGGCTTTTGCCGTTATGCTGACCTTAAGAGATGAGGCTACCTGGATTTACAATAACATGATGGATGATCTCTATATTCTGATTATATCAGTGATTTTTTTCCTGATTGGCGGACTGGCGCTTATCCTTCCGTCCATAGGTAATAAACCGATCAGAGGTATTCCTCGGCTCGCAGTCATTATGATTACACTGCAATATCTTGCAGCAAGCTATGTTTACGGGAAGGCACATCTGCCTTACATTGTCTATCCAGAAGTCACAATCCAGTCCGCTTTCACTGACCCTAATTCATTCAGGGCTGTATTCACGACATACATAGTCGGATTTTTGATCCTTTTTCCGGGCTTCATCTATTTTTGGAGCTTGTTCATGCAGGATAAACGATATTTACGGCAAAAAAAAGCGAAAGAACAAACATGAACCGTGTTGCCTAATTTTTGCTCGAATTACTTCTCGATTCCCGTAGCATGCTAAAGATGTATCAATCAAAAAAGGAGTGGTACAGCAATGGCAAAAGATGTATTGTGCGAAGTAAACAACTGTCATTATTGGAAGCAAGGCAACTTGTGCAGTGCTGAAAAAATCTATGTAGTAAGTCATTCAGGCGAAACCGCTGACACCCAAAAGGAAACAGACTGCAAGACGTTCGAAGCAATGAGTTAATTGGATAAGACCGGGTTAGCCCCGGTCTTGTTTTCGCATTATTATACTCAGCACATTTTCACCTGACGATAAACCAATAAACAAAAATGATTCCCATGTCGCTCAATACATGTCCGATTATTGCTGCTGTGATAGCACCAGTTTTTTCTCTGATATAGCCCCAAAACATGCCCGCAATAAAAACTGGCACAGCTGCAAACATCCCATATATACCCTCAAAAATAGGAATCACCGAAACTAGATGGTATAGCGTATAGAATGCAGCAGTCATCAAAAGGCTATACCTCGCTGTACCGTCCTTCCTCAGCTTTTCATTGATATACCCTCTCCAATAGACTTCTTCAAAAATTGGATTAGCCACCAGCAGGATCAACACGAGCCAAATCTCACCACGAGCAGAAAATCCCCACTCCCAAAGCAAAACCCGCAGCTGATCGATATCCAAAAGATAAATATGCAGCCACTTTAATCCTCCAAAAATGAATAGGAAAAAGAGCAGCCCGCTTCCGAAACCCAAAATAACAGCCTTGCTTGTCACTTTAAACCTTTCCTGTGGAAATCCACGACCAAGCAATGGCACAGCCAAAAGCCAGCTATAGAATAGCAAAAACGTAGCGATTACGCTCTCAAGCACTTGAATCCCGATGAAAATCATGAGCGTTGGTCCAACTAACAGGAAGAATTTCTTCATATCCGCCTACCCCAATCCTGCTTCCTTCTTCTTGTTACTTTCTAGTTTGAATCTTTCATTGAGCTTCTGTAAAAAGCGATCGACAATCTTATTGAATTCATGATAAGACCTGGGCGGCAGCTGATGCGTGCCATTTTTTATATACACCACTTGCATATTGGGAGCTTTTTTTTGAAAAGGAATTCGGTAATGATGCATCGGTTTTTCAAGCGAACCGTATACAAGCAGGATAGGCATATCCAGCTTATTAAGCTGGTTGCTGGAATCATAGTTGAGGCCTGCTTTGCAATACTCATAGCACCGCCGGGCATCAGACCTTCTGGCATATTCATATATCTTTCTTTCATCTTCTGGACCACATTTATGAAACTTTGCCTGCCATTTTGCAGCAAGAGACACTTGACCGAATTTGACCATTAGCATCACTAACTTAATAATAAATTTTGGGATAAGGGTATCAATTTTTGAAAAACCACCAGACAAAATCAACGCTTCTGACCGTTCAGGATACTTCAGTGCAAATTCCTGGGCAACCAACCCGCCATAGGAATAACCACAGAGCACCACTTTTTCAATACCTAGTTCATCAAGCAGCCTCTTCAAATCGGCTGCAAGTCCCTCGATACTTACAGGCTGGTTTCCTTTCGAGCTCCATCCATGTCCGGCTAAGTCATAAAAGATTGTCGTGTATCGTTCAGCAAGCGCCTCCTGATGCATAAAAACATTGTGTCCCATTACAAAAGGATGAATAAAAACAACAGGTAGTCCGTTACCTTTTATATGATAGTAAAGTGAGAGTGAGTCATCGATTTTGGCATATGGCATAAAAAGCTTCACCCTTTTATGCTGTATTTACCCGAATCAATGACAAGCAAAAACAGAGCGGAATTTTATTGTAATTTATGATTGAGGACCTTCCCGTCAAACGGCTTTTTCATGTAAAAAACTCCCTCCATTAAGAAGGGAGCTAAGCGATTATTATACCTCTAGGCTTGCCATTGGTCCGAAGAATTCGAAGTGAATTCTGTCTTCTGTGACGCCAAGGTCTTTTAATGCTGCGTTGATTGCTTTCATGAATGGTACTGGGCCACAGAAATAGAAGTCTGATTGTTCAAGGTTTACCTTTTCTTTTAGCCATTCTTTTGTTACGTAGCCCTCAACATCAAAGCTGTTGTTCTGGCGGTCTTCTTCAGTTGGCTGATCGTAGAATACCACTGAATTCACTTTTGCTTTTGCAGCTGTGGCTGCGACTTCATCTTTAAGTGCATGGACTTTGCCGTTTTGGGCTGCATGGATGAAGGTAACTTCTTTCTCCGGCTGCAGGTCTGCCACTGTGTTAAGCATACTGACCATCGGAGTCAGACCGACACCGCCGCTAATCAATACAACAGGTGTTTCTTTTTCTGTATCAAGGAAGAAATCGCCTGCAGGCGCGCTGATACTGAGAACTTCCCCTTCTTCAACACTGCTGTGCAGGTAGTTGGATACCTTTCCATCAGGAGTTTCCATGCCAGCTTCCTTCTTAATGCTGATGCGGTAGTAGTCCTTTCCTGGTGCGTCAGACAAGCTGTACTGGCGGATATGAGTAAAATCTTCTCCTTCGATTTCAAGCTTGACGCTGATGTATTGTCCTGGTTTGAAAGTAGCGATTTCATTTCCATCTACTGACTTCAGGTAAAACGAAGTGATGACTTCACTTTCCTCGACTTTATTCGCAACAATGAATGGACGGAAGCCATCCCAGCCGCCTTTTTGGTTTGCTGCTGCATCATACATGTCCGCTTCAACCGAAATGAAGGCGTCCGCAATCACTCCGTATGCATCTGCCCATGCATTGATGATTTCGTCTGTAGCCGCATCGCCAAGTACTTCTTTAATTGCGATCAGCAAGTGCTTGCCGACAATCGGATAATGTTCAGGCTGGATGCCAAGGCTGCGGTGCTTGTGGGCAATCTGATTAACAACCGGTAAAATTGCTTCGAGATTGTCGATATATTTGGCAGCTGCATAGACTGTTCCAGCCAACGCTCTTTGCTGTCGACCCTGCTTCTGGTTCGCATGGTTAAAAATATTCAAAAGCTCTGGATGATTTTCAAACATAGTCTTATAGAATACTGTCGTGATTTGTTCACCGTGAACTTCTAGAACCGGCACTGTGGATTTGATGATTTCAATTGTTTTTTGATTTAGCATCATATGCACTCCCCTATGTCTATTTACTCGTTGAGGCGTTTACCTCATTCCCATAGTGATTATAATAAATTGTTCCGGCAGACTAAGTGATTCAAATCACACTATCTTAAAATAGTTCTTTTCAACTAGATTTTTAACTTGAATTTGCACCAATTTTATTTGATTTCCATGCAAAAATTCCTCTATCTTTGAAACTCGATAGTATTTATCGATCAAAACCTTTGCAAAAAGGGTTGCCAGAATTTTTTATAGCGAAAATCTCGTTTTTATAGCGAACTGGAAATTATCGCTGATTTTTTCCAGTTCCGCTTACAATGTTAAAAATAAAAGCACTGCCTAAGCAGTGCTTCTCCAATCTAAAATTCGAATCGTTCCTCAAAAACAGTAACTTCCTTCATGCGCTTTTTATTCAGTTCATAACCTATGCCTGGGCGTTCTGGTATTCTGATCATGCCATTATGGACCGTGATTTCCGGATCGATTATGTCTTCTTCCCAATAGCGGTCGGAACCGGAGATATCGCCTGGTATTGTAAATCCTGGGAGCGATGCAAGTGCGATATTGTGTGCTCTTGAAATTCCAAATTCAATCATCCCGCCTGCCCAGACTGAAATTCCTTTAGAAACACAATAATCGTGGATTCGCTTTGCTTCGCCCATTCCGCCGACCCGGCCGATTTTAATATTGATGACCTTACAGCTGCCTAGTTCGACGGCTTTCCTTGCATCGTCAAAAGTGACAATACTTTCATCAAGGCATATAGCTGTCTCTATTTGAGATTGTAGTTTGGCATGGTCAATGATGTCATCATATCCCAGCGGCTGCTCGATCATCAGCAGGCCGAACTCATCGAGTGCTTTTAAGCGGGCCACATCCTCCAAAGAGTATGCCGAGTTGGCATCCGCCATCAACGGAAGGTCAGGAAACTGCTTACGAATTTCTGAGATATATTGAAAATCATCTTCCGGACTGATTTTTACTTTCACCCGTTGAAATCCTTGCTCCAGATAGCCTTCAATTTGTTTCAGAGCCTCTGGAAGATCTGGATTGCCTACAACAACACCTGCAGGGATAGCTTCTATGGTCCCACCAATCAGCTTCGATAATGGGAGACTTTCTATCTTAGCCTGCAAATCCCATAATGCCGTTTCTAGCGCTGCCTTTGCCATATGATTTCTTCGAACTGTGCTGAATAAAAGGTAGGCTTCATCAGGATGATTTATCCCTTTTTTATTTAAAAGAGGAATCAAAAAATCTTTCAGCACATGGTATGAAGTGTTGACGGTCTCCTCGGTGTACCATGGAGATGAAAAGGCAACACCTTCTCCATAGCCAATAAAACCATTGCGGTCTTCTACCTCGACGATAATCGCTTCTCTCTCTGTCACTGAGCCTAAATGGGTAGTGAATGGAAGTTTCAATGGCATTTTGACGATTGATAGTTTAACGGCTTTAATGTCCATTTCCATCACCCTCCGCTTCGAGCCACTCTCGCAGTTTGCGTCTTAATAATTTCTTCGCGGCATTCCTTGGCAGGCTTTCTACAAAGTAGAATTTTTTCGGAAGCTTGTATTTTGCGAGTTTCTCTTCACAAAGAGCCAGCAATGCCTCTTCGGAAACGCCTGAATCGCTTTTCACAATAAAAGCCACGGGCACCTGTTGCCATTTTTCATCTGGTGCACCAATCACTCCCGCATCGGCAACACCTGGATATGAAAGCAGTACACCTTCAATTTCCGCTGGATAGATATTTTCGCCTCCTGAAATGATTAAATCTGAGCGGCGATCAAGGACATAAAGGAAGCCTTCACTGTCCAAATAGCCGATATCGCCCGTGTGAAGCCATTTATTTCGAATTTTATCAGCAGTCACATCTGGACGGTTCAAATAGCCATACGTCACATTTGGACCTTTGACCAAGATCTCTCCCTCGGCTCCAAGTGGAACATCTTGCCCATCTGAATCAACAATCCGGATCAAGTTAGGAAATAAAGCTTTACCAGCAGAACCAAGGCGTTCAATACTGTACTCCGGTGACAAGGTCGCAAATTGTGAAGAAGTTTCTGTCATACCATATGTCTGGAACACAGGAATTCCTTTATCAATACAAGATTCTAGCAAAGGCAGAGGCGCAGGCCCTCCGCCCAGCAGCATGCAGCGGAAGGAGTCCGGCAATTTTCTTGTTCCTAGTTCGACCAGGACTCTACTCAGCATCGTGCTGACTACAGACATCACCGTAACTTGATATTTCCGAATATCCTCAACTACCTTTTTTTCCTCAAAAGTTGAATGGAGTATAACTGGCATTCCGTATATTTGGCTCCTCATCAAAATGGAGTAGCCGCTAATATGGAAGATCGGCACAGTGCAAAGCCATTTATCGTAATCATGCAAGCCAAGATTGAGCGCCGACGCATTTGCGCTCCACCAATGGTTGCCATATGTTTGCATGACTCCCTTCGGATTGCCGGTTGTACCTGATGTATACATGATCGTCGTTACATCGTCCATATCGTATTCTTCGAGAAATACAGAGTCTCCATCCTCTAGCTGCTTCAGCTTGTCTGTACTGATGAAGTTTACTTCTGAGCTTATCGAAGACACTTTGTCATCAAAACGTGACTCATATACCAGCACATCAGCATCACTATCACCCAGTTGCCATGACAGTTCTTCGGATGTTAGTCGATTGTTTAAAATCACAGCCTTGATTCCAGCCATCTGCAAAGCGTATAAAATGAACACGGATTCCGCCTGATTGGAAAACAGTACCGCGGCCGTTTTCCCCTTCCCTAACCCAAGGGTTCCAATCTTGCCGACGTATGAACTTGCTTTTTCAAAAACTTCTAAAAACGTATATGTATGCCCCTCGAATATCAGTGCTTCACGATTTGGAGACAGGTCCGCCCTCTTTTTCAGCCAATTTGGCATGGTTTCAGTCAATGACCTCACCTCTTCTCTGTATACTAAAACAGCTTGATGGAATATCCACCAAGCTGTCGACAAAATTATAAAATCAAGGGAACCTTGGGAACTGTCCAAAGTCTGGCTTGCGCTTTTCTTTGAACGCGTCGCGGCCTTCTTTCGCTTCTTCTGTTGTGTAGTACAGCAAAGTTGCGTCTCCAGCCATCTGCTGAAGTCCAGCAAGTCCATCAGTGTCAGCATTCATGGCAGCTTTCAAGAAACGAAGTGCTGTAGGGCTCTTTTCAAGGATTTCTTCACACCACTTGAGTGTCTCCTCTTCAACCTGATCAAGAGGTACAACTGTGTTGACAAGACCCATGTCCAAAGCTTCCTGGGCATTGTACTGACGGCATAGGAACCAGATTTCGCGAGCCTTTTTATGTCCAACGATTCTTGCCAGGTAGCCTGAACCGTAACCAGCATCAAAGCTTCCGACTTTCGGTCCAGTCTGGCCGAAGATCGCGTTATCAGCTGCAATTGTCAAGTCGCAGACCACATGAAGTACATGTCCGCCACCGATTGCATAACCTTTTACCTGAGCGATTACTGGTTTAGGAATTACACGGATCAAACGCTGAAGGTCAAGGACATTCAAGCGAGGAATTTCGTCTTCACCAACGTATCCGCCATGTCCGCGCACTTTCTGGTCTCCGCCTGAGCAGAATGCATCGTCTCCAGCACCAGTCAGGACGATTACTCCAACACTGGCATCATCGCGTGCGTAAGCAAATGCGTCAATCAATTCCATAACCGTTTTAGGACGGAAAGCGTTACGCACTTCCGGGCGGTTAATGGTGATTCTGGCAATGCCATTATATGTTTCATACAGAATATCTTCATACTTGCGTTCTGAAACCCATTCAACTGTCATCAAGACAACCTCCTATTATGTATTCGACAAAAACTCACTTACTATTGTACCAAATTTTTCACGTTCTTCCACATGAATTGCATGGCCACAATCAATTATCGACAAATGTTTTGCATTTGGAAGCTTTGAAGCCATGTCATCGGCAATTTCACAGAATTTTTTATCCAGCCCACCTGTAATCAAAAGCGTCTCGAACTCGAAGTCCGTAAGCTTGTCCCACCATGAAGGCTGGGCACCTGTTCCCATGCCCCTAAGACTGTTTGCCAGTCCGGCAGGGTTATTCCTAAGCCTTTGACTCCTTATTTGTTCCCTTATTTCTTTTGGAAGATTCAGCTGTGATTGAAAAAGCGGTATTGACTCCCAGTAATCGATGAACTCTTCCAGACCCTCGGTTTCAATTCTTGCTGCCAATTTATGATCCTGTTCAACACGCGAATCCCTATCGACTTGATTTTCAAGTCCAGGTGTAGTGCTCTCAAGAATCAGCTTTCTGATTCTCTCAGGATATAAACTCGCAAACGTGATGGCTGTCCGGCCACCCATTGAGTATCCAAGCATATCCGTCCGCTCAATGCCGAGTTTGTCCATGAGCACTTTCAAGTCATTTGCGGCTTTTTTCAAATCATATCGCCCCATATCGCCTGGCGATTCAGTCTGTCCATGCCCGATCAGGTCGACCATCAAAAGCTTTGAGTGCCTTCCCCATATCGGACAAAACGGCTTCCATGTAGAAGCCGCTCCAGTAAAACCATGAAGCAACACCAAAGGAAAACCTTCACCGCACTGCTCGACATGATATCGTACGCCGTTGATCATGGTTTTCATTTCGTGTCACCTTTTAGCATATAAGTTATTTCCCGGGAAACAGATTTCCACAAATCTCGATGTTCCTTCAGGTTGGAATCCCTGGAAGTCCTTAATTCCATCACTTTTAAGCCGCCCACCTTCTGGTTTTGGGTAAAAGTCTCTGAAAAATGCTCCCAATCTTTGACTAGATCATATTTCCCGTTGTACATTTCGACAACATGGCTGAAATCCAGGTCCAAAGGTGTACCGAAAAGCTTTTCAAAATGCTTCGGTTCTTTTGCCTGAGGAAGGAACGAGAAGATTCCGCCGCCATTATTGTTGATTAGTAAAATATTGATATCGATATTATATAATTTTGAAGCTAATAACCCGTTCAAGTCATGGTAGAATGTAAGATCGCCAAGCACTAGGTAACAAGGCTGGGACACGCTTGCAACACCAAGTGCAGTAGAGACTATGCCATCAATTCCATTGGCTCCCCTGTTTGCCATGACCTTGATTTTCTTCTTATTTAATAGGAAGAACGAATCAAGGTCCCGGATTGGCATGCTGTTGCCGACAAACAATGTTGAGCCTTCCGGAAGCATTTCAGTAAGCTGCTGGAATAGTTTCCCTTCACTTAACTCTTCAACCTGAGAAATAGCAGATAATTGTTCTTTGGCTAGTTCATTTACGGTGAGCCACTTATTCAGATAGTCAGACTTGCCTGCTGGTGCAGCTACCTCACCAATTTTTTTACAGAACAGAGCTTCATCGCAATATAACATATCGGATGCTGACATCGTAGGCTCACGCCAGCCTGCCCCGCTGTCAACCACGAATTGACGGGCAGTCCTGTTTTCTTTTATAAAAATAGTCAATGCTTTCGAGATTGGCATTGCTCCAAATCTTATGATTACGTCGGGCTTTAATGATTCCTTCGCAGCTTCATTCCGCAAGAACGCATCGTAGGCATCAATGATGTGATGACCATCATGTTCTCCGCTGCGCAATTGTGACAGTGGATCAGCGATGATCGGGAATTGTAATTTGTCAGCAAGGGCCGTGACTTCATCTGTGAATTCGCTGTTGTCGAGTTGTCCGCAGACAATAATCCCCTTCGTATATGAAGCGATATCCTCACTGATTGCCGCAAACGTTTGATCTGATAAACTGAGGCGACCTGTATCGATTTCCACATAACCGCCGACGCGCTCAGGCAGTTCGAACATGCTTTCATCCATTAGAGGGATTAACGGTTCCCTGAATGGGAAGTTCAAATGAACAGGTCCCTGAGGATAGCTTGAGGCAGTAGCGGCTGCTCTGCCACAAACAGTCCGGGCATAGCGGATCATATCCTCCGTTTTTTCCGGCGGTGCCATTTCGACAAACCATTTTACGTTCTTGCCGTATAGATGAATCTGGTCAATCGCCTGCGGCGCGCCGACGTCACGCAATTCGTGCGGCCGATCTGCTGTCAGGACAATCAGCGGAATCCTTGAAATACTGGCTTCAATCACCGCTGGATAATAGTTCGCAGCAGCTGTTCCGGACGTACAAAGCAAAGCGACAGGCTTCCCCGTGGCCTTCGCAATTCCAAGGGCGAAGAATGAAGCGGATCTCTCATCGACCTGTATATGGATGCGCAGGTCTGGGTGCTCAGCCATAACCAGTGCCATTGGCGTTGACCTCGAACCAGGACTGATGACAACATCCTTTACTCCTGTTTTGGATAGTTCCGCAACGAATGCTGCGATATATGCTGTTAAACCTTCCTGGTGGCTCATGTGATCTTTCCTCCAAGTGCTGTAAGCATCGGCCTGAACTTGATGCTAGTCTCTTTATATTCGCTTTCGGCATTTGAATCTGCCACAATTCCACATCCGGCAAATAACGAAGCCTCATTTCCCTGAATCAGTCCTGAGCGGATCGCTACGGCAAATTCACCATTTCCCTGATAATCCATCCAGCCAACAGGTGCTGCATAAAGGCCTCTATCGAGCTGTTCGATTTCCCTGATTTTCTCGATTGCTTCCTGCTTCGGCAATCCGCCCAATGCAGGAGTCGGATGAAGTCTGTTCACTAAATGAAGAAGTGATGTACCTTCCCTGTTCTTGCCAATTACAGGCGTATACAAATGCTGGATATATCTCATTTTCATCAAAGTAGGCTGTTCCGGAAGAAGCACCTCATCACAGGTTTCTTCCATCGCTCCCCTTATCATATCCACCACATATTGATGCTCTATCAAGTTTTTCTGGTCTGTTAATAGTTCCTCACCGAGTTTTTCATCTTCTTCAGGAGTGCTGCCCCTGGCGATCGAACCTGCCAAGCAGGCTGAAAATAGGCTTGATCCTTCCTTCTTGACCAACCGTTCAGGAGAAGCTCCGATAAAGCAGTCACCATTGGATTCAAAGGCAAATGTAAAGCTTTCTTGCTGATTCTCAAGTAGATTCGCCAGGACACTTTCTGACTGGACTTCATCTGTAAAGTGAAGACGAAGCTCCCTCGCAAGGACTACTTTTTTCAGTTCACTATTTTCAAAACCGTCTACAACGTCAGTGACTGTCTGCTTCCATGCCTCGGGATCAATTTCAATAATATCCTTCAGACCAAGCCTGGCAAGTGCTGGTTTCTGTCCAGCCTTCGAAAGAACCGCTTCCCTCTCCCTTGTGACTTTATCAAACAGGGACATATCGTCATGCTGAGTGCAGACTACATTGGTTGTAAAGTACGCCTCTCCCTTGACAATAGTCAGCATATATTTCGGAATGTGGAAAAGAGCCTCGGAGAATTTTGACCATAAGCCTGTCTTTTTCTTCAGTGGATCAAATGTAAAACCGCCAAACATAGAAGGTCCTGTTCCATTTACATTGTATTTATTAAAAACCAGTGCTGTATCCATGAAGCGCTTCCACTCTTTTTCAACATGAAAAAAGCGGTCAGCTCCCTGATCCGACTGTATTTGCCCGCATATACCCAATCCAGATAGGAAGTGTTCCCCTTCAGGATCCTTCCAGTAAAAGCGTTCTCCAAAAAAATTTTCCCTGCCTGAAGCAAAAAAATAAAAAGGATCTATACGATCTATTTTATGGACCTCGCTGACCAAAATCGACTGAGATTGCCCTTTGGCCCGCTCAATCGCATCAAGAATTCCCTGTCTAAGTTCCGTTTCCTGAATGGCAACCAAAAATATCCCCCCAATAACAGCCTCTCATCTGTTATCACACGTTTTAAAGCTTATTTTAAGATACACCTCATACACCACGATGTCAATAATGGCGGGCTTTCTTAACCTGTTAACATCCTTATTATATATTGCACGCAAACAGCTGAGACAATCTGGAAAATACATCCTCATTATACGTGAAAATACTAATTGACAGTGTATATGTGAATATCTACACTAATAATTGTAAAGTAATTTAGCCTATATGTTAAAGGTCTTTTTGACAATTTTAGTTCTTTTAGATAAAATATTAAGGTTTGATAGAATGATATAAGGGAGAGAATTAGTTATGCAACCACAGCTACAGCCTAGTTCTTCACCAGCAGTCAATGGCGCAGACTGGAGGGTCTGGTGGCAGCTTACACGGCCGCACACTTTGACTGCCGCATTTGCCCCTGTCCTTTTAGGGACTGCTTTAGCGATAGAATACAGCGGTGGAATCCATTGGGGAATGTTCCTCGCGATGTTAATAGCAAGTCTGTTAATTCAGGCAGCAACGAATATGTTCAATGAATATTATGATTTTAAACGTGGACTAGATAATGAAAATTCCGTTGGGATCGGCGGAGCGATCGTTCGACATGGCATAAAGCCTAAAACCGTTTTGAACCTGGCCTTTAGCCTTTATGGAATTTCAGTCCTTCTTGGCGTATATATTTGCATGAGTACCAGCTGGTGGGTCGCTGCTGTCGGTGTTGTTTCCCTGGCTGCAGGTTATCTTTATACAGGCGGTCCATTGCCAATTGCCTACACACCTTTCGGGGAGCTTGTCGCAGGATTTTTCATGGGTGTTCTAATCATCCTTATTTCCTTCTACATCCAGACTGGCACTGTTACCTCGACTAGTGTACTTGTTTCTTTTCCTAGCTTTTTACTTGTAGGTGCGATCCTGCTTGCGAATAATATTCGTGATCTCGATGGTGACAAGGAATTTGGCCGGAAAACATTGGCGATTCTGCTTGGAAGAAAAGGCGCCATCAGGCTGCTTGCAGGTATGTTCATTGTCTCTTACTCTTGGGTAATCGGCTTAATCATTGCAGGTGTTGTTTCACCTTGGCTGGCGATTGTCGCTCTCAGCATTCCTAAGGCTGTAAAAGCAACGAAAGGCTTCATCGGAAAATCAAATCCATTACAAATGATGCCTGCTATGGCCGCCACAGCAAAGACCAACACAATTTTCGGCTTACTTTTATCAGTAGGCATTTTCATCAGCCTAATATAAGTATACTTGAGAAGCTTCTGCCTTTGGCGGAAGCTTTTTCTATGTTTCTTAAAATCACGAGCGGGTATTTAGTACGTATGACACGAATCAAAACTAAGGATGTGTAATGATGTTGACAAATGACCAGCTTAACAGATTGAAGCAAATGGTTATAGATGAAAAAGAAACGCTTATTTCACAAATAGATAGCAATGAAGAGGAAGGTTATCTGGAGGGCAGCCAGCGTGAAGCTACAGGAGAACTGTCTTCCTACGATAACCATCCAGCTGACAGCGGAACTGAACTGTTTGAACGCAGCAAAAATCTGGCGATGTACGAGCATCATGACGACCAGATTGAAAAGGTCGACAGTGCCCTGAAGGCAATCGAGGATGGCACATACGGAAATTGTGCGGAATGTGGGAAAGAGATTCCTTTTGAGCGGCTTGAAGCAGTACCATATACTTTATATTGCGTCGAGCACTCAAATGAACAGAATCTATCAAATGACCGTCCAGCTGAAGAAGATGTTCTTGATTACACCCATGAAGCCGATTTCGACCGCAGGCAAAACGAAGAAATGGCCGACAACAGGAACAGCTTTGATGATGTAGCCGAGTTTGGCACATCTGAAACACCTTCGGATTTTATCGGTGATCATGAAGACTATAATAAGCTCTATATTGATAATGAAAAAGAAAAAGGATTCACAGAAGACTACGAATCCTTCAGCGCTACTGACATTGAAGGTGATGACCGACAAATATTCCAAAGTGATACCGAAGAGGAATACGAAGAAATGCTGGACGAAGCTGGCATCGAGTCCGAGCTTGGGGACATCCCTTATAAAGAGGGAGACAGTTATGTAGATGATAACAATAAGAAAAATGAATAAGAAAACAGCCTCAGTTCATAAGTGGACATCTATATCCACAGTGGGAGTTTTGTAACCCTTTGGAATTTCAAAAAAGATTGGAGAAGTTTATCTCCAATCTTTTTCACTATTATTTACTCAGCAGCCATCGCATCTGCTTTCGTTTCGTGGACAGTACCGAATGGATGCTCAGGTGGTGCATAAATAACATATACTTTCAGCTTTGTATCGCCTATATTGGTTACATTATGCCATTTTCCTTCAGGAATCATTATCGCATAGTCGTCAGACACTCTAGTCTCAAAATCCAGGTTATCCTGGGTGTCCCCCATTTGTACGAGCGCTTCTCCTTCTTCTACACGGATAAATTGGTCGCCGGTTTCGTGGACTTCCAGGCCAATGTCATCACCAACATCGATGCTCATGACAGTCACCTGTAGGTTGCTGCCCGTCCATAAGGCAGTGCGGAATGTCTCGTTTTGCAAGCTCGCTTCTTCAATATTGATCGTAAACGGTTCTTTTCCATAGTCCTGCAATCGGCTACCCGTCTCTTCCCGTAGACATTCTAACCTTATTGCATGCTCTAATTCATCAGCAAAAGCACGGAAAAATACATTGCCCACCGGCAGGTTTTGGGTAAGTAAATAACTGTTTCGATATGCATGGTAATCCTCTACTTCTGTTTCATAAGCCTTTTGCAAACCTTCTCGATAAGATTGGAAGTCAACCTGATCAAAATGGTACTGTGGATTTTGGCCAGTAAGAGTGACAAACAAATCTGTAAATTGCCTTAAATGAATTTGCTTATCCTCCAAAGCCTGCTGTATAGCTTTCTTATGCCTCCGGTTTGGTGCAGATTTTGCCAGGCGACTGTAAAAATCAACTGCTGAAGCTTCCCCTTTTATTCCAGCAAGCAGCGCTCCAAGTACTTGCTGATGGCTATTATGACTGGATCTTGCCATTACGTTTGGGCTATATGCCGAGGAATCAACATAATATGGATAGGAATAGGTTGGAACGTTATACAATTAGCTCATTCCCTTCACAGGTTTTTATCAACCTATCGTATGCCCAGTAACCAGCAAACGTACATTGTTCTATTTTTGGACAAGGAATATTCCCGCTGCAGATTTCCAAACTAAAAGTAACTTATTAGAAATGGAGATAAACGATGAGTATCATTTTAGCTTTATTGGCCGCCCTATTTGCTTCCTTCACCGCCATTCTCGCCAAAATCGGAATCGAGGATGTCGATTCCAACTTGGCAACTGCCGTCAGGACGATCGTGGTCGTGATCATGGCCTACCTAATGGTGGTGATCACCGGGCAAACCGGAAGCATAACAGCAGTGTCAACGAAATCATTCATTTTCCTGGTTCTTTCTGGATTGACTACGGGTCTATCGTGGCTTGCCTTTTTTAAAGCAATTCAAATTGGGGATGTATCCAAAGTAGTCCCGATTGACAAGGCAAGTGTCGTGTTGACGATCCTCTTATCATTCGTTGTACTAAGGGAGCCTGCAACAATGCCAGTAGTAGCCGGCGGCATCATTATTTCTTTAGGCACCTTTGTTCTAATCGGTAAAGACAAGAAGAAAAAGCAGAGGAAAAGAGTGCTTAACACCAAATCATATATTTTTCTCGCCATCATGTCAGCAGTATTCGCTGCCCTGACCAATATCCTTGCGAAAATCGGAATTGAGAATGTTGATCCCAATGTGGCCACCTTCATCCGTACAGTCGTGATTATCATTTTTGCGTGGAGCATAGTTTTTTTCCAGGGAACTGTGAAGGAACTCAAGAAAATCTCCAGGAAATCCTACATATTCCTAATCCTTTCCGGCGCCGCAACTGGTTTCTCTTGGTTATGTTATTTTGCAGCACTCGCAATCGGGAAAGTGAGCATCGTAAATCCGATTGATAAATTCAGTGTTGTATTGACGATGATTCTGAGCTTCATCATTCTAAAAGAAAAACCAACAAAATCCACCGTTGCTGGTGCCATACTGATCACAATTGGAACAGCGTTGTTGATTTTATAGAGAGGAGTTGCTGGTCCAGCATCCATACCTTTTTCAAGTGTATATAAGCTCTCCTATTTTACCTTATTGATGTTCAATGGCCCCTTTGGGCTTACTATGCGTCTTTTTTAACTTCCATGACTTCATTTGGGCTTATAGAACCTTTCTATGTTCCCTTTTAGCTTCTACGAACCACATTCGTGCAAATAAAACCATCTTCCTTGCCCCTCACAAGTTCACGTTCTCATTCCAACGCCATAGCAAAAAGGCCAAATCGTACCACGATTTGGCCTCTTGCATCTTAAACTTTCAAAGCAGATTGTACCTTCCAGATTTGGTACGCATATTCCATAATGGTCCTGTCACTGGAGAAATAACCTGACTTCGCGATATTGACCAGGCTCTTTTGCAGCCAAGCGTTTCGATCTAAATAATTCCTGCTGACCTCCTGATGTGCCTCTGCATAGGATGCAAAGTCCCTCAAAACGAAATACTGGTCGTTATGGCCGAGCAAGGTATCGTATATTTCATTAAAGTGGTTTTCTGTATCGGGGAAGAATCCATTGATCAGCTGGTCCACCACTTCCCGGATCCGTTCATCATGGTGATAATATTCGAGCGAATGATATCCGCCATTGTTCTGGTAATCTTGCACTTCCTCTGCAGTCAATCCGAATAAAAAGATATTTTCCCTGCCGACCAAATCGGTAATTTCGACATTGGCGCCATCCAACGTCCCAAGTGTCAAAGCCCCGTTCATCATGAACTTCATATTCCCGGTGCCGGAAGCCTCTTTGCTTGCGGTTGAGATTTGTTCACTGATATCCGCAGCCGGAAAAATTTCCTCAGCCAGGGAGACGCGGTAGTTCTCAAGGAAAACAACCTTCAGCTTCCCATTAGTGGCAGGATCATTGTTTACTTTTTCTGCAACACTATTAATCAGCTTGATGACCTTCTTGGCAAAATAATAACCTGGAGATGCTTTTGCCCCGAAGATAAATGTGCGCGGATATAGCAGTGCTTCAGGATCCTCTTTCAAGGCATTATACAGATGCATGATGTGCAGTACATTCAACAGCTGTCGCTTATAGGCATGAAGCCTTTTTACCTGGACGTCAAAAATTGATTCCGTATCAACTTGAATTCCCGTTTTATCCAAAATCCGCTTTGCCAGACGCTCCTTGTTTGCCTGCTTAATTCCATGCAATTTTTCGAGAAAAACGGAGTCATCCTTGAACCGTATTAAATCCTCCAATTTTTGAGGGGACGAAACCCAGTCAGTTCCAATAGCCTCCGTAATCAATCCGGACAGGCCAGGATTCGCTTTCAGCAGCCAGCGGCGGTGGGTGATCCCATTTGTCTTATTATTGAACCGCTCGGGATAAAACTGATAAAACAGGTTCATTTCCCGATTTTTCAAGATTTCCGTATGAAGCTGTGCAACTCCATTGACGCTGTGGCTGCCGACAATGGCGAGCGGCGCCATTCGCACCTCGTCATGGGCGATGATCGCCATGCTTTCAACCCTGCCCCAGTCGCCAGGATACTGCTCCCATACCTGCTTGCAGAAGCGCTCATTGATTTCCTCAACTATCATGAAAATGCGTGGAAGCAGCGGCTTGAAAATCCGGATCGGCCACCTCTCCAGCGCCTCAGCCAGTGTCGTATGGTTCGTATAGGAAAGCGTCTGGACAGTTATATGCCAGGCATCGTCCCAGCCGAGGCCCTCCTCATCCATCAATATCCTCATCAGCTCAGGAACGGCAATTGCAGGGTGCGTGTCATTAATATGGATACTTACATAATCATGGAACTCTAGCAAACTCTTATTCTTCTTTTTAAAAGAATTCACGATCGCCTTCAAGCTTGACGAAACAAGGAAATATTGTTGCTTGAGCCGAAGGATCTTCCCTTCATCATGTGTGTCATCCGGATATAAAAATTCGGAAACTGATTCGGTATCCTTCTTATATTTAAAAATATCTGCGTTTGCCGGGAATCTCGATGGCTCGGCATTCCATAGCCTTAACGTGTTGACAGTCTGAGTCTCATAGCCGATGACAGGCAGATCATATGGTACAGCCATGATTGTCTCGGCGTTCAGATGCCTGAAAACAAGCCTGCCATTTTCCATTCTGCTTTCGATTTCACCCCAGAACGGAATCTCCACTGCGTCATCTGCTTTTCGAATCTCCCAGACATGACCGTGCCTGAGCCATTGCTCAGGCAGTTCAACCTGGTAACCATCGACAATCTTCTGCTCAAACAGTCCATGTTTATAGCGGATTCCACAGCCGTGTCCTGGCAAATCAAGAGAAGCGAGGGAATCAAGGAAGCAGGCAGCAAGGCGGCCGAGACCGCCATTGCCAAGCCCGGCATCCGCCTCGATTTCTTCTAACTGATCCAGCTCGATGCCCAGCTCCCTGAGCCCTTCACAGACCACTTTTTCCACTCCTAAATTAATCAGGTTATGCCTCAGCAGCCGGCCCAGCAGGAACTCGATTGACAAGTAATAAACCTGCTTCTTCGCGCCAGCACGATATAATTCGTTAGTTTTAATCCAATCAGAACTCACATGCTCCCTGATCATATGCCCGAGAGTCTGGAACTGCTCCCGGCTCGTGCTTTCTTCAAAGCTGGTTCCAAACATCATCTCGAGTTTTTTCAAGAAAGCCGTTTTAAATTGGGGAACATTAGAAAACATGCGATTCACTCCTTGAGATGAGATTGGAATACAATTCTTTGTATTGTTTGGCAGACTGTGCCCAACTGTAGTCTGTCTCCATAGCATTTTTCGCCAGCTTAAGCCATTTTTCGCGCTCATGGTAAAAAGACAGCGCCCGTTCAATTGTAAATAGCATGTCATGCGCATTAAAGTTTGCAAAGGAAAATCCGTTTCCCTCACCGTTAAATTCATTGTAAGGCTGTACGGTATCGTTCAGGCCGCCTGTTTCTCTTACAACAGGAATAGAGCCATAGCGCATCGCGATCATCTGACTTAGCCCGCATGGTTCGAACTTGGATGGCATCAGGAATAAATCGGAGCCTGCGTAGACTTGATGAGCCAAATTTTCATCAAAGCCAATGTATACGCCACACTGCTCAGGATATTCCGCAGACATTTCCCTGAAAAATCGCTCAAACTCAGGGTCTCCTGTGCCAAGAACGACGAGCTGCAATCCGGTCGCCATGATTTCATGGAAGACTCCCCTGACCAAATCAAGACCCTTCTGCTTCGTCAGCCGCGTAATCATTGCCACAACAGGAATATTCTCGTTTTCTGGCAAACCGAAATCACGCTGAACTTGAAGCTTGTTTTCGCCTCTTCTTTCAAGTGAGCCCACTCCGAAAGTGGCAACCAATCCAGGATACTTTTCTGGATCATAAAGATCGTGGTCAATACCATTCAGAATCCCGGATAGGTCCTCGCTTCTTTTCCGCAGAATGCCATCGAGCTTTTCACCATAAAATTCTGTCTGGATTTCCTCCTTGTAGGTAGGACTGACAGTAGTGATATGGTCAGCAGCAATCAATGCACCCTTCATGAAATTGGTGTTCCCGAAAAACTCCAGCTGCTCTTCATTGAAATACTGGCTGTCAATCTGCAGTAGGTCACCCAATACTTCTGGTGGGAAGATTCCCTGGAACTGCAGATTATGAATCGTGAACACGGATCTAATCAATCCGAATCCAGGCCGCTTATAGTACTCTGTCCTGAGTAAAAATGGTATCATTCCCGTGTGCCAATCATGACAATGAATGACATCAGGGTAAAATTCGATCTCTGCTATAAATTCAAGGACCGCTCTATTAAAAAACGCGAACCGCTCCCCATCATCATAATGCCCATAAAGACGATCGCGCTTGAAGTAATACTCATTATCAACAAAATAGAAAGTAACACCGTCATACTCCAGAGTCTCAATGCCGCAATATTGTGAACGCCAGCCTAATTGCACATTATACTCTTTCACTTTCTTCATTTCTGAGCTGAATTTTTCAGGAATCAAGCCATACTTCGGCAAAATGACCCTGACATCCGCCCCGAGTTTTTTCAATTCCTTCGGAAGCGATCCCGCTACATCCGCCAGTCCCCCTGACTTGATGAACGGAACACATTCCGATACAGCAAATAAAACCTTCACGATCCGCTCCCCACTCCCTGGACCGAACCCTTCCGGATGACAGCCGGTGATTCTGCTGGCGCTGTGATCACTGTTCCTGCTTCAATTCTTGCATCCTTATCAACAATGACTGAATCCAAGATACAATTCTCCTTGATTTGCGTTTTTTGCATGATGATGCAATTGCGTACGACTGTACCCTTGCCAATTTTCACTCCCCTGGCGATGATGCTGTTTTCAACCGTACCCTCAATCATCCCGCCATTGGCAACCATCGAGTTACGGACAGATGCCTCGGCATCATATCTGGTTGGAGGTTCATCCTTTACTTTTGTCAGGATAGGCCGCTCTTTCAGGAATAGCTGTTTCCAGACCTCAGGCTTCAGCAAATCCATGCTGGTCCTGAAATAGTTTTCAATCGTATCAACCATAGCGGCGTATCCCTCAAAATTGTAATAGCAGAGATGGAACTGGCTATCTATATCGGTCACGACATCCCTCATATTCGAGTAGCCGGTTTCATTGCGCGTCATAACCAAGTCCATCAACAACGACTTTTTCACGAGGTATATGCCCATTGATTTTCCTTCTTTTTGCACCTCGGTGATGTCGCAGCCGGATTTGATATGCCAATCAAGCAGCGGCTGGAAATCCATATTGAAAACCGTATAGGAATTCGCAATCAGCGCATACTCCTGGGTACTCCGTTCAAAGAAGTCAATGTTGTCAGCAAAGTGGTCCAGCGTGCCGATTCCCGTATAATGTTTATCAAGATTAGGCGCAGGGAAGAAGAATAGTCCATCCCTTTTTCGATTAAGGTCCCAGTTCCTGCCTGACCCTAAATGGTCCATCAGCGACCTGTATTGAAATTTAGGAAAAATAGCCACACTCTGTATACCTGAGTTGACCATATTGGAAAGGATAAAATCAATCAGCCTGTATCTTCCGCCAAAAGGAATCGCTGCCACCGACCGGTGAATGGACAGTTCCTGGAGATCATCGTGAACGGTTGTTGCATCTATTACTCCTAATAATTGTTTGTTCATTTCTTTTTCCTCCCGAATCGGTTCAATTGGATTGCAATTCACCGATTGTTTCTTCCGATACTAATGTGATGTCGTTCTCGCTCTCGCCTGGCTTTATGATTGTTCCATCCGGTACATATACTCCAGGGGAAACAATCGCCTTTTCAATTACACAGTTGTGGCCAATAACGGCATCCGGCATGATAACAGTTTCCTTTACAACAGCTCCCTTTTTCACAGTCACTCCCTGAAAAACGACCGTTCTGGAAACCTCCCCTTCGATCTTGCAGCCCTCATTGACCAGCGACTCTGTTACTTCTCCTTCTGGGCAAATATATTGCGGCGGCTGATTGGGATTGACGGAATAAATCCGCCACGACTGATCAAACAGGTTCAACTCACAATCTTTATCCAATAAATCCATATTCGCTTCCCAAAGGCTTTGTACTGTCCCTACATCCTTCCAGTAGCCTTTAAAAGGATAAGCAAATAATTTCATATTTTCTTCGATTAACAGAGGAATGATATCCTTTCCGAAATCATGGCTGGAATCAGGATTCTGATCATCCCTTATCAGATATTCCCTTAAAACACTCCATTTAAAAATATAAATTCCCATCGAAGCCAGATTATTTTTCGCTACATCCGGTTTTTCCTCAAATTCAGTGACCCTAAGTTCAGCATCCGTATTCATGATGCCAAAGCGATTTGTCTCTTCCCATGGAACTTCAATGACCGAGATTGTCACATCGGCACCTTTCTCAATATGATGTTCTAGCATCAATTCATAATTCATTTTATAAATATGGTCACCTGAGAGAATAAGGACGTACTCCGGATTATACTGATCAAGATAATTCAGATTCTGGAAAATCGCACTTGCCGTACCAGAATACCATTTTACTTCAGAACTCTCCGCATAAGGCGGTAACACAGTGACACCGCCATCCTTCCTGTCGAGGTCCCATGCACTGCCAATGCCAATATAAGAATTAAGCAAAAGTGGCTGATATTGTGTCAATACGCCCACAGTATGGATTCCTGAGTTCGTGCAGTTGCTTAACGGGAAATCGATGATCCGGTATTTGCCGCCAAAAGGGACAGCTGGCTTAGCGAGATTCTTCGTCAGTGAGTGCAGCCGGCTTCCTTTTCCTCCTGCCAACAGCATTGCTACGCATTTCTTCTTTTGCATGATTGTTTCTCCCCTTTCTTTTTATAACAGGACGTAAGACTGAGATTCCGAATGGAGAAATACTCATCTCTATAGAATATGGCCTTCCATGAAAGGCTATTTCTTCCGCTTTCAAAACTTTTTTATTTATAACTCCTGAACCGCCAAAGTCTGTAGCATCACTGTTCAAAATTTCCCGATATTCGCCATTCTTTGGGACACCGATTCGATAATCGCTATATATTTTTTCTGTAAAATTGCAAACTATGACCAGAAGTTCTTCAGGATTCTTCCCTTTCCGGATAAAAGAAAAAATCGACTGGTCCCGGTTATCAGCATCGATCCACTCAAAGCCTTCATAGCTTTGATCGACCTCATACAGCGGCTTAGACCGCTTATACAATTTGATTAGTTCCTTATTATAATGGTTCATCTTTTCATGCATTTCATAATCGAGGAGATTCCAGTCAAGCTGTTCTTTGTCCTTCCATTCCGAAAACTGTCCAAATTCGGTCCCCATGAAAGTCAGTTT
The DNA here is from genome assembly GCF_018424685.1 of Mesobacillus boroniphilus. Lineage (NCBI taxonomy): Bacteria > Bacillati > Bacillota > Bacilli > Caryophanales > Bacillaceae > Mesobacillus > Mesobacillus boroniphilus. The sequence continues at coordinate 2,555,226 of NZ_QTKX01000001.1, forward strand.
CTTGCCCGGATGTGCTGCCATGAACCCAAGCAATAGTCTAAGCTGTGCGAACTTTTGCCAGTAATCGCCCGGCATCTTATCAAGAAGCGATTTCTTCCCGTGAACGACCTCATCGTGCGAAAAGGGCAGGACAAAATTCTCTGAAAATGCATATAGCAGCGAAAAGGTGACTTTATCATGTATATGCTTCCTGTTATGGGATTCTTCCTCCATATACTTCAAGGTGTCATTCATCCATCCCATGTTCCACTTGTATGTAAAACCAAGACCGCCATACTCCACAGGAGCCGTCACCTGCGGCCAGTCAGTCGAATCCTCCGCAATCATCAATGCTCCCGGTTCATACTCCTTGACCGCTTTGTTCAGTTTCTTTAAAAAATCCACTCCAAATTGGTTCGCTGCCTGGATCGAATTCGGCCAGTAGATGATATTAGCCACAGCATCAACCCTGAAGCCGTCAATATGGTATTTCTCCAACCAGAAAAGCGCACTCGAAATCAGAAAGCTCTGCACCTCCGTTTTTCCCAAGTCGAAATTGGCTGTGCCCCAAACATGGTTTTCACGATCATTCTCCCGCTGATATTCAAATACATAGCTGCCATCGAACTGGTACAACCCATGAGCATCCTTGCAAAAATGCCCCGGAATCCAATCAAGGATGACCCCAATGCCATTTTGATGACACATATCAACGAAATACATGAAATCATGAGGCGGTCCATAACGACTCGTAACGGAAAAATAACCAGTAGATTGATAGCCCCATGAGATGTCGAGCGGATGCTCAGTTAGAGGCAATAATTCAATATGTGTGTATCCGTGCTCAGCAATATATGGGATCAACTCATCAACAAGCTCACGGTATGTAAGAAAAGAACCATCCTCATGCTTCTTCCAGGAACCCACATGAAGCTCATATATGAACATCGGCTCCCCGAGGGTAGTCCGCTTTTCACGCTTTTGCAGCCACTTCTGATCATTCCATTTGTAACCGTCCATTGAATAGACAATCGAAGCCGTGTTTGGCCTTAATTCGGAGAAAAACGCATAAGGGTCAGATTTGAGCCTGTGCTCACCCGACGCAGTCACAATCTCATATTTATAAATGGTACCGGTCAAATCACCCTCTAGAGCGAGCTGCCAGACTCCCTCCTGATTGACTTTATGAAACTCATAGCCATTCCCATCCCAATTATTTAAATCACCTGCTAACCTTACCTGAGTCGCCTTTGGAGCCCACACACAAAATCGAGTATATGTTTCAGTTCCATTTTTAATGACATGTGCTCCAAATAAATTGTAGCTTTGAAACAGATTGCCTTCATGGAACAAATGCAATTCAAACTCTGTAGGATTAATCACCAAGATCCTTCCACCTGCCTTCTGCAAAACTTATGAAAACTCCCTTTTTCAGTAGTATTCTAGTTTTCATCCAAAATTCCTTGTAAACATTTTTTTAATATTTCGACAATAATTCTCACCAAATTTCGGTATTCGACAATTCTATCTAAATGGCAGCGCTTCAATGTACTAAATCTTCCAATTGCGCGAATTTTGGAGAACGAAAATTGAAATAGAATAATATTTTTGGGGAAGGTTGCGTTGATTTTATAAGGATTGATAGAGAAAATTAGCGGAAAAACATTTTTGGAATGATAGCGTTTTCATAAAATTTTTGAAGTATAACTTGCTTTTTGTTTTGAGTGAGAGGTTAGAGTTATTGAGGGAGGGACACTAAGGCTGAGAGAGAGTTTTTCAACCGGATTCCGGAATTTTTGATACAACCGTGAATTATGTTTCCGTAATCTATTTCCCTGCCACATTACGGGAACATCCACTAAGAAAGAATCTATTCTTTTCCTACCTATCAGAATTATTAACATGCACCAGCTCTTGGAGTTCTGTCTTCGAAGTCGCGCTTTGACTAACTCACTGGGAATCAGGGGCGACGCTGGGGAAGCAGAAGTATTTTTATAAGTTAACTAGTACCTACCTGGCAACGCTATTGATCCTGATTTGTTATCCTTAAATAAAAAAAAACTGTTAGCACGAATGCTAACAGTTTTCCTTATGACCCCTACGGGATTCGAACCCGTGTTACCGCCGTGAAAGGGCGGTGTCTTAACCGCTTGACCAAGGGGCCTTGTGGCGGAGAAGGAGGGATTTGAACCCTCGCGCCGGTTACCCGACCTACACCCTTAGCAGGGGCGCCTCTTCAGCCTCTTGAGTACTTCCCCATAAAAATGGCTCCGCAGGTAGGATTCGAACCTACGACCGCTCGGTTAACAGCCGAGTGCTCTACCACTGAGCTACTGCGGAATAATATAAAAAATGGGCCTAAGTGGACTCGAACCACCGACCTCACGCTTATCAGGCGTGCGCTCTAACCAGCTGAGCTATAGGCCCTTATGGAGCGGGTGAAGAGAATCGAACTCTCATCATCAGCTTGGAAGGCTGAGGTTTTACCACTAAACTACACCCGCAAAAAATGGGGCGACTGATGGGAATCGAACCCACGAATGCCTGAACCACAATCAGGTGCGTTAACCACTTCGCCACAATCGCCATATCTATAAATGCATATTAATTGAAATTAAATAAGGTGGCTCAGGACGGAATCGAACCGCCGACACAAGGATTTTCAGTCCTTTGCTCTACCGACTGAGCTACTGAGCCACTATAATATTGCTTCCTAAATCCCAATAGGTTTAGGTCCTTTGCTAGAAGCTTATTCGGAGATGTGAGCAACTTGCTCTACCGACTGAGCTGCTGGCAATTATAAAAATGGCGGTCCCGACCGGGATCGAACCGGCGATCTCCTGCGTGACAGGCAGGCATGTTAACCGCTACACCACGGGACCAGATTGCGGGGGCAGGATTTGAACCTGCGACCTTCGGGTTATGAGCCCGACGAGCTACCGGACTGCTCCACCCCGCGACGATATAAATCACACTATTTTGTTTATGCTCTTAGTGAGCATGGACTGTCCCGATCTCAGGTAGCTTATTCAAGAAGCAACTCGATCGGTACAACTCGCAGCATATTCAGTGAAGTAACGCTTGTTGCTCCACCCCGCGACGATAATATTCAATAAAATAATGGAGGAGGTAGAGGGATTCGAACCCCCGCGCGGTGTTACCCGCCTGTCGGTTTTCAAGACCGATCCCTTCAGCCAGACTTGGGTATACCTCCGTGTAAAAATAAGCAATGGTGGACCTTGTAGGACTCGAACCTACGACCGGACGGTTATGAGCCGTCTGCTCTAACCAGCTGAGCTAAAGGTCCAGGATATCCTAGATTGAATAGGTTCAACCAGATTAAATTTGGTAGCGGCGGAGGGGATCGAACCCCCGACCTTACGGGTATGAACCGTACGCTCTAGCCAGCTGAGCTACACCGCCAAATTATTATTTAAAGTTTTATGGTGGAGCCTAGCGGGATCGAACCGCTGACCTCCTGCGTGCAAGGCAGGCGCTCTCCCAGCTGAGCTAAGGCCCCATATAATATAAGTAGCATGGTCGGGAAGACAGGATTCGAACCTGCGACCCCTTGGTCCCAAACCAAGTGCTCTACCAAGCTGAGCTACTCCCCGATAAAGAGAAAATATAATGGCGCGCCCGAAAGGAGTCGAACCCATAACCTTCTGATCCGTAGTCAGACGCTCTATCCAATTGAGCTACGGGCGCATTATTTAGTATTTTAGCTAACTTGGTGGTGCCGAGGACCGGAATCGAACCGGTACGGTAGTCACCTACCGCAGGATTTTAAGTCCTGTGCGTCTGCCAGTTCCGCCACCCCGGCTTAAGAACTATGGAGCGGAAGACGGGATTCGAACCCGCGACCCCAACCTTGGCAAGGTTGTATTCTACCACTGAACTACTTCCGCAAACTTTATGTTTTTTTGAAAAATGGTGCGGGTGAAGGGAGTCGAACCCCCACGCCTTGCGGCGCCAGATCCTAAGTCTGGTGCGTCTGCCAATTCCGCCACACCCGCATATTTGATTCAATGTTATTTTACTTTCGTAAAAAAACAATGGTGAGCCATGAAGGACTCGAACCTTCGACCCTCTGATTAAAAGTCAGATGCTCTACCGACTGAGCTAATGGCTCGTACAAAAGGTGCCGGCAAGAGGACTTGAACCCCCAACCTACTGATTACAAGTCAGTTGCTCTACCAATTGAGCTACACCGGCATGTTAATGAAGATTATTTTTACTGTGCAAAAAAATCTTGGTGGAGGATGACGGGATCGAACCGCCGACCCTCTGCTTGTAAGGCAGATGCTCTCCCAGCTGAGCTAATCCTCCATTTGAAACTGCCCGGCGACGTCCTACTCTCACAGGGGGAAACCCCCAACTACCATCGGCGCTGAGAAGCTTAACTTCCGTGTTCGGTATGGGAACGGGTGTGACCTTCTCGCTATCGTCACCAGACATTTTTTAAAGACAATATCTATTATACTGACTTTAAGTTATTTTGCAAGAGAAATTTTAAAAGAAATTTCACTTCGAAAAATCTTTATTCCCTCAAAACTAGATAATGTGTAAGAAGAATAAGAAGAAATGAGTAATCTAATTTGGTTAAGTCCTCGAACGATTAGTATCAGTCAGCTCCACACGTCACCGCGCTTCCACCTCTGACCTATCAACCTGATCATCTTTCAGGGTTCTTACTAGCTTGCGCTATGGGAAATCTCATCTT